>NZ_FSRS01000001.1:2250000-2570000 GCF_900142935.1 Rhodovulum sp. ES.010 | reverse complement strand
GACAGCCGGGCGCTTCGGCTGCAGGATACCGCGTGGCTGGCCCTGGCGGGGCTGTTCCTGATCCTGCCCCTGGCGATGATCCTGCTGCGCGGGATCGGCGGGGTCGCGGCGCTGCCGCCCTCGGTCTGGCAGGCGGCGCTGCGGTCGCTGGCCGTCGCGCTGGGCTCGGCGGCGCTGACGCTGGCGCTGGCGCTGCCGATGGCGGTGGCGGCGGCGCGGCTGGGGCGTGCGCGGGGCGCGGCGCTGCAGGCGGCGGGCACGCTGTCGATCGCGGCCTCGCCGCTGGTGATGGGGACGGGGCTGTTCATCCTGCTGTACCCGGTGGCCGACCCGGTCGCGCTGGCGCTGCCGGTCACGGCGCTGGTGAATGCGGCGATGAG
This sequence comes from Rhodovulum sp. ES.010, assembly GCF_900142935.1. Classification (NCBI taxonomy): domain Bacteria; kingdom Pseudomonadati; phylum Pseudomonadota; class Alphaproteobacteria; order Rhodobacterales; family Paracoccaceae; genus Rhodovulum; species Rhodovulum sp. ES.010. The sequence continues at coordinate 2,569,620 of NZ_FSRS01000001.1, read as the reverse complement.
CCTGCCCTTCGCGCTGCGCGCGCTGGTGCCGGCCGTGGCCGAGACCGAGGCGGGCTTCGGCCGTCTGGCCGACAGCGTCGGGATGACCGGCATGGCGCGGCTGCGCCTCGTTCTGCTGCCGCGGTTGCGCCGGCCCATCGGGTTCGCGCTGGGCCTGTCGGCGGCCTTGTCGATGGGCGATCTGGGCGTGATTGCGCTTTTCGCCGACCCGTCCCAGGCGACGCTGCCGCTGCAGCTCTACCGGCTGATGGGCGCCTACCGGATGGAGGCGGCGGCGGGCGCGGCGCTGGTGTTGCTGGCCCTCAGCCTCGCGCTGTTCTGGGTCTTCGACCGTGGGGGGCGCGTGAATGCTGAGGCTTGAGCGGCTGGTGATCGCGCAGGGCGCGTTCCGGCTGGAGGCCGACCTGGCCATCGAGACCGGGCGCATCGTGGCCCTGCTGGGGCCGTCCGGGGCCGGGAAATCCACCCTGCTGGACGTGATCGCGGGCTTTCTGCCGCCGACCTCGGGGCGCGTGCTGTGGGACGGCGAGGACCTTGCGCCGCGGCCGCCCGGCGCGCGGCCGCTGTCGATGCTGTTCCAGGACAACAACCTGTTTCCGCACCTGACGGCGTTCCGGAACGTGGCGCTGGGGCTGAAGCCCGACCTGCGGCTGACGGCCGCCGACCGGGCGCGGGTCGAGGAGGTGCTGGACCGGGTCGGGCTGTCCGGGCTCGGGGCGCGGAAACCGGCGGCGCTGTCGGGCGGGCAGCGGGGGCGCGTCGGGCTGGCCCGGATGCTGTTGCGGAACCGGCCGCTGATGCTGCTGGACGAACCCTTCGCCGCGCTCGGCCCCGCGCTGAAGGCCGAGATGCTGGCGCTTGTGGCCCGGATCGCCGGCGAGACCGGGGCGACCGTTCTGCTGGTCACGCACGATCCGGCCGATGCGCGCGCCATCGCCGGGGAGACGGTGGTGGTCGCCGAGGGCCGCGCCACGCCGCCGCGCCCGACCGGGGCGCTGTTGTCCGACCCGCCGCCGGTGCTGCGCGCCTATCTCGGCTGAGCCGTGCCGCAACGAAAAAGCGCGCCCCGCGGGGCGCGCTTTCGGATCCGACGGGCGGTGCCCGGCCTAGACCTCTTTCTTGGGCTTGTAGGGCGCCCAGAGCCGCTTGTTGGTGAGGTAGAGCAGCACCGTCAGCACGGTGAGGAACCCGACCGAGATGAAGCCCGCCTGCTTGCGCTGCATCATCTTGGGCTCGGCCGCCCACATCAGGAACGCGGCGACGTCCTGCGCCTCCTGCTCCATCGTGGCCTCGGTGCCGTCGGCATAGAACACGTCCTCGCCGTAGAGGATCGGCGCCATCTGGCTCCAGTTGTCGGGGAACACCTCGTTGTAATAGAAGAACGAGCCCGCCTCGTCCTTCGTATCGTCTGTGAACGAGATCAGGTAGGTCGCGATGTATTCCGGGCCGCCCATCCCCTTGAAGAGCTGGTTGAGACCGGTGCCGCCCGGCCCGTGGAAGCCCGCGCGCGCCTTGGCCATCAGGCTGAGGTCTGGGGCGTTCGGGTCCATCGACTCGGGGAAGTGATCGACCGGCTTGGCCTCGACCCACTCGTCGTTCGCCTCGTCGTAGACTTCCCAGGTCGAGGTGTATTCCCGCATCGCCTCTTGGCTCAGCGACGGGCCGCCCGGGTCCGCCAGCGTGCGGAACGGCACCCGTTCCAGCCCGTGGCAGGCCGAGCAGAGCTCGGTATAGATTTGCAGGCCGCGCTGGAGTTGCGCCTGGTCATACTTGCCGAAGGGACCCTCGAACGAGAAATCGAAGTCCCGGACATGCCCGCCTTCGCCGGCGGCGAGCGCGCCGCCCGCCCCGAGGGTCAGGGCGGTCAGCGCGGCGATCGTGCGTTTCATCAACATCTGATGCGATCCCTTCTGTCACTCGGCGGGGGTGGGGCTGGCGGCGGAACCGGTGGCCGCCCCCTCGCCGTAATGGGCGTTGAAGTCTTCCTCGATGGTTTCGGGCTGCGGCAGCGGCTTTTCGATCACGCCGAGCACCGGCAGCACCACGAGGAAGAAGGCGAACCAGACCGCCGAACCGATCAGCGCGATGGTCGGGTAGAGGCCCTCGGCCGGCATGGCGCCTGCCCACATCAGGACGAAGAAGTCGATGACGAAGACCCAGAACGCGATCTTGAACATCGGCCGGTAGCGGCCCGAACGGACGTTCGAGGTGTCGAGCCAGGGCAGCAGCGCCATCACGATGATCGAGCCGAACATCGCGAGCACGCCGAAGAACTTGGCATCGATCACGCCGAAGGACATCCAGTCGAGCAGCTGCACCACCCAGACCTCGCCGTCAAAGGCGCGCAGGATCGCGTAGAACGGCAGGAAGTACCATTCGGGCACGATATGCGCCGGCGTCACCATCGGGTCGGCCGGAATGTAGTTGTCGGGGTGGCCCAGGTAGTTGGGCATGAAGCCGACGACCGCGAGGAACACGATCAGAACCACGCCGAGGGCGAACAGGTCCTTCATCACGAAGTAGGGCCAGAATGGCAGGGTGTCCTTGTCGGCCTCGGCCTTCGAGCTGCGGCGCACCTCGACCCCGGTGGGGTTGTTGTTGCCGGTGGTGTGGAACGCCCAGACATGGACGATCGACAGCCCCAGGATCACGAAGGGCAGCAGGTAGTGCAGCGAGAAGAAGCGGGTCAGCGTCGGGTTGCCGACCGCCGGGCCGCCCTGCAGCCAGATCAGGATGTCGTCGCCGATCCACGGGATCGCGCCGAACAGGCCGGTGATCACGGTGGCGCCCCAGAACGACATCTGCCCCCAGGGCAGGACGTAGCCCATGAACGCGGTCGCCATCATCGCCAGGTAGATCAGGATGCCGATGATCCAGGTCACCTCGCGCGGCGTCTTGTAGGAGCCGTAGTAGATGCCGCGGAAGATGTGCAGGTAGACCGCGATGAAGAACAGCGAGGCGCCGTTGGAGTGCAGGTAGCGCAGGAAATGGCCGCCGTTCACGTTGCGCATGATGTGCTCGACCGAGGTGAAGGCCATGTCGGCATGCGGCACGTAATGCATCGCCAGCACGATGCCGGTGACGATCTGCAGCACCAGGGCGAAGAACAGGACGACGCCCCAGATCCACATCCAGTTGAGGTTCTTGGGGGTGGGGATCATGAGCGTGTCGTAGATCAGGCTGACGACCGGCAGGCGCCGGTGCAGCCACTTCTCGGAGCCCGATTTCGGCTCGTAGTGATCGTGAGGAATACCGGACATCGGCTGCTCCCTTAACCGAGTTGGATGGTCGTCTCGTCCACGAAGGCCGCGACCGGGATGTAGAGGTTCTCGGGCGCCGGGCCCTTGCGGATGCGGCCGGCCGAGTCATAGTGCGACCCGTGGCAGGGGCAGAACCAGCCCCCGTAATCGCCCGACTGGTTGCCGATCGGAACGCAGCCCAGATGGGTGCAGACGCCGATCATCACCAGCCACTTGCCCTCGGCATCCAGCGTGCGGTTGTCGTCGGTCGCCGCGGCGTTGCCCTCGAGGTTGGGGTTGCGGGCGACCGTGTCGACGAGGTCGTCGAGATCCACCGAGCGGGCGAGCTCGATGTCTTCCTGGGTGCGCTGGCGGATGAACACGGGCTTGCCGAGGAATTTGACCGTCAGCTGCTGGCCTTCCATCACCGACGAGATGTCCACCCGGATCGAGCTCAGCGCCTGCACGTCGGCGGAGGGGTTCATCTGGTCGACCAGCGGCCAGACAGCCGCGCCCGCGGTAACAGCAGCGGCGCCCGCCGTGGCGTAGTAAAGGAAATCGCGGCGGGTGCCGTCGGTATCTTCTGCGTGAGACACGAGAATGCTCCTTTCCATGACCGGTTGCCCGGTCGATTCTACAAAACGTGCCAGGGCTGAAAGCCCGGCCGTTTACCAGAGTTACCTAGCCTCCACGCCTATTTGCGTCCAGCGGACATAGTCGCGCAGCGCGGGCCGGAGGCCGGATCGGAATCCGGTCGACTGCCGTATACCCGCCGCCCGTGCATGCAGCCAGAGGAATCTGGCGTTTTAGAAGCGTTCTGAGACGTTAGACCGCAGTGACAGCGCGGGATTGCGTCCTGCGGCGCCCGTTTCGCTCACGCGGTTTTGAGCGCGCCGTCACGCGCCGGGCGCGGTCTCGCGCATCGCCGGGCGGGTGGCGAACTGCGACTCCCACGCGGCGAGGGCGGGCCGGCCGGCCCGCCAGTCGCGGTCGCCATGGCGGAAGTCGAGATAGCCCAGGCCCGCGCCCAGGGCGATCTGGGCGATGGTGAGCTTGCCGGCGAGGTGGCTGGTCCAGCGCGCCTCGACCGCGTCCAGCGCGCGGGTGATCCTGGACCATTGCGCCTCGACCCAGGCGGGGCTCTGCGCGGCCTCGGGGCGGCAGCGGTGTTCGTAGACCATCAGCACCGCGGCATCCATGATGCCCTCGGCGGTGGCCTCCAGCGTCAGCACCTCCCACAGGCGGCTGTCGGGGTAGAGCCCGCCCCCGGCGAGCGCGTCGAGATACCGGCAGATCACCCGGCTGTCATAGAGCGCGGGGCCGTCGGCGCGGGTCAGAACGGGGATCTTGCCCAGCGGGTTCTCGCTGAGCGGCATGCGCCCGGTGTCGAGCGCGTGGCCTGCCGCCGGCACGATCTCGACCTGGTCGGTCAGGCCGGTTTCGATCAGGACGATCCGGACCTTGCGGCAGAACGGCGAGGCCGGGTTGTCGTAAAGCCGCATCACACGCGGCGGAGGCGGACGCGGCCGAGCGCGCTGGCGTCGATCTCGACCCCGGGGCCGTCATGGCCGAAGCGAAGCGTGCGCTTGAACCGCGCGCCGCTGTTCACCTGTTCGTCCTCGCGGCGGAAATGCAGCCCCTCGTGCATCTCGTCCATCGCATCCTCGGCGCGCTGGTCGCGCCGCAGCGGCGTGCGCGAGCGGTGGCTGAGCGCATAGGCCGCCACGGCAACCGCGCCGTAGCGGAGACCGTAGCGCAGCGCGACGCTGGCGATCGGGGCGAGGGGCAGAGGCATCTCAGGCGGTTCCTGTTCGCATGCCTTAAAGATAGGCGAGCGCCCGGCGCCTGTCCATTCACGAGTGATTTCGGACACAAACAGACCCTATTCCGCCTGAAGTCGCGTCCCGTCATGGCCGGTGACGCTGGCGGTGACGATCCGGCCCACGGGCCGGTCGGCGGCGAAATCGACTTCCGTGAACTGTTCGGTCCGGCCCATGCGGGGGCTTTCCGTCAGGATGCGGTGGGTGCGGCCCACCTGCGCGGCAAGGTGGGTTGCGACCTGCGCCTTGCCCGCCGCGCGCAACCGCGCGGCGCGGTCCTTGATCGCATTGCCGTCCACCTGCGGCATCCGGGCGGCCGGGGTGCCGGGGCGCGGGGAATAGGGAAAGACATGCAGCCAGGTCAGCCCGCACTCCTCGACGAGCCGCAGGGAGTTGTCGAACATCGCCTCGGTCTCGGTCGGGAAGCCCGCGATGATGTCGGCGCCGAACGTCATGTCCGGGCGCAGGCGCCGCGCCTCCTGACAGAAGCGGATGGCGTCGGCGCGCGAATGGCGGCGCTTCATCCGTTTCAGGATCAGGTCGTCGCCGGCCTGCAGCGACAGGTGCAGATGCGGCATCAGCCGGTCTTCCTCGGCGATCGCGGCCATCAGCGCGGGGTCGGCCTCGATGGAGTCAATGGACGAGATGCGCAGCCGCTGCAGGCCGGGCACCAGGTTCAGGATGCGCCGCACCAGCGCGCCCAGCCGCGGGCCGCCGGGCAGGTCGGCGCCCCAGCTGGTCAGGTCCACGCCGGTCAGCACCACCTCGTTGTAGCCGCGCTCCGCCAGGCGCGCGATCTGGTCCACCACCACGCCCGCGGGGACCGACCGCGAATTGCCCCGGCCATAGGGGATGATGCAGAAGGTGCAGCGGTGGTCGCAGCCGTTCTGGATCTGGACATAGGCGCGGGACCGCGTGCCGAACCCGTCGATCAGGTGGCCCGCCGTCTCGCGCACCGCCATGATGTCGTCGACCATCACCTTTTCGGTGGCGCCGATGAAATCGGGCCCGGCCAGCCGCGTCCAGGTTTCGCCCCGCATCTTCTCGGCATTGCCGAGGACGAGGTCCACCTCGTCCATCGCGGCGAACCGGTCCGGGTCGGTCTGGGCGGCGCAGCCTGTCACGACGATCGTCGCGCGCGGGTGCGCGCGGCGCAGCCGGCGGATTTCCTGGCGGGCCTTGCGCACCGCCTCGGCCGTCACAGCGCAGGTGTTGACCACCTGCACGTTCTCCACCCCCGCGGCGGTCACGAGCTCCTTCATCGCCTCGCTCTCATAGGCGTTCAGCCGGCAGCCGAGCGTGGTGAAGCGGGGGGCGGCGCGGTCCATCAGGCCGACTCCAGGAAGGCGGGGGTGAAGACGCCGTCGAAGACATGCATCGTCTCGCCGGTCATCCAGACGCCATCGGCGCGCCAGTCGATATCGAGCGATCCGCCGTCCAGCTCTACCGTGACCCGCCGGCCCGTCAGCCCGCGGCGGGCGGCGGCGACCGCGACGGCGCAGGAGGACGACCCCGACGCCAGGGTGATGCCCGTGCCCCGCTCCCAGACGCGCATCCGCAGCCGGTCGGGGCCTGCCGGATGCACGACCTGCACGTTGGTGCGCGCGGGGAACAGCGGCAGGGTTTCGTGGGCGGGGCCGAAGGTCGCGAGGTCCACCGCCTCGGCATCGGGCACGAAGAAGGTGCAGTGCGGGTTGCCCATGCCGGTGGCCACCGGGTCGCCCGCGAGCGGCAGGTGGTCGGGATCGACCGCTTCGGCCAGCGGGATCGCCTGCCAGTCGAGCACCGGCTGCCCCATGTTCACCGAGGTCCGCCCGCCGCCCGCGTCCCGGGCCGCGAGGCGGCCCCGCTCGGTCACGAGCGTCAGTTCGGCCTTTCCGGTCTCGTCTATCAGGTGGCGCGCGATGCAGCGCGTGGCGTTGCCGCAGGTGGCCGAGGGCGAGCCGTCGGCGTTGTAGAAGGTCAGCCGCGCATCGGCGTCCTGGGCCGCCTCGATCACCGCGAGCTGGTCGAAGCCCACGCCCCGGTGCCGGTCGGCGATGGCCGCGACGAGAGCGGGGGCCGGGCGCACCGCGCCAGCCCGCGCGTCGATCACGACGAAGTCGTTGCCCAGCCCGTGCATCTTCATGAAGGGCAGGCCGTTCTGTGGAGGTGTCTCGACCATGGGCCGGGGATATAACCCCGCGGCCGGAACGAATCCAGCCGCACGGTGCGATCGTCGCGGTTTTTGCCCTTGACCCCCCCGCGCGGTTTTTCTAGGGAACAGGCCTCAAGTGGGCCGTTAGCTCAGTTGGTAGAGCAACTGACTTTTAATCAGTGGGTCGCAGGTTCGAATCCTGCACGGCTCACCACTTCCGGGATCGAGCTGCAAGATCGGCGCTGCGCCCATGGGCCGTGCCAGGCGTGGATGCGCTTTCGGCAAGCGCGCCGCGCAGCCCGCTCGCAGGGTTTTTGCCGCAGATGCGCGGCATGGGCTCGCGCGGCCCAACCCGGCGGCGTCGGTTGCGGGCTCTTGTTCCGGGCACGCATCGGCGGAGGACAAGCGCCCCGCCAGCCGATCGCGACGGCCGAGAAGGATCGGCGTGGCCGCCGGTTTGACGCGGTTGCCGACCGACGCCCCGCGGCCGCCCGGCAAGTTGACCTTGCGCGGCTGTGCGACTTTGCTTTACCAGCGGCCGGAGCAACGGCGGCCGGCATCCGCCATCACGGTAAACCTCGAAGCTCGCCCGCTTGATCCTGCGCATGAGCCCTTGCGATCCAGCCGCCGAAACGACCAGGTTGGTGCCTTGACGCACCATCGCGGAGAACGGGTATGGAGGTCGTTCCGTCGCTCGGGCCTGGCGCCGGGACACGGGCAGGCGTCCAGACTGCCTGGCCGGCGCCGATGGCGTCACGGAGACATGCCGTAGATCGGGACTCTGAGCGACAATGAACCCTCTTCATTCACCGGTATTCGACGAGCGCGTTGGGTTTCTGGAGCATAGCCAATTCTGGAGTGCCGAGAAGCAGCTCGATTTCCAGCTGCGACGCCTGCAGCACCTCGTCGAGCATGTCGAACGCCATGTGCCGTTCTATCGCGACCACATGAAGAAAGCCGGCTTCAGCGCGCAAGACATCAGGTCGCTCGACGATCTCCGTCGCTTCCCCCTGATCGACAAGACGCTTATCCAGAGCAACTACGACGCGTTCGTTGCGGACTACACGACCAAGGAGAGCCTGAGATACCGCACGACCGGCGGGAGCACCGGCACCCCGCTCACCGTTTACTCGGACGACGATTTCTTCGCCCGGGACAAGGCCAATACCGAATACTACATGCGGGTCTTCGGGCTCGACATCTTTTCCCATCGATCGGTGCGGATCTACGGCGACAAGATCGACGAGGACCTCGTTGGCCAGGGAACCTATTGGCGCGTGGTGGACGAGCGCAAGCTTGTCATGTCGTGCTATCACGTCACGCGTAACACGGCACCGGCCTATCTCGCGGCTATCGACGGGTTCGCACCTCGCTACATTCATACCCGCCCGTCCTCGATCTTGCCGTTGGCCCACGCGATGGCGGAGACGGGGCTGGCGTTGAATACAAGGCTCGACGCGATCTTCTGCGATGGCGAATACCTGACGGACGGTCAGCGACAGGTGATCGAGACTGCGTTCGGAACACGGCTGGTGAATACATTCGGCCATACCGAGGGCTCCGCGGTCGGCATCAGCTGTCCGCACTCGAACAGCCTGCATTTCTTGCCGCAGGTGGGAGTCGTCGAGGTCCTGGCGGCCGATGGAACGCCGCTGACGGCCGTCGGCAGCAAAGGCGAAATGGTCGTGACGGGTTTCAACAACCCGGTTTTTCCCTTCATCCGCTACCGTACCGGAGATGTCGTGGTTCGTGGCGCTCCCGGATGCGCGTGCGGACGAAATTACACGATGATCAGTGACATCGAAGGGCGCATTCAGGACTACGTCGTCGATCTGAACGGAAACCTTGTTCCGCTCGCGCCGGCGATCTTCAACTACAACGATATGGAGTGGAAAGGCATTCGGGAGTTCAAGGTGATTCAGGACAAGCCGGGCGCGCTGCGATTGTCGGTTCAGGTTGAGCCCGGGACGGATGGCCAGGAAAGGTGTCGTTACATCCAGACACATCTGGGCGCGATACTGGGCAGCGGTTTTTCACTCGATGTCGCCCTGGTGGACGACCTTCCGAAAACGCGAATCGGCAAGTATCGCTACCTGGACCAAAGACTGGATCTCGCCGGCTACTTTCGTGATGGGCAGAATGATCGGGAGGACGCTTGACGCCGCGCCGCATAATGGTCGTGACCGGATCGCGGGCCGAATACGGCCTGCAGGCGAACCTGTTGCGAATGGTCGAGGCCGATCCCGACCTGGAGCTTCAACTCGTTGTAACCGGCACCCACCTGTCGCCGGCCCACGGGACGACCGAGCGCGAAATACAGGCGGATGGCATCCCCGTCGCCGCCCGCGTGGACTTGGCGCAACGGGGTGACGGGGCTCAAGATATCGCCGGAGCCATTGCGACGGGGATCGCGGGCTTTTCCGCTGTCTTTTGCCGTCTCGCCCCCGACATCGTTGTGATCCTTGGCGATCGCTTTGAAATGCTGTGCCCGGCAATCGCCGCAGTTCCCGCAAGCCTGCCCGTCGCGCATATTGCCGGGGGGCAGTTGACGGAAGGGACAATGGACGACGTCATCCGCCATTCCCTGACGAAAATGTCCCATCTGCATTTCACGTCCACCGAGACTTATGGGAAACGCATCGTGCAACTGGGGGAGGAGCCTGGCCGGGTTTTCGTCGTCGGCTCGCTGGGCCTCGACGCGATCCTCAACGATCCCCGTCCCGACCGGATGGAATTTGAACGGGCAACCGGCATCGTTCTTGACCGACGCGCCCTCATGGTCACGTTCCACCCGGCGACACTCGATCGCGTGCCGTCCGAGTGCCAGATCGAGGAGATTCTGGCGGCGCTTGAGCGTCGTTCGGATGTGCGCGTGATTTTCACCATGCCCAATGCGGACCCGGAGAACAACCTGATCCGCGAGAGGATTTCCGCCTTCGTTTCAAGGCATTCGGATCGGGCGAGCTGCCATGAGTCGCTGGGGCGCCGCCTCTATCTCGGGGCCTTGTCGCTGGTCGACGGGGTTGTTGGCAATTCATCCAGTGGGCTGATCGAGGCACCGAGTTTCGGGATCGGCACGGTCAATGTGGGCGCGCGGCAGCAGGGGCGCCTTCGTCCGGCCAGCGTTGTGGATTGTGCCCCGGAGCGGGAAGCGATTGCAGAGGCAATCGACCGTATCCTGTCGTCCGGGTTCCGGGCGTCGATCCGCGGGCTGAAGAACCCCTTCGGTGATGGCCATGCCGCGGAGCGCATCCTGGCAGTCTTGCGCAGCTGCCCGCTGGACCGTTTGGCCGCCAAGCGCTTTCATGACGTCGACTTCCAACTTGATGAAGCCTTCGGGAAGGTGAATCCATGAGCGACCTCTCTTCCGCTCTCGCCCGGTTTGCGCCGCGCGGCATGCCGCTTTTCATCGCCGAGGCCGGCGTCAATCATGACGGGGACCCCGCGGCGGCCATGCGGCTTGTGGAGGCCGCGGCCCATGCCGGTGCCGATATCGTCAAGTTCCAGACATGGCTTCCGGGCGAGATAACGGGGCGTTTCACCGACAAGGTCGGCTACATGCAGGCGTCGACGGAGGCCGCCGAAAGCCGCTACGAGCTGTCGGCCCGGCTCGCGCTTCCGTATGACGCCCACTTCGGACTGAAGGAGCGGGCCGACGCGCTGGGCATCACGTTCCTGTCCACGCCGGACGGGTTCCAGAGCCTGGATTTTCTGGTCGACCGGGTCGGTATTCCGGTCATCAAGGTGGGGTCGACTGAAATCACCCATCTGTCTTTCTTGCACGCCATCGGCGCCAAGCGCCTGCCCGTCATACTGTCCACGGGCCTGTCGACCCTTGGGGAGGTCGACAAGGCCCTCGCGGCGTTGCGTGAAGGCGGTGCCACGGACATCACGATCCTGCATTGCACCTCGGAATACCCGGCGCCGGACGCCGAGATGAATCTCCGCGCGATGGAAACCTTGCGCGACGCGTTCGGCCTGCCGGTCGGTCTGTCCGATCATTCCCTCGGGCCGGAGGCGGCCATTGCGGCGACGGCCATGGGCGCAAGCGTCATCGAAAAGCACTTCACGCTGGACAGAAAACCGTCCGGACCGGACCACAACGCCTCGATGACTGCCGACGAAATGGCGCATCTGATCGGTTCGATCCGAAAGGTGCGGACGATGCTGGGCGATGGGGTGAAGACGCCGACACCCAGCGAGCTTGCGAATTCCGATGGCATCCGGCGCAGCGTGGTGGCAGCCCACGCGATCCCTGCCGGCACCAGGCTGGATCAAGGGATGCTGACCTGCAAGCGGCCCGGTGGCGGCATAGCGCCCGAGCATCTGGACACCTGCCTGGGGTTCGCCGTCAATCGCGATCTTCAGGAGGATGAGCCGCTGCATTGGGAGGACTTGAGGTGAGCGGGCGTGTAGTGACCGATCCGCGCGATTGGACGAACGCCCTGTCAGCCTTCGAGCGCGTCGGCCTGGACGATGTCTACTTTCGGGCCTCTTACGCCGCGCTTCACCTCGGCCCGGACGAGCACCCCGAGGCCTTTCTCTACGAGGCCGACGGGGAACTGTTCTTCATGCCCTGGCTGGTGCGGCAAATCGATTGCCCCGCCCTCAGCCGTCCCGCCTATGACTTCGAAACGCCCTACGGCTATGGTGGGCCGCTGGCCACATGCAGCGCGCCGGATTTTCTGGCCGAGGCATGGCGCGCGTTGGGCGACGTCAGTCGTGACCGCAACGTCGTCTGCGGCTTCATGCGCCTGCATCCGCTGCTTGAGAATGGTCGTTTCTGTCCAGATGCGTTCGTCGAGGTTGTTCGGGATCGCGAGACGGTTGTCCTGAGCCTGGACAAGTCGCCGGAAGAGGTTTGGGCCGAATATTCCGGCCAGACCCGAAACAAGGTACGCAAGGGGCAGAAGGCTGGCGTCGAGGTGGTCGCGCGGAGCGACACCGAGGCCCTGCGCACCTTTGCGGCGGTGTACGAAGACCACATGGTGGAGCTTGGCGCCGACGAAGGCTACTTCTTCGGCGAGGACTATTTCCTGCGCATGGCCGATCTGGGGCAAGAGGCGTTCAGAGTGTATCTGGCCCGGCATGAAGGGCGCCTTCTTGGCGGTGCCTTGATCCTTTTGTCGCGGCGCTGGGCACATTACCATCTGTCCTCGAGCCTGGCGGCATTCAATGCCCTCGTTCCCAACAACATGCTGCGGCACGCCGTGGCCATGGATCTGCTGGGCGGCCCCTGGGAGAAGCTCCATTTCGGCGGCGGCCGCACCCCGGACCCCAAGGACAGTCTCTTGAAGTTCAAGGCCGGGTATTCCCCCGAACGTGCCGTGTTCCAGTATGGCAAGTACCTGGCGGACGACGAAACCTATCGCCGCGTGTGCGATTGGTGGGCCGAAGAACACCCCGACGCCGCAGAGCGTTTCGGACAGCGCTTCCTCAAGTACAGGTATCATTGAGCATGTGGGACCCAGGCTGGGACGATGTCTTCCGCACGAAGAACTGGGGCAGCTATCCCCCCGAAGAGCTCGTGCGCTTCATCGGCAGGACCTATTTCGACGCGCCCGAGCGCAACGCGGTCAAGGTGCTGGAACTCGGCTGCGGGGCGGGCGCAAACCTGATGTTCCTGGCCCAGGAAGGTTTCGATGCGACGGGTCTGGACGGCAGCCGGGTTGCCCTGGATCGTGCCGCGGAGCGTCTGGCCGCGCGGGGGTTGGCAGCCCGCCTGGACCGGGGGGACGCCATGGCCCTTCCATACCCGGAGGGCGCGTTCGATTGCGTTCTGGACATCGAATGCATCTATGCCAACACCTATGCGGATTCGCGCCGCATTGTCGCCGAGGCGCGCCGGGTGCTGAAGCCGGGGGGGCTGTTCTTCTCGAAGACCTTCATGACCGGGACGTCCGGCGAGGCCACCGGTCGGCGCCTCGAAGGCGAGCGCAACACCTACCTGGAAATCCCGGATGGCCCCTTCAACAAGGGGTATGGCGTCGTGCGACTGACCGCCGAAGATGAAATCGAGGACCTCTATTCCGGTTTCGAAGGGCTTTCGGTGGACTATGTCATCCGCAGCGATCGAAACGGCTCTCGCGAGGTGCGCGAGTGGGTCATCTCCGGCCGGAAGCCGTGACGACGAAACCGCGCGGAGCGGGGGGCCGCGTTTCCGGGTGCCTCCTCCTGCAGGCGACGGAGTCCGCTCGGCCCCGGCGCGGGCATTGCCACAACGGTATGAGGTGATCGCGATGGGTGATCGTTCAGGGGGCGTCCTTGGAAGCCGGAAGGCCCGATCCCTCCGTTCGGATGCGTCACGGCGTGGCAGAGCACCGGGGACGGCCGCGGAATGATCGCCGGAAAGAAGGTTCTCGCCCTCGTCACCGCGCGCGGAGGTTCCAAAGGTCTTCCCGGAAAGAACGTGCGCCCCTTGCAGGGCCGCCCGTTGGTCGCGTGGACCGTCGAGGCCGCGAAAGCGTCCGGCTACATCGACCGTATCGTGATCTCGTCGGACTCTGGCGAAATCATCGCGGCAGCGGTGCAAGCCGGCGCCGAAGCGCCGTTCGTGCGCCCGGCGGAATTGGCGACGGACGAGACCGGGTCCGCGCCGGTGGTCCTGGACGCGCTCGACCGCCTCGCCGGGGATTACGACCTGCTCGTCTTGCTGCAACCGACATCGCCCCTGCGCAGGGCGCAGGACATCGACATGTGTCTCGAGGCAAGCGTGGGAACGGGCGCTCCGTCGGTCGTCACGGTCACGGAAGCCTCCAAGTCCCCCTACTCGGCCTTCGCACTCCGCCCGGACAACCGTCTGCAGCGCTTGCTCGAGCCTCCCGCCAGTTCGGGCCGACGCCAGGATCGGCCGCCCGCATACCACATCAACGGCGCCGTTTATGTGGTGGACGTGGCGTGGTTCAGGCAGGAAGGCCGGTTTGTAACGGAGGAAACGCGGGCGTGTTTGATGCCCGCGGAGAGATCGGTCGACATAGATACCCTGCTCGACTTCGAACTTGCGTCGCTTCTCCTGCGGGGCGAAGGCGACGGCTAGAAGAGCGACGTCCGCGCCAGTCAGCCGACCAGTGCGACCACGAGGGCGACCGCCCCGGCGAAGGGGGCCATGCCGACGAGGGCGAGCAGCCCGTCGCGGGTCAGCATCGCCACGCTCAACACCACCACCGAAAGCCCCAGAAGCGACGAGGAGAACGGGAAGAGTTCGAGAAACGGCATGGCGAGTCCGGCCACGAGGCAGGCGAGTTCCGGCAGGATGGAGAAAGGCGGGCGCACCAGCGCGCCGAGACGCGGGCGGGCGGTGCGTTCCAGCCACCGCGCGGGACGGCGCAGCCACGCGACGGCGCGGCGGGCCTTCGGGGTCGAGATCTCGCGATGCATCAGCCATCGGGGCGCCCAGACATGGCGCCGCCGCGTGATCATCTGCGCGGCGAAGAGGCCGATGGTCAGCCCGCACAGGCTGGAGAAGCCGGGAATGCCGCTCAGCGGCGACACCACGGCAAGCGCGGGCACCATCATCAGCGGCAGGAACGAGGCCGCCCCCAGCGCCTCGATCAGTTCGCGCAGGCGCATTGCCTCGCCCTCGGCCGCCTGCGCGACCTTGTCGAGCACATGGCTGACCGGCCGCGCGGCGGACAGGTGCATCTCCTGCGGTGTCTCGGCGCGTTCCGTCGCCATTGCCTTCATCTTTCTCGACCCTGTTGCTGTCCTACGCCGCGGGCCAGACGGGTCTGCCCCGAGTGGCACGGCCAAGGCAAGCGCGACGTTGACCCCTTGCCCGACCTCTGCATTTGGAAAAGTTCCTTTACCAATTTCGGCGGCTGCGCCTAGTATGCGACCGCGGGCGGGGGCCTGCATCACTTGGGAGGATAACATGACCGATACAAGAACAACGCGCCGGAACGCCATTCGCACCCTGGCCGGGGCTGGCGCGGCGACCCTGGCCGCGCCGCATATCGCGGGTGCCCAGGCCAACGGCACCACCTGGAAGATCCAGACTTCGTGGCCGGGCGGGGCCGGCCTGCAGATCTTCAAGGACTGGTGCGCCACGATCCAGGAGAAGACCGGCGGCGAGCTGGCCTTCCAGCCCTTCGGCGCGAATGACGTGGTGGGCGACTTCCAGCTTTACGACGCGGTGAAGAACGGCGTGCTGGACGCGATCAACCCGTTCACGATCTACGCCCAGGGCATCGTGCCGGCCGCGACCTTCCTGACCAGCTATCCGCTGGGCCTGCGCAACCCGCACGAGTTCGACGTGTTCTTCTACGGGCTCGGCGGCATCGACATCGCGCGCGAGCTGTTTGCCCAGCAGGGCATGCATTACGTCGGCCCCGTGCATCACGGGCCGAACATCATCCACTCCAAGGTGCCGATCCGCTCGATCGACGATTTCCGCGGCCGCAAGATGCGCCTGCCGGGCGGCATGGTGGCCGAGGTGTTCACCGAGATCGGGGCGGAAACCACGGTTCTGCCCGGGTCCGAGATCTTCCCGGCGCTGGAAAAGGGCACCATCGACGTGGCGGACTACGTCGGCCCGGCGGTCAACTACGCGCTGGGCTTCAGCCAGGTGACCGACTACATCTCGATGGGCCCTCCGGGCTTCATGTCGGTCTACCAGCCGGTCGACCTGATGGATATCACCGTGCGCCAGCAGGCCTGGGACGCGCTGAGCCCCGAGATGCAGCAATTCGTCGAGATGGAGACGCACACCTATTCGGACATGCACCACGCCGCGATCCAGGCTGCCGACCAGGAGGCCTGGGCCAAGTTCGAGGCCGACGGCACCGAGGTCACGCGCCTGACCCAGGACGACGTCGAACTGCTGACCGAGGTCGCGGTGCCGATCTGGTTCAAATACGCCAACCGCGATCCGAACGCGGCGCGCGTGTTCAAGATCCAGCTCGACTACATGATGTCCGGCTCGCTGGGCTACGTCACGCCCGAGCAGGTCGAGGGGCTGGACCTCGACATCTGATCGCGGCCTGACTCCGCGACACCAGACCGGCCGCCCGGGGCGCGCATCTCACGCGTTCCGGGCGGCATTTTCGACCTCTCGACAACAGGACTCCGCAATGCCTGGTCTCAGCTTTACGCTGCCGCACTGGCTCTACTGGGTCGGCCTGATCGTGTTTCCGATCGTCGCCATGGTGCTGGCGCGCCGCCCGCGGCCCGCGCAGCGCCGCTATTCCTCGGCGCTGGGCTACCTGATCCTCGTCACCGGCGGGATCATCGGCCTGCACCGCTTCTACCTGAAGAACCTTGTCGGGCTGGTCTACATCCCGATCTTCGTGTTCATCCTCTATGCCAACGGCCAGGAGCAGGACGCGCGGTCGGTCCTGTCCGACATGGCCAACCAGATGCGGGTGGCCGAGCGGACGCTGGCCCGCGAGGAGCCAAGGATCGCCGAGGCCCGCGAAAGCCTGCCCGCGCTCGAGGCCGAGGTGGCCGGGGCCGAAGAAGGCAGTTTCGCGCTGCGCAGCGCCGAGCGGCGGCTGGAGCGCGCGCAGGAGACCATCGAGACCGGCGAGCGGCGGCTGGTCGAGGCCCGCGCCGCGATAGAGGAGTTCGGGCCGCAGCGCGACGCGGCGGCCGAGGCGCGGCAGGGCTGGTCGAACTGGGCCGGGCGGGCGTTCTATCTGATCCTGGCACTTCTGGCCATCGACGCGGTGCTCTTGCCCTTCATGGTGCGCAAGGCCAACGCCAACCTGCCCGACGAGCGCAAGACGGAAGCCGAACTGGCGCTGGAGGCGATCGAGGCCGAGGAAGGCCCCAAGCACGACCGCGAATATGCCACGAACTGGATCGACCGGCTGTCGCTGTTCTGCGGCGAGTTCGTCGCCTACTGGGCGGTGATCGCCGTCTTCGTCTACTATTACGAGGTCATCGCCCGCTACGTGTTCAACAGCCCCACGAACTGGGCGCACGAGGCGATGTACCTGATGTTCGGCATGCAATACCTGATCGCGGGCACCTACGCGATGCTGACCGAAACCCATGTGCGGGTGGACGTGTTCTACGCGCCGCTGTCGCGGCGGAGGAAGGCATGGGTGGACCTGTTCACCTCGGTCTTCTTCTTCATCTTCGCGGGCACGCTTCTGGTGACCTCGTGGATCTTCGCGATGGACGCGATCGCGGTGCCTTCGGGCAACTCGGTGATCTCCGACTGGGCGCGCAGCGACCTGACGCTGATCGAGATGCTGGGCAGCCTGAGCCTCGATCAATGGACCGATCCGGCGATCCGCTGGGGCGAGATCAGCTTCAACGAATGGGAAGTGCCCTTGTGGCCGATGAAATGGGTGATGGTGATGGGCGGTCTTCTGCTGGTGCTGCAAGGCATCTCGAAGTTCGGCAAGGACATCCGCGCCATCCGGCAGGGGGCGTGATCCATGGGTCTTGAAATCGGTATCGAGTGGCTCACGCTCATAATGTTCGGCAGCCTGCTGGTGCTGCTGATGGCGGGGCTGCCTCTGGCCTTCGTCACCGGGGGGCTGGCCTGCGTGTTCCTGTTCATCCTGGGTGACGCACAGGCGCTGAACATCGTGCCAAGCCGCATCTTCCCGCTGATGACGAACTATCAGCTCTCGGCGATTCCGCTCTTCATCTTCATGGCGGCGATGCTGGAACGCGCGGGCATCATCAACGACATGTTCGACGTGATCTACAAGGTTCTGGGCTCGGTGAAGGGGGGGCTTGCGTCCGCCACGATCATCGCCTCGACGATCCTTGCCGCGATGGTCGGCGTGATCGGCGCGGCGGTGGTGACGATGGGCATCATCGCGCTCCCGGCGATGCTCAAGCGGCACTACGACCCCAAGATCGCGATGGGCTCGATCATGGCCGGCGGGACGCTCGGCATCCTGATCCCGCCCTCGATCCTCGCCATCATCTATGCGGTCGTCGCCGAACAGTCGGTGGGCGAGCTGTTCATCGGAGCGGTGATCCCCGGCCTGATGCTGTCGGGGCTCTACATCCTCTATGTCACCGTCCGCAGCTATCTGAACCCGCAACTCGGGCCGCCGATCCCGGTGGAGGAACGCATCTCGGGGCGCGAGAAGGTCCGCCTGCTCGGCAACATGTCCGCGCCCATCGCGCTCATCGTGATCGTTCTGGGTGTGATCTTCACCGGGGTCGCGACCCCGGTGGAGGCCGCGGGCATCGGCACCTTCGGCGCGTTCATCGTGGCGGCGATCCACCGCAAGCTCGACTGGTACACCGTCAGCGAGGCCTGCGTGACCACCTTGAAAGCCTCGGCGATGGTCATCTGGATCATGTTCGGCGCGACGATCTTCGTCGGGCTCTACGTGCTCGAAGGTGGCCAGCAATTCGTGCAGGACAGCCTGGCGGCGACGGGTCTGGGGCCGTGGGGGATTCTCATCCTGATGCAGATTCTCCTGGTGGTGCTGGGGATGTTCCTCGACTGGGTGGGCATCCTGCTCCTCTGCGTGCCGATCTTCGTGCCGGTCATCAAGGCGCTGGGCGCGCAGGCCTTCGGGCTGTCCGACCCGGGCGATCTGGTGCTGTGGTTCGGGGTGCTCTACCTCGTGAACATGCAGATGAGCTTCCTGTCGCCGCCCTTCGGCTATGCGCTGTTCTACCTGCGCGGCGTGGCGCCGGCGGAAATCCCGATGACCGACATCTTCAAGGCGGCGCTGCCGTTCCTGTTCCTGCAGGTGGTCGGGCTGGCGGTCTGCATGCTGTTCCCGGAGGTCATCATCTGGCTGCCGCGGCTGGTCTACGGCTGAGCCGGCCTCAGCGCGTGCCTGCCCAGCACCCGGCGGGCACCGCGTAGAGAGACACCCGGTCGCCGCGATAGGCCCCCCGCTGGGGGGCGATCGTGGCGATCGGTGCAGCGCCGGGGGCGCAGGCCGGGGCGGCGCCGAAGGTGGCGAACAGGACTTCGCCGGCGAGGTCCTCGGGCAGCGGGTATTTCAGTGCGTAGTGATGCGGGGCGCGGCCCTTGGGCGGGACCGCGTGGAACGTCAGGCCCGACTCGCGGCCGCTGTAGAAGACATCCGCCAGAAGGTCGCGGTCCTCGGCGACGACGATGCCATGGCCGCTGCCGCGTGCGGTGGCGACGATCTCGGCGGTCATCTCGTCCAGGCCGACATATCGTTCCAGGGGCAGGCGCCCCCCCGGCAGTGACGTGTCGGCGAAAACGCCGAGCACGGGCAGGGCCAGCGCCACAGTTCCGTTCACGGCGAAGGAGGCAACCCGCCAGCGCGATGACAGCCAGGGCAGGACGCCGAGCGTGCCGGCAAGGTAGGCCGCCGCGGCCCAGTTTGCATAGGCGCCCGACAGCAGGGCCTGGGCCGATACGATCACGAGGATCGGCAGGGAGAACACCAGCATGAGCCGTTGCGACGGGTCAGCTTGGCGGGCGCGGAGCAGCATCGCCACAAGCGCCGCGAACAGCACCGGGCCGAACACGGCGAACTGGCTGGCCAGGAACTCGGCCAGCCCGGCGAGGTTCAGGCCCGCGCGCGTTGCCGGGTCGCGCACCCAGTCGGCATTGTCGAGCGTGTGCTGGACCGTGGTCAGCCCGTTGGCGATGTTCCAGACCACGTTCGGCGATATCACCAGCGCGAAGGCCGCCAGCGCGGCGAGCGCTGCGCTCGCCCTGGGCCGTGCGGCGGGCAGGATCAGCGCGGCGAGCGCGGCGCAGATCACATAGTAGATCGCCGCATATTTCGAGAGGAAGGCCAGCCCCAGCGCCGCGCCGGCCGCGATGGCCCAGCCGCGCCCGCCGCGCTCCAGCACGATCAGCCAGAAGCCCAGCGCCAGGGCGAGGACGGGGAACATGATCGTGTCGGTCGAGACCAGGATCGAGCCCACCGCGACCAGCGGCAGCGTGACATAGCCGAGCGCCACCCAGACCGCCGCCCGCGCACCCCAGAGCCGCGCCGCGATCCAGCCGAGGATCAGCGCCGTCGCGCCGTGAAAGAGCGGCGCGGGCAGCCGCACCCAGAATGGCGCATCGCTGCCCGCCAGGTCGGTCACGGCGCGGATCACCCAGGCGATCATCGGCGGTTTGGAGTAGTAGCCGAAGGCAAGCTCCTGCCCCCACAGCCAGTACTGGGCCTCGTCGACGAAGAGGTCCATCCGGTTGAACCACAACAGTCCCACCCGCGCCGCGGTGATCGCGAGGACCGCCGCCGCCGCGGGGATCAGCCAGCCCCGGCGCTCAGGCGCGGCGGCGGTGGGCATGGATCAGCCAGAGATTCCGGGAATAGATGAACAGCCCCATGGACTGGCCGAGGATGAAGACCGGGTCCTTGCGGTAGACCGCATAGGCGAACAGGATCGCGCCACCCGCGAGAGAGAAATACCAGAATGCCAGTGGTACCACCGAATTGCGCGCCCGTTCCGAAGCGATCCACTGGACGAGGAAGCGCGCGGTGAACATCAACTGCCCGCCCAGCCCGATGACGACCCACCAGAACTCGGTCCAGTTGGCCACGTGCAGCAGGCGGAACAGCGCCTCAGCCGACATCGGCCGCCCCCGCATCGGTCGCGCTGGCCTTCTTGCGCCGCCTGATCAGCCAGGCGACGCCGATCAGGTCATGCAGGCCGACCAGCGCGCGCTGGAGGTTGTTGTATTTCGACGTGCCCGCGTGGCGGCCGCGATGCGCGACATCGACCAGCGCCACCTCCCAGCCGTCGCGCTTGAACAGCGCCGGCAGATAGCGGTGCATGTGGTCGAAATAGGGAAGCCGCAGGAATGCGTCCCGGCGGAAGCCCTTGAGCCCGCAGCCGGTGTCGCGGGTGCCGTCCTTCAGGAGCCAGGACCGGAGCCCGTTGGCGAAGCGCGAGGCCCAGCGTTTCGACAGCGTGTCCTGCCGGCGCACCCGCTGGCCCGCGACCAGACCCAGCCGCCCGGTCGTGTCGGCGATCAGCGGCGCCCAGAGCTTGGGCAGTTCCGCGGGCGGGTTCTGGCCGTCGCCGTCCAGCGTGCAGATCACCGGCGCGCGGGCCGCCAGCACGCCGCTGTGCACCGCCGCGCTCTGCCCGCCCGAGGTGGCGTGGCGCACCAGGCGCAGCGCCGGGTCCGCGGCCATCCGCGCGGTGACCTTCGCGGCGGTATCGTCGGTAGACCCGTCATCGACCACGATCACCTCGTGGCTGTCCAGCGCGTCGCAGGCCGCGGCGATCTCGTCCAGCAGGACCGCGACGTTCTCGGACTCGTTCTTCATCGGGATCACGATCGAGACGGTGGGCATTCTGGGCCTCATCGGGGCGCCGGGCGGGGCGACGGGTCGGCGCGGTTAAACATGATCGGCGGGGGCTTGTCCACCGCGCGGGGCGGCGGCCGGGCGCAGGGTGTCGCCGGGGTCGATCCGGGGTGTCAGCGCCACCCGCGTGCCCGCGCCGGTCAGCCCCTGCTCGACGCAGGTCGCGATGATGCGTGCCGCGCGGTGGCCGATCTCGCGGCGCTGGATGTCCATCGTCGCGGGCCGGAGCGGAAGGCCGTTCAGCAACTCTATCCCGTTGAAGCCGGCCAGACCGACCTGGCCGGGGACGTCGATGCCGCGTTCCATGCAGTAGAGCAGGCCGCCGGCCGCGATCATGTCGTTGGAATAATACAGGAAGTCGAGGTCGGGGCAGCGGTCGAGCAGCGCCCGCGTCATCTCGCGCCCGGTCTTCAGCCCCGACCCGCCGGCGTAGAACTCGTGATCCGCGACCTCGATGCCGGCCCGCGCCAGCGCCCCGGTGAAGCCCTCGAACCGCTTTCGCGCGCGATGGTCCAGGGGCATCTTGGTGCCCAGGAACCCGATCCGCCGATAGCCCGCGGCGGCGATCGTGCGTGCCATCTCGCCGCCGGCGCGGCGATGCGAGATGCCGACGACCGACTCGATCGGTTCGCCGTCGAGATCCATGATCTCGACCACCGGGATGCCCGCGGCCCTCAGCATTGCCCGCGACGCGTCGGAATGCTCCAGCCCGGTCACGATCATGCCCGAGGGCCGCCAGGACAGCATCTCGAACAGAACCTTCTCCTCGTGCGCCGGATCGTAGCGCGACAGGCCGAACACGGGTTGCAGCGGCGTGTCCTCCAGCACCTCGTTGATGCCGGACAGCACCTCGGGGAAGACCATGTTCGACAGCGAGGGGATGATGACGCCGACGAGGTTCACGCGCTGGCTGGCCAGCCCGCCGGCGATCTTGTTGGGCACGTAGCCCAGCCGCTTGGCCGCCTCGAGCACGCGCGCGCGGGTCTTGGCCGAAACGTCGCCGCTGTCGCGCAGAACCCGGCTGACGGTCATCTCGCTGACGCCCGAGGCCTCGGACACGTCGCGGAGCGTGAGCGGTCTGCGCGGTCGGGGCGGGTCGGAGATGGTCACGGGCGCGGCGCTCCTGCCTGGGCTGGTCGGCCTAGATAAACGCAGGCCATGGGAGAGTCCAAGCGTATGCGGGCTTGCAAGCCGGGGCCGTTCCGGTGAGAAAGGACCCGCGCGGCCCCGTGGCTCAACAGGATAGAGCAATCCCCTCCTAAGGGATAGGTTGCAGGTTCGAGTCCTGCCGGGGTCGCCATGTCGGCCTGTTGTTGCCCGGGGGCGGCGTCAGGCGGCTTCGCTCCAGAAATCGCAGAGGAAGGACAGCGCCCCGTCCATGCCCTCGTTCGCGCATTTTTCTTGGAATTTCGGGTCGCCGAGTTCGCAGAAGACCGGATGGCGGCCGAGTTCGGAGCGTGCCACTGTCTTGAAGGCCATCGACCAGTCGGGAAAGTCGCGCGCCTCCTTCCGGCCGCGTTCGAGGACCACCTTCGTGTGGTGCCGCGGGTCCGAGAATATGCGCTTGCGCAGCGTCTCGAGCTCGGCTTCCTCGCCCTCGATCAGTTGCATGAAGCTGCCCCGGTAACGCCCTTCGCGTTCGGCGAAGAGAAGGATGCCGGTGATGCCGTGCCGCGGGTTGTAGCTGCGCGATTCCTCGAGAATGTCCTCGAGGTCTTGCTGCGTCAGCTCGGCATCGGCCTGGCTGACATAGACGATGTAATGGGTGCTCACGTGCGGCGCTCCGTTCAGGGGTGACCGAGTCCTCCCTAAGCGGCGGTATAGCCCCAACCGAGGATCTGTCAAGGCACGATCCGCGTTCAGAATTTCACATTATCAAATAGACTTCGATTTCACGAAAAACCATTGACGCAAATTCAATCATGCGCCACGCTTTGCCCCAAGGGAGGCGTTCGTGAGGAAAGTGACCATGGCGGGATCTGCGGCGGGCGCGATGGATGCCCTGCAAGGCGGAGGGGCGGGCGGCGACCGGCCGCCGCGTCGCATCCAGTCCGTGGATCGGGCGCTGACCATCCTGGAAATCCTGGCCGCCGCGCCGGAGGCGCTCGCGCTTGGCACGGTGGCCGAGCGGGCCGGGCTCAACGTGTCGACCTGCCACCACCTGATCGCGACCCTGGTCGAGCGCGGTTATGTCCTGAATGCCGGGCGCAACCGCGGCTACATGCTGAGTTCGCGCCTGCACGAGCTGACCGAGGTCAACGCGCGCAAGACCGATCTGTCCGACTTCGCGCGCACCGATCTGATCGAGCTGTCGGGCAAGTTGGGGCTCGCGGTGCAGCTCGCCGAGATGCAGGGGGCGGCGCTTGTCACGCGGTTCAAGGCCAACGTGGCCGAAACCCACGTCATCGAGGCCGACGAGATCGTCAAGATGCGCGCCGCGCACGCCACCGCCACGGGCAAGGCGATCCTCGCCTGGCTGCCCGAGGACCAGGTTCTGAAGATCATCTCGGAAAACGGTCTGGAGCGCTTCACGCCGAATACCATCACCAGCCTGTCCGATCTGACCGAGGACCTGCGCTGGGTGCGCCGCAACGGCTTCGCGGTGGATACCGAGGAGTTGAAGGAGGGCGTCGTCTGCTATGGCGCGGCCTTGCGGAACGAGAAGGGGGCCGTGATCGGCTCGATCTCGGCGTCGATGCCGGTGGCCCTGGCGACCGACCCCTGCCGCGATCACGTCACGCAGGAGGTGATGGCTTGCGCCCGCAAGCTGTCGGACCGGCTGCGTCTGGGCGTGGGGTGAGGGCGCGCGGCGACGGACAAGGGAAGACACGCGAACTCGAAAAATTCAGGGAGGATTTCGAGATGACGATGCCGGCGGGCGTAAAGACGGACAGCAGCTATCCGATCCCCGAAACGATGAAGGCCTGGGTGCTGGGCGATCCGGGCGAGTTGACGCTTGCCGAAAAACCCGTGCCGGTACCGAAAAAGGCCGAGGTGCTGGTGCGGATCGACGCGGTGGCGATTTGCGCGACCGACCTTGAGATCATCTATCACGGCCCGCCGGCCCAGATCGAGGGCGGGGAGCCCTTCAACAAGAACTTCACGCCGGGCCATGAATACATGGGCACCGTCGTGGCGCTGGGCCCCGGCGTCGACGAATACGAGATCGGTGAGCGGGTGACGGTGGAAATTCACGCCGGCTGCGGCCAGTGCAAGCGCTGCCGGCAGGGCATGTACACGTCCTGCCACAACTACGGGAAGAATTACGGCGACGTGGACAAGGGTCACCGCGCCAACGGGTTCACCACCGACGGGGGCTTCTGCGAATACCAGGTCAACAACATCAACACGCTGATCCATGTCGATGACACCATGTCCGACGAGGAGGCGACGCTGGTCGTCACCGCGGGCACCGCGATGTACGGGCTGACGGAACTGGGCGGGTTGGTGGCCGGCGAAAGCGTGGTGGTCACCGGGCCGGGGCCGATCGGCCTGCTCGGCGTCGCGGTCGCCAAGGCGCTGGGCGCGCAGCCCGTCATCCTGACCGGCACCCGCGACAATCGCCTGGAGATCGGCAAGAAGCTGGGTGCCGATCACGTGGTCAACGTCCGCAACGAGGACCCGGTCGAGGCGGCCAAGCGTCTGAACGGCGGGATCGGGGTCGATTACGTGCTGGAGTGTTCCGCCGCGGCGAACGCGATCAACGAGGCCTGCCAGATGGTCAACCGCGGCGGCAAGGTCTGCCTCGCGGCCTTCCCCGGCGAGCCGCCGCAGGTCGACGTGGCGCATCTGGTGCGCAACAACATCTACGTCTACGGCATTCGCGGCGAAGGTAAATCCGCGACCCACCGGGCCGAGGCGTTCATGCGGCAAAAGCGGTTCGACGCCACCCTGATCCACACCCACACCTTCGAGATGGAGGATCTGAAGGAGGCGATCCGCTACGCCAAGGACCGCGTCGAGGACGCGATCAAGGTGGTGGTGAAGAACCCCCATTCCGAAGCCCGGAGGGTGGCCGCCGAGTAAGGGCCCGGGGCCGCCTTGGGAAGGGCGGCCCCGTCCATGGCCAAGGGAGGGGCCAGGGACATGCTGACATTCGACCGATACGAAATGCCTGCGACTCTACCCGAGGCGCTGGCGCTTTGGGCAGACGCGCCCGAGGGCGCACGGCTGGTTGCAGGTGCGACCGACATCCTGCCCTGGGCGCGCGAGGGGCGCGCGGGGGATGTGCACCTGCCGCTGGGGATCGACCTCAGCCGCGTCGCCGAGTTACAGGGCTATGAACGCCACGGGCCGCGGGTGCGGCTGGGCGCGAACGTGGTCTGGCAGGATTTCCTCGACGACACGCAACTTGCCCGCTGGCTGCCGGTGATGCCCTATTGTTCGGTCTGGTTCGCCGATGACCAGATCCGCCAGCAGGCCACGCTTGCGGGCAACCTCGTCAACGCCTCGCCCGCCGCCGATGGCACGCCGCCGGTGCTCGCTCTGAACGGCGAGCTGGAACTCTGCCGCTGGGCGGGCGACCACGTCATGTGCCGCACCATGCGGGTCGAGGACTTCGTGACCGGCCCCGGTGCCACGCGGCTTGCCCCGGGCGAGATCGTGAACTCGGTCACGCTCGATGTGGCCGAGGGGTACGGCGCGTCCTTCCAGAAGGTCGGCCTGCGCAGGTCGCTGGTGATCTCGGTCGCCTGCCTCGCCGCGCTGGTGAAGCTGGACGAAACCGGCACCCGGTTCCAGGACGTGCGCCTGGCGCTGGGCGGCGTCGGCCCGGTGCCCGAACGCCTGCGCGACATCGAGGACCGGCTGAAGGGGGAGGCCGTCGATGCCCGCCTGATCGCCGAGGTGGCCGAGACCGCCGCCGACCGCGTCGCTTCGCGAAGCCGCATCGACTATCGCCGCCGCGTCGTGCCGGGCTTCGTCCGCGCCGCGCTGGAAGAGGCCACAGAACGGGCGCGCAGCGCGCCGCAGACGGCCGAACGCAAGGAGGCAGAACATGCCTGAGATGAAACTGGAAATGCAGGTGAACGGCCGCAAGGTCGCGCGCCTCGCCGATCCCGGCCAGCGCCTGCTGGATTTCCTGCGCGACGCGTTGAACCTGACCGGCACCAAGGAAGGCTGCGGCGCCGGCGAATGCGGCACCTGTTCCGTCTTCGTCGACGGCAAGCTGGTGAAATCCTGCCTGATGCCGGCCGCCAAGGCGCAAGGCGCCGAGATCCAGACGGTCGAGGGGCTGGCGAAACCGGGCGAGCTGGAGGCGATCCAGAAGGCGTTCCACAAGACCGGGGCCAGTCAGTGCGGCTATTGCATCCCCGGCATGGTGATGGCCGCGACGTCCGTCCTGCGCGAGGCGCCCGAGGCCAGCCTTGACGAGATCAAGGAACGCATGGGCGGCAATATCTGCCGCTGCACGGGGTATTCCAAGATCATCGAGGCGGTCGCCCTGGCCCGCGACGTGGTGACGGGCCGCGCCGGCCCCGCCGCGCTGGAGCCCGACACCGTGGGCGACAGCTTCATCGGCCACAATGTCCGGCGGCTCGATGCGCCGTCGAAGGTGACCGGCCGGCTGAAATACGCGGGCGACATGGTGATGCCGGACATGGCGCATATGGCCGTCCTGCGCTCGCCCCATGCCCATGCCGAGATCGTCTCCATCGACACCTCCGAGGCGGAAGCCATGGAGGGCGTGGCCTGCGTCATCACCGCCGATGATGTGCCGGGCACCGACGGCTTCGGCGTTTTCGTCCACGACCAGCCGATCATGGCCCGCGGCAAGGTCCGTCACGTGGGCGAGGCCGTCGCCGCGGTCGCCGCCGAGGACGTGGCCACCGCGCGCAAGGCGCTGGCGAAGATCAAGGTCGAGTACCGCGAACTCCCCGGCCTCTTCGACCCCGAGGACGCGCTGAAACCCGGTGCCCCGGTCATCCACGACTATGCCCCGGGCAACGTCGTGAAACACATACCCCTGCGCAAAGGCGATATCGACAAGGGCTTCGCCGAGGCCGACCTGATCCTCGAGGACACCTTCACCACCCAGCAGGTCGAACATGCCTATCTCGAACCCGAGGCCGGGCTCGCCTATGTGGACGCCGATGACGTCGTGACCGTCATTTCGCCCAGCCAGAACATCACCCACCACCGCCACATGCTGGCCGGGATCATCGCGAAACCCATCAACAAGGTGCGCTTCATCATGTCCCCCGTCGGCGGCGGATTCGGCGGCAAGGAGGACATGATCTACCAGGGCATGCTGGCCTTGGCCGCGATGAAGACGTACCGCCCCGTGCGCCTCGTCTTCACCCGCGAGGAATCGATCGTCGCCTCGGCCAAGCGCCACCCCTCGCGCGTGAAATACCGCATGGGGCTGAAAAACGACGGCCGTATCACCGCGATCAAGTTCGAGATGCTGTCCGATGGCGGCGCCTACGGCATGTCGTCCGAGGGCGTGATGCGCAAGGCCGCGATCCTGTCCTGCGGGCCCTACGAGGTGGAAAACCTGCAGGTCGACACCACCGCCGTCTACACCAACAACACGCCGTCGGGCGCCTTCCGCACCTTCGGCGGCATGCAGGCGCAGTTCGCGACCGAAAGCATGATGGATATCGCCGCCGAACGCCTCGGCCTCGACCCGTTCGAGATCCGGCGGCGCAACATGATGACCGCCGGATCGCTCACCCACACGCAACAGCGGCTCGACTCCGCCTCGATCGACCGGGTGCTGGCCGCCGCCGAAGCGGCGTCGCACTGGGAGGCCGGGCCGCCCACCATGCGCGGGCCGGTGCGGGGCGACCTGAACGGCCCCGGCACCCGCGCGCCCTGCACGCTGGGCGCGCGGTTCGAGACGCCGAAGGACAGCAAGGAAAGGGTGGCCTGATGCAACGCAAGAGGCGCGGCCGCGGCGTCGCGGCAAGCTGGTACGGCATCGCGCGCACCGCCACGGTGGACCGCGCCGGCGCCTGGGCGGAGCTGGACGACGGCGGCACCGCCAAGGTCGTCACCGGCGTGACCGAGATCGGCGAGGGCATCCTAACGGTGCTGGCCCAGGTCGCCGCCGAGGAACTGGGCATCCGCCCCGAGGACGTGACCCTCGGTGACAACGATACGGCCCGGTCGCCCGAGGCCGCCCATGCCGGCGCCACGCGCCAGACCTACATGATCGGCAATTCGGTGGCGCTGGCCTGCCGCGAGGCCAAGGCCCGGCTCTTCGCCGAGATCGCCGCCCATTGGGAGGTGGACGAAGGCACGCTGGTCGCCTTTGACGGGGAACTAAAGGCGCATGGCACCAACCTCGCCATGACCATGGCCGAGGCGGTCGACATCGCCAAGAAGCGCGGCGTGGTGCCCGTCGGGTCGGGTCATTTCACCGCGCACGGCACCGGTCTGGACCCCGAGGATGGTTCCGGCGCGCCGTGGCAGGCCTACGTCTTCGGCACCCAGGTGGCAGAGGTCGAGGTGGATACCGTCACCGGCGAGGTGCAGGTGCTCGGCCTCTGGGCCGCCCATGACGTGGGCCGGGTGATCAACCCCCGCGGCGTCGAGGGCCAGATCGAGGGCGGCGTGGTCCAGGGGCTCGGCCAGGCGCTGATGGAGGATTACCGGACCATCGGCGGCCAGCCCGTCACCCACGGCTTCGCCAAATACATCCTGCCGACCGCGCTGGACGTGCCCGAGATCACCTCGGTGCTGGTCGAGGATCCCGACCCGCTCAGCCCGCTCGGCGCCAAGGGGATCGGCGAGCCCGCGCTGGTGCCGACCGCGCCCGCGATCATGAACGCGATCCACGACGCGGTCGGCGTGCGCATCAAGTCGCTGCCCGCGACGCCCGAGAAGGTGCTGGCCGCGATTGCCGAGAAGGAGGCGCGGGTGCCGGCCGCGCCCCGCGCTGCAGAGTAACGAGAAAGGCCGTACGGGCGCTTGCCAGAACCGTCCGGCGACCGAAGAGGGAGAGAACGCGACGCATGGAAACCTCGATGTACAGCGCGATGCGGGTCGGCATCGTCCATTTCAAGGCCTTCCCCGGCATCGAGACCGGGGCCGGCCCCATCGTCGAGACGCTGGAGAAGATCTGCGCCGACGAATTCTGGACCGCCGTCGAGGTGGGCTGGATGAAGGACTACCGCGTGCGCAACACCGCGCGCCACCTGCTGGACCAGAGCCACCTGTCGGTGGCCTACGCCACCCAGCCCAAGGTGCTGAGCAACAAGTTCAACCTGAACCATTTCGACACGGGCGAGCGGATGAAGGCCGTTGAGGCGATCAAGAGCGCGGTCGACGAGGCGCGCCAACTGGGCGCCGAGGTGGTGCGGCTCATCGCGGGCAAGGACCCCGGCGACGAGAAGCGCGAGGAGGCCAAGAAGCTGCTGATCGACTCGCTGCACCAGATCCTCGACTACGCCGCCGAGGAAAAGGATGGGCTGGCCTTCACGCTGAAGATCTTCGACCGGGGCATCGACAAGAAGAATCTGATCGGCCCGGTGGGCGACGCGGTGGACGTCGCGCGTGCGATCCGACCCGACTACTCGAATTTCGGCCTGTTGACCGATCTCAGCCACTTCCCGCTGCTGGATGAGACGCCCGAGGACAGCATCCCGCAAATGGCCCAGTGGCTGGACGCGGTGCATCTGGGCAACTGCGCCTTCCGCGACAAGTCGCACCCCGCCTATGGCGATATCCAGCCCCGCTTCGGCATCCCCGGCGGCGAGACCGACACGCCCGAGGTCGTCACCTTCTTCAAGGAGCTGAAGAAGGCGGGTTTCTTTGACAAGCCCGAACGGCCCGTGGTCAGCGCCGAGGTGCGCCCGGTGCTGGCGGGCGAGGTGTCCGAGGTGATCATGGCCAATGCCAAGCGGGTGATCCGCGACGCCTGGGCGCTGGCGCAGCGGTCGGACTGACAAAAGGCCGGGTCGCTCGGGGAGGGGCGGCCCGGCACAAAAGGACTGGCAGTGGAGGACTGCCGCACGCCGCCTCGGGCGGCAAATCGAAGGGAGGAGAACCAAGATGAACAAGGGGATTCTTGCATCTGTCGCGCTCTCGGCCGCGCTGGCCGTCGGGCTCGCCGGCCCGGCCCGCGCCGAGTTTCCGGAAAAGCCGGTCGAGATGACGGTGCTGTTCGGCGGCACCGCCCAGACCATCGGGCAGTTGCTCGCCGACCTGATGTCCAAGGAACTGGGGGAGCCGGTGGTGCCGGTGTCGCGCAACGGCGGCGGCGGCGCGGTGGGCTATCAATACGTCCATGGCACCGACGCGGACGGCTACAACATCGTCTGGAACTCGAACTCCATCATCACCGGCTATCGCGGCGGGCGGATCGATTTCGACTACACCGCGTTCGAACCCATCGCCAAGGTCAGCGTCGAGGTGCCCGCGGTCGCGGTGCGCGCCGATAGCGGGTGGGAGTCTCTCTCCGACATGGCCGAGGACATCAAGGCCTCGGGCGAGAAGCTGAAGGTCGGGGCCTCGGGCAAGGGCTCGTTCACCCACCTGACCACCGAGGCGGTGCTGGCCTCGATCGGGCTGTCGGACATGGCCACGCACGTGCCCTACGACAAGGGCCGCGCGCCGGTCGAGCTGCTGGCGGGACGGCTGGACGCGGCGGTGCAGTGGCCGGGCCAGTTCATCTCGCATCACGAGGCGGGCACGCTGAAGATCCTCTGCGTCACCTCGGCCGAGCGCATCAGCCAGCTGCCCGACGTGCCGACCTGCGCCGAGAGCGGCGCGGGCGACATGGACATCGTGATGTGGCGCGGTCTCGCCGCGCCCGCGGGCACGCCCGAGGACGTGGTCATGAAACTTCAGGACGCGGCCCATGCCGCGACCGAGACCGAGGCGTTCAAGACCGCCGCCGAGACCATCGGTTTCGAGATCGACTTCGCCGATCACGCGGCCTTCGGCGAGGTGATCGCGCGCGACGACGAGACGATCTCGGCGCTGATGGGCGATCTCGGCCTGAAGAAGCAATAGGGCCATGGGCGTGCCGTCTCTGGAGGCCGAGCGACGCCAGGATGTGATCGCGGGGAGCGTGCTGCTGCTCTTCGCGGTCGCCTGGACCGTGGCGGTCTGGCTGAGCGTACCGCCGGGCTTCGACGGCGTGGGCCCCCGGGCCTTCCCGCTCTGGCTGGGCGTGGGGCTGGGGGTGCTGTCGGCGCTCTTGCTGGCCAAGGGTCTCAGGGGCGCCTACCCGCCGGACGAGGTGGCCGACCCGGACGAGAGGCCGGCCGCGCCGGTCTCGACGGGGCTCCGGCTTGGGCTCGTCGTTGCGGTCTGCGCGATCATCGCGGGCTTCGGGTTCCTGATGCAGAAGATCGGCTTCGTCCCGGCGACGGTGCTGACCGTGGCGGCGACCCTGGTTTTCGTGCTCGGCGAACGGCGCCCGCTGGTGGTCGGCGGCATGGCCTTCGGCATCGCCTTCGGGGCCTGGCTCGCCTTCGGCAAACTGCTCGGCGCCTACATGCCGCCCGGAACCTGGATTTCGCTCTTCTAGGGACAACCCCGCTCCCCGGCGCGCGGGGACCGGTCCGAAACGACGGAGAGGATGATGGACCTCCTGCTCGCCGCAGCCCAGGTGGCGCTCGCGCCGGCCGCGCTTGTCGCGGTTCTGTCGGGCTGCCTTCTGGGCGTGGTCTTCGGGGCGATCCCGGGGCTGACCTTCACCGTCGCGATGGCGCTGGTGGTGCCGATGTCGTTTTCGCTCGACACCGCGCCGGCCATCGGGCTGCTGCTGGGCACCTATATCGGGGGCATGACCGGAGGCTCGGTCTCGGCGATCCTGGTCGGCATTCCGGGCACGCCCTCGGCGGCGGCGACCGTGCTCGACGGCTACCAGCTCACGCGGCGGGGCAAGGCGTCTCTGGCGCTCGGCACCGCGGTCGTGGCCTCGGCCTTCGGGGGCATCGTCAGCCTGATGATCATGGTCGCCTCGGTCGACACGGTGGCCAAGCTCGCGCTGCGCTTCGGGCCGGCCGAGACCTTCGGGCTGCTGATCTTCGGGCTTTCGACGATCTGCGGACTCGCCCAGAAATCCCTGGTCAAGGGGCTGATCGCGGGGGTGCTGGGCCTTCTGGTGATGACCATCGGCATCGACGAGATGGAGGGCGTCCAGCGGCTGACCTTCGGCACCGTGGTGCTGCAGCAGGGGGTCAGCCTGCTGGTCGCGATGATCGCGCTTTTCGCGGTGCCGCATGTGATCGAGGCCTTCGTGACCTATTTTGCCGAGGAACGGCGCCCCGAAGAGGTGGCGGACGTGCGCGCGGAGCTGCCCACGCTCCGTGATATCGGCGGCCAGTTCTGGCTGATGCTGCGCTGCGCGCTTCTGGGCACGGGCATCGGCGCGATCCCGGGCACCGGCGGGCCGATCGCGGCCTTCCTCGCCTATGCCCACGCCAAGAAGACCGCCAAGCGCCCCGAGCGCTTCGGCAAGGGCGAGATGGGCGGGGTCGTGGCGCCCGAGACGGCGAACAACGCGGTGACGGGCGGCGCGATGATCCCGCTTCTGTCGCTCGGCATCCCGGGCGATCCGGCCACCGCGATCCTGCTCTCGGGGCTGCTGATCCACGGGCTGATCCCGGGGCCGATGCTGTTTCTTCAGAACCCGGGCGAAATCTACCAGATCTACATCGCGATCATCGTGGCCTATGTCTCGGTCGTCGCGATCCAGCTTCTGGGCATCCGCTTCTTCGTGCAGGTGCTGCGGGTGCCCGCGCATCTTCTCGCCGTCGGCATCATCGTGATGTGCGCCTATGGCGCGTTCGCGATCCGCAATTCGGTGTTCGACGTGGTCTCGGTCGCGGTGCTGGGCGCCATCGCCTACGGCCTGTCGCGGGTGAACATTCCGCTCACCCCGATCATCCTCGGGCTGGTGCTGGGCCCCGCCATCGAGCGCGAGTTCCGCACCGCGATGATCCTGTCCGAGGGCGACCCCTCGGTGTTCGTCTCCAGCATTCCCGGCGCGGTCTTCCTGGGGCTTGCCGCGCTTGTCGTCGGCGCCCAGGTGCTGCGCGCCACCCGCGCCACGATTTCCGCCCGCAGAACGGAGGACAAGGCAAGTGCTTCAGTCACCCCATCCGAATGACCGCCCCGACACGGCACTGGAGGCGCAGATGCGCGAGCGCGCCCGCGCGCTGGCAGAGGCGGGGGGCGTCGCCCGGGCGCTGGCCGCCGGGCGCCTGCCCGCCCGCGCCACGCTGACCCTCTCCGAAGGGCTGGTGCTGGGCCTCCTCCGCCAGGGCGTGCGCAGTTTCTTCGCGATCTTCGGCCACGGCTCGACCGATCTCGGCAACGTGCTCAGGGTCTATGCCGAGGAAGGGCAGGTGGCGGTAATCAACTGCCGCAACGAGGTTGAGATGGCCCATGCCGCCACCGCGCATGCCTGGGTCTACGGCGAAACGCCCGCGGTGGTGACCTCGATCGGGCCGGGGGCGTTGCAGGCGATGGCGGGGTCGCTGGCGGCGGCCTCGAACGGGGTCGGCGCCTACCACATCTACGGGGACGAGACGACGCGGGGCGAAGGCTACAACATGCAGCAGGTGCCGAAGCCCGAGCAGGGCATGTTCGGCCGGATCACCGCGCTGATGGGCCAGTCCTACACGCTGCACACGCCGGAAGCCCTGCGCGACTGCCTGCGCCGGGGCACCGCCTGCACCCATCACCCCTACAAGGCGGGGCCGTTCTACATCCTGCTGCCGATCAACACCCAGCCGCAGCAGGCAGAGGTCAACCTTGTCACGCTGCCGGGCCGTCTGGACGTGCCGCCGATGGCGCCCGCGGGCGGCAGCGGCGTGTTCGAGCGGGCCGGCGAGGTGCTGAAAACGGCGCAGCGCCCTGTCATCAAGGCCGGCGGCGGCACCCGCGGCGCGCCCGGCGCGATCCGCCGCCTGGCGGAACATCTGGGCGCGGCAGTGGTGCTGTCCCCGGGCTCCACCGGCGTGCTGCCCGACGCGCACCCGCAGAACATGCATGTGGGGGGCTCCAAGGGGTCGATCAGCGGCAATTTCGCGATGGAACAGGCCGATCTGGTGATCTTCGCGGGCTCCCGCGGGGTCTGCCAGGCCGATTGCTCGGGCGTGGGCTACCCGAACGCGCGCGCCGTCATCAACATCAACGACGATCTGGACGATGTCAGCCACTACGCCAACACGGTCTGCCTGCCGGGGGACGTGGGGGCCTGCGCCGACCGCTTGATCGCCGCGACCGAGCGCACGGACCGGGCGGACTGGCTGGCCGCCTGCGCGGCCAAGAAGGCCGAATGGACCGCGTTCAAGGAAAGCCGCCTGAGCGCGCCGCCCTTGCACGATCCCGCCTTCGGCCGCGACTGCCTGACCCAGCCGGCAGCCATCGGCGCCGTCGCCCGCTTCGCCAAGAAACACGGCGCGATCAAGTTCTTCGATGCAGGCGACGTGCAGGCCAACGGCTTCCAGATCGTCGAGGACGACGCGCCCGGCGAAACCTTCACCGAGGCCGGCGCCTCCTACATGGGCTTCGCGGTCTCGGCGCTGATGGGCGCGGCGGGCGCCAGCGCGCCGAAATACGCCGTCGCGTTCACCGGCGACGGGTCGTTCATGATGAACCCGCAGGTGCTGATCGACGCGGTGGAACACGGGGTGAAGGGCATGATCGCGCTCTTCGACAACCGCCGGATGGCCGCGATCACCGGGCTGCAATACGCGCAATACGGGGTGGAATTCGCCACGAATGACAGCGTGCCGGTCGACTACGTCCGGATGGCCAGCGCCGTTGCGGGTGTGAAGGCGGTTCGCGGCGGGCATTGCCTGAACGACCTCGAGGCCGCGCTGGCCGAGGCGCATTCCCATGTCGGCCTCTCGCTGGTCCATATCCCCGTCTACAACGGCCGCGACCCGATCTCCGAGATGGGCGCCTATGGCAGCTGGAATGTCGGCAACTGGGTCGAGGACGTCCAGTCGCGCTACCTGCAACAGAATATCTGAGGGAACCCATGTATCACGATCTTGATCTGTTCATTGGGGGGGGCTGGCGCGCGGCTAGCGACGGGGCGACCAAGGGCGTCCACGACCCCGCGACCGAGGAGCGGCTGGGCACCATCGCCGTGGCGACCGAGGCCGATATCGACGCGGCGCTTCAGGCCGCAAAGGCGGGCTTCGCCCAGTGGCGCCAGACCGGCACCTGGGAGCGTGGCGCGATCCTGCGCAAGGCGGCCGAGCTGATCCGCGCCCGGGTGGACGAGATCGCCACGCTGATGTCGCTGGAAACCGGCAAGCCGCTGGCGGAAGCCAAGGGCGAAACCGGGGCCGCCGCCGACCAGTTCGAATGGTATGCCGAGGAGACCAAGCGCATCTACGGCCAGATCATCGAGGCCCGCACCCCCGACAGCCGCATGGCCGTGATCTATCAGCCCGTGGGCGTGGTCGCCGCCTTCAGCGCCTGGAACTTTCCCGCGCTCCTGCCCGCGCGCAAGATCGCGGCCGCCCTTGGCGCGGGCTGCGCGATCATCGTGAAACCCGCGGGTGAGGCCCCGGCCTCCTGCGCCGCGCTGGTCAAGGCCTGTCACGACGCGGGCGTGCCCCCGGGGGCCGTGAACTTCCTGACCGGCAATTCCGGCATGATCGCCGAACGGCTGATCGCCTCTCCCATCGTGCGCAAGGTCTCGGTCACGGGCTCGGTCCCCGTGGGCAAGCAGATCCTGCGGCTGGCCGCCGACGGCGTGAAACGCGTCTCGATGGAACTCGGCGGCCACGGGCCTGTGCTGATCTTCGACGACGTGGACCCCGAAGCCGTTGCCGAAACCTGCGCTGCCACCAAGTTCCGCAATTGCGGGCAGGTCTGCATCTCGCCCACCCGCTTCTACGTCCATGAAAGCCAGTATGACCGGTTCTCGGCCCGCTTCGCCGAAGTCGCGAACGGTCTGAAGCTCGGCCGCGGGCTCGACGAGGGCGTGCAGATGGGCCCGATGGCGAATGCGCGCGGCCTCTCCACCATCCAGGACCTCGTGGCCGATGCGGTGGACAAGGGTGCCGAGGTGCTGGCCGGCGGTCGCCGGCCCGAGGGCATCAACCGCGGCTTCTTCTACGCCCCCACGGTGCTGGGCCACGTCCGCGATGAGGCCCGCGTGATGCACGAGGAACCTTTCGGCCCCGTCGCGCCGATCACCCCCTTCCAAAGCTATGACGAGGTGATGGAACGCGCCAATTCGCTGCCCTTCGGACTGGCCGGCTATGTGTTCTCCAACGACCTGACGACCGCCACCAAGGCCTACGAGGATCTCGAATGCGGGATGATCGGCGTGAACGAGATGCTGCTGGCCACCGCCGAGGCGCCCTTCGGCGGCGTCAAGGAAAGCGGAATGGGCCGCGAGGGCGGCGCGCTCGGCATCCATGACTACCTCGACCCGAAATACGTCAAGATAAAGCTCGCGCGGTAAGGGGTTATAATGAGTGACGACGACATGGCGCGCGGTTTCGCCCGCGGGCTCACGAATTACGGCGACCGCGACTTCTCGGTCTACCTGCGCAACTCCTTCGCGGCCTCGATGGGCTATTCCCGCGAGGTTCTGAAAAAGCCCATCATCGGCATCGCCAACAGCGCCTCGGGCTTCAACAACTGCCACCGCCATTTCCCGGAACTGATCGAGGCGGTGAAGCGCGGCGTGCTGCTGGGGGGAGGCCTGCCCATCGACTTCCCCACGATCTCGCTGGGCGAGGTGTTCCTGAACCCCACCTCGCTGAAATTCCGCAACCTGATGTCGATGGACACCGAGGAGATGATCCGCGCCCAGCCGATGGATGCCGTGGTGCTGGTTGGGGGCTGCGACAAGACGGTGCCCGCGCAGCTCATGGGCGCGGCGTCGGCCGACCTGCCCGCGGTGCAGCTTGTCGCCGGGCCTATGATGACCTCGCGCTACGGCAATGAACGGCTGGGCGCCTGCACCGATTGCCGGCGGTTCTGGGGGAAATACCGCGCGGGCGAGATCTCGACCGACGAGATCAACGATATCGAGGGGCGGCTGGCCACCACCGCGGGCACCTGCGCGGTGATGGGCACGGCGTCCACCATGGCCTGCATCGCCGAGACGCTGGGCATGGCGCTGCCCGGCACCGCCGCGATCCCCGCCGTCCATGCCGACCGGCTGCGCGCGGCCGAGGCCTCGGGGCTGGCCGCCGCAAGGATGATCGACCACCCGATCCGGCCGAGCGAGGTGATCACCGAGAAATCCGTCGAGAACGCGCTCCGCGTCCTTCTGGCGCTGGGCGGCTCGACCAACGCGATCATCCACCTGACGGCCGTGGCGGGGCGGCTGGGGATCGACATCCCGCTGACCCGCCTCAACCAACTTTCCGACGAAACCCCGGTGCTGGTGAACCTCAAACCCGTCGGCAACCACTACATGGAGGATTTCTTCTTCGCGGGCGGCGTGGGCGCCGTGCTGCGGGAACTCAAGCCGCTGCTGCATCTCGACACGCTGACCGTGACCGGCCAGACCCTCGGCGACCGGCTGGAAACCGATCCCGGCTTTGTCGACCGCAACGTGATCGCCAGCGCCGGGGAACCGCTGGAACCGCAAGGCGGCCTCGTGGCGCTGTTCGGCAATCTCGCGCCCCGCGGCGCGATCCTGAAACGCTCGGCCGCCGACAAGTCCCTCTTCGAGCACGAGGGCCGGGCGGTGGTCTTCTCCTCGCTGGAGGATCTCGCGACCCGGATGGACGCCCCCGGCCTCGACATCGCCCCCGACGACATCATGGTGCTACAGAACGCGGGGCCCAAAAGCGCCTCCGGCATGCCCGAGGCGGGCTACCTGCCGATCCCGAAAAAGCTGTCGTCCAAGGGCCTCAAGGACATGATCCGCATTTCGGATGCGCGGATGTCGGGCACCGCCTTCGGCACCATCGTCCTGCACGTCGCCCCCGAGGCCGCCATCGGCGGCCCGCTCGCCCTTGTCCGCACGGGCGACCGGATTCGGCTCTCGGTCAGCGAAAAGCGCATCGAACTCCTCGTCGACGACGCCGAACTCGACCGCCGCCGCGCCGACTGGAGCAGCGACATCGTTCCGCCCGAACAGCGCCGAGGCTATGACCGGCTCTATGCCGCGGAGGTATTGCAGGCCGATGAGGGTTGCGACTTCGGCTTCCTCAAGCCGCGGACATAGCCGGTCACTCGCCGGCGGGTCGTAGAACCGGCGCGGCCGGATCGCTTCGGTCGACGCTGTAGCGGAAGCCCCCGTCCGCATCCGCCCCGGTCTCGGGCACGAAGCGCGGGACCGCGCCGGGGCGCTGCCTGTCCCATCCCGCAAGCGTGCCGGCGGCGTCGTAACGTGCCGTGTCTTTCCACGGCGCGGACCAGTGCAGGACCGGGTCGTAATACTGCCCCCGCGCCCGTGCGTCGTAGTCGATGGAGACGAGGCGCGGCGCGCCGTCCGGCCCCGGCGCATAGACCCGGGCCTGGTGGGCGGGAAAGCTGATCGAGACGAAACCGGGCGCGCTGTCATGCACGCCGTTATGCGCGAAGACGCCGATATCGACGCGGGACCGGAGGCGGGTCTCGTGGCCCTCGCCTCCGGGGGTGGGCTCGGAGACGGGGTCGTGCCAGTCCACCGTGATCCGTGCGCGGCGACCTTCCTCGTCCAGCGGCTCGATCCGCACGCGTGCGGGATCGCCTTGCAGCAGACGCCACTCGAACCGCAGCGCGCGCCCGTTCGGGTCCGTTGTGTCTGCGGCCGAGACCACCATCGCGTTGCGTCCGCGAAAGCCCCGCCAGATGCGCGCGATGGCCGAGGTCGTGTCGAAGAATCGCTCGTTCCGCCCGGCGAGGCCGGCGGCGGGCGTGAAGCTCTCCTCGACCACCTCCAGGCGTACCACGGGCGGGATGTCGCCAGGCCGCATGTCGGCGGCCAGCGCCACCATGCGGCCGGTCCGAAGCTGGCCCGCGGCAAAGACCACCGGATGCGCCCCGCCCGAAAGATAGTCCCCGCGCGACGAGACGCCGGCGAGGTTGCGCCGCAGGATCATCTGGACGGTCGGCGTGACAAGGCGCTCTTCGCGCAGCTTCGCGAAGGTTTCGGCCGGAAACGCCGCAAGCGTCAGTGCGATCGCGCTGAGAAACCGCCGGTCCGAGCCAGAGGAGCCCTGGCTGGTGAGGTTGTAGGCCCAGTTCGCCGGGAAACGGTCCGCGGCATCGTGGTCGCGGTGCTCTGGATAGACGAAGATATGGTTGTGGAAATAGAGCCGCGTGGTGATCTCTCTCGCACGCGGGTTGGTCATCGCGAGGCGCGTCTGGCTGCGCGCGACGGGACCGCCCGTCCGAGCGGTGGAGGAATTGCCGAACACGACCGCGGGCAGGATGATCCGCCCCGCAAGCCCGTAATCCATGTTCTCGGCACTGAGGTCGGCGCCGTAGACAAGATGCGTCAGCCGCGGAAAAAGCTCGGGGCGCAGCCGCGAATGGCCCCGGTCGCGATTGTCGTAGACGATCCCCTCGAACCCGTTGATCGCCCGGGTGCCGTTCAGGTGACGCAGCAGGCGCGCGCCGTCTTCGGTGTTCGCGCCGCCCACGATCGGCAGGCCGGTGTCCTGGGCGGGCAGGGTGAAGCCTGGCGCCGTCCAGAGGGCCGGTCCCGCCCGGACGAGATCGCGGTGGGTCAGCATCACCTCCCCGGCGGGGGTGGGCGCGGCGAGGCCGGCCAGCAGGCAGAGGGCGAGGCATGGGGACGCGAAGGCACGGGTCATGGCCGAAATGTGGCCCGGTGGGGCCGTTCCGTCCAGCGCTCAGGGCAGCCGGATCACGTCCTTGTCGATGGCGAGCATGTAGCCGCGGCGCGCGACGTTCTTGATCAGGAGTTCGCTGACCATCTGGTTGCCAAGCGCGTCCCTCAGCCGCTTGATCCGCGTGGCTCCGGCGGCCTCGTCGCAGTCCGTGGCCGGCCGTCCCGAGATCATCGCCTCGATCTCGGCGCCCGAGAGCATGTCGTCGTCCATCCGCGCCTCGGCCAGGACCGAAAGCGTCTCGATCGCGGCCGCGGTCAGCTTGAACGCCATGCCGTTCAGGATCACGGTATTCTCTGCCCGGTTGACCGTCAGAGACGACACCCGGATTCCGGCGCGCTCGATCTCGGACATCCGGCGATTGAGGGTCATGATGGTCACGAGAAAGACCAGCGCGGCGATCAGCAGGGCCGTGGAAAAGACCAGCAGCACGAAGATCACGACCCGGTAGGAGGCCAGCACGTCGGAAAACGCGGTGCCGGACTGAGCGAGGATTTCCAGGAGCTGGATCTCGGCGCCCGAGGTCAGGCCGTCGTTCTCGACGAAGATCCGCTCGACGCGGGTGTTGAATGCGTTGGCGTCGGGCAGGTTCATGAACAGCAGCGCGGCGGCGGCCAGCAGGATCGCAACGATGGCGGCCATGCCGGCCACGACCACCCGGCCGGCCTGCAAAGGGCGGCCCCGGACGGGGGGCGGTGCGTCGGCGGTGGCCGGTGAACGCATGCCGCGCGTCCTCAGTAGCGCAGGTAGAAGGCCCCGGCGCTCGCCTTGCGCTCGGCCAGCCCGTCAGCGCCGAAGATCGACATGACGTTCAGAAGCTGCCAGCCGCCGCTGCCGATGCGCCGGTCGATCTCCTGTGCCGCGGCGCTGCGGCTGCCGCAGGCGGAGTCAGGCAACTCGATCACGCCGTAATGCAGCCGCAACGGGTTGTCCTGCTTGGCCTTGTAATCGGCATAACACGCGGCCGCGGCGGCCCCGGTCTGCAGCGTGACGGCCAGCGCGGCCAGAAGGAGAACACGCGGGATCATGGGCCGGAGCATGCGGCACGGCGCCCGGCTATTCAATAACAACCCGCCCGGCGGCGCCCTGCCGGGGCGGTTATCGGATAGCGCGTGGCGGTTATTGCCTGTCAGGGCGGCAGGCCCGGAACGTGGGGCATCGCTTCCATGCGCGGGCCGCCGGGTCCGCTCCGACAGAAAAGGACACCGACCATGACACGCAGGTTTCTCATCGCGCTGATCGCTGGCGCCCTTGCTTTGACACCGGTTGGCGCCGCCCCGGCCCGTGCCGACGACGATCTTGCCAAGGCGCTGCTGGGCGCGGCGGCGCTGTTCGTGATCGTCAAGGAGATCGAGGACAACCGGAAGGACCGAAAGAAGGCGCAGCGGGTCGAGCGGTTCGGCGGTCGGCACGCCCATCGTCGTCCCGCGCCGCGCGTGATCCCGGCCCGCTGCATCCGCCGCGTCGAGACGCCGAATGGCTGGGGCCGCGTGGCCGTCGAGCGCTGCCTGAACCGGGCGGGCGTGCGCGGGCTGCCCCGGCGCTGCGAGATCGCGCTGCGCGGCCCACGCGACGGCTATGGGCTACGCTGCCTGGCGCGAGCGGGCTACCGGGTCGAGGGCCGGCGCGACTGAGTGCCGGTGAGCAGGGCGCGGGGCGGATGGTTCCCCGCGCGACGGGCGGAGGGGCGCGCACCCTGCGCCCGTTTTCGCTTGAGGCCGGGCGCGAATGGCGCTTGTCTT
Organism: Rhodovulum sp. ES.010; assembly: GCF_900142935.1. NCBI lineage: Bacteria > Pseudomonadati > Pseudomonadota > Alphaproteobacteria > Rhodobacterales > Paracoccaceae > Rhodovulum > Rhodovulum sp. ES.010. The sequence continues at coordinate 2,527,732 of NZ_FSRS01000001.1, read as the reverse complement.
GGCCCATGCCGCGTCCCGCCGCCGATTTCGCGCTTGAAGAGCAGGCCCGCGCCGCCGGAGCGCGGGTAATCGTGGGCGTCGACGAGGTGGGCAGGGGGCCGCTCGCGGGGCCGGTGACGGCGGCGGCGGTGCGGCTCGACATCTCGGCGATCCCCGAGGGGCTGGCCGATTCCAAGCGCCTGACAGCCGCCCGCCGCAGGGCGCTGGCGGACGCGCTCCATGCCGCGGCCGAGGTTTCCATCGCCCATGCCAGCGTCGAGGAGATCGACCGGCTGAACATCCTGCGCGCCAGTCACCTGGCGATGTGCCGGGCGCTGGGCGGCCTGCCCCGGCCGGCCGATTTCGCGCTGGTCGACGGCAACCTGCTGCCCGAGGACCTGCCATGTCCGGGTCTGGCCGTGGTGGGCGGGGACGGACTGTGCCTGTCGATCGCGGCGGCCTCGATCGTGGCCAAGGTGGCGCGTGACGCGCTCATGGTGGAGCTTGCGCAACACTTCCCGGGCTACGGCTGGGAGACGAATGCCGGATACCCAACCAAGGCGCATCGCCGGGCGCTCCGAGATATTGGGGTCAGCCCACACCATAGGCGTTCCTTCGCGCCGGTGCACAATATCTTGTATCAAGCCAAAACTGTAAGTGGCTGATTCAAAAAAGAAATTGACGCCGAATCGCCTTTGACTCAGATTGATCAGGTCAAGAACGACGCCCGCAAACGGGCGCGTCATCGAGAGGCAGTGAGACAGATGACCAAGGCGAAAGGGGCGCAGACGCTCCCGCTCAACACGATTGTGCCCGGCGATTCCATCGAGGTGATGAACGGCCTTCCCGAGGCCAGCGTCGACCTTGTCTTCGCCGACCCGCCCTACAACCTGCAGCTTAAGGGCGAGTTGCACCGTCCCGACAATTCGCGCGTCGACGCGGTCGACGACGAGTGGGACCGGTTCGACGGCTTCGCCGCCTATGACCGGTTCACGCGCGACTGGCTGAACGCCGCGCGCCGCGTGCTGAAGCCTGACGGCGCGATCTGGGTGATCGGCAGCTACCACAACATCTTCCGCCTCGGCGCGGAATTGCAGAACCAAGGCTATTGGATCCTCAACGACGTGGTCTGGCGCAAGTCGAACCCGATGCCGAACTTCCGCGGCAAGCGGCTGACCAACGCGCATGAGACGCTGATCTGGGCGTCGAAATCCGAGGGCGCGAAATACACCTTCAACTACGAGGCGCTGAAGGCCCTGAACGAGGGCGTGCAGATGCGCAGCGACTGGGTTCTGCCGATCTGCACGGGCCATGAGCGGCTCAAGGACGACAAGGGCGACAAGGCGCACCCGACGCAAAAGCCCGAAAGCCTGCTGCACCGGGTGCTGGTGGCCACGACGAACCCCGGCGACGTGGTGCTGGACCCGTTCTTCGGCACCGGCACCACCGGCGCGGTCGCCAAGATGCTGGGCCGGGATTTCATCGGCATCGAGCGCGAGGAACGCTATCGCAAGGTGGCCGAAAAGCGGCTGTCGCGGGTGCGCAAGTTCGACCGCGACGCGCTGCTGGTCTCGTCCTCGAAACGCGCCGAGCCGCGCGTTCCCTTCGGACAACTGGTCGAGCGGGGCATGCTGCGCCCCGGCGAGGTGTTGGTCTCGCCCCGGGGCAAGACCGCCAAGGTCCGCGCCGACGGCACGCTGGTGGGCGAGGCCGTCACGGGTTCGATCCACCAGGTGGGCGCGGCGCTGGAGGGCGCGCCGAGTTGCAACGGCTGGACCTACTGGCACTTCCGCCGCGAGGGCAAGACGGTGCCCATCGACGTCCTGCGCCAGCAGATCCGCGCCGAGATGGTCGAGCGGCCGAACTAGCCCCCAACACCTTACCGCCTGTGTCCGCGGCCCCCAGCCGCGGCGCACACCTTGCCCCGCCATGCCCATGGCGGGGCTTTTTTCGCGTGTCTTTCTCCCGTTCTGCGGCCTCCGGGCGCGGTTCCCGTCCTGCGCCCCCTCGGAATCCCCGGCCGAACGGCTATGTCTGACGGGATGTTTTCTGCCACCAGGAGGTGAGCCATGCGGCTATTGGTTATCGGAGCGAGCAAGGGAATCGGACTGGAAACCGTGCGCTGCGCGCTGGAGCGCGGGCACGAGGTGCGGGCCTTCGCGCGAAGTGCCGAGGAGATCGAGATCGACGACCCGCGGCTGGAAAAGGTGGCCGGCGACGCCACCGACGCGGCCGCCGTCGGGCAGGCGGTGAAGGGCGTCGACGCGGCGATCGTCGCGCTTGGCGTGCCCAAGTCCCTCAAGGGCCTTGGCAAGACGACGCTGTTCTCGGATGCGACGCGCGTTCTGCTGCCGGCGATGGCGGCGGCCGGGGTCAAGCGCCTGCTGGTCGTGACCGGCTTCGGCGCCGGCGAGAGCAAGGCGAAGATTAGCACGGTCGAGAAGATTCCATTCAAGACGCTTCTGGGCCGGGCCTACGCCGACAAGGACGTCCAGGAAGAGATGATCAAGGCCTCGGACCTTGACTGGACGATCGCGCGCCCCGGTATCCTGATGAACCGCCCGGCGAGCCACAGCTATGACGTATTGGCCGAGCCCGAAAGCTGGCGCAATGGCCTGATCTCGCGGGGCGACGTGGCGCATTTCCTGGTGCATGCGGCCGAGGACGGCACGCATGTGGGCGAGGCGCCCGTCCTGATCCGCTGAGGCGCGGGGCGGCCTGTCGGGCGCCAGGCGGGCCGGGCAGCGCGCCCGGAATGCGACAACCAGCAGGAAGTGGGCGGACCGCCGCTTGCTATGTCGGGAGGTCGGCCCGGGCGAGGTCGAAGGCCTTGCGCATCACGGTCGGCAGGTCCGAGGGTCGAAACGCGTCCGGCGCGACGAAGCGACCGCGATGCGGGGCGCAGTCGGCCGGCAGATCGGCCACCCGGAGGGCGAGGCGCAGGTGGAAATGGGTGAAGGTGTGGCGCACCTCCGCGTCGAGCGGGCGCCAGTCGGCCTCGGCCGGGGGTGCGGGCCGCGGTTCGGTCTCGGCCCAGTCCGTGCCGGGCCAGCCCAGCATGCCGCCCAGAAGCCCGCGGTCGGGCCTGCGTTCCAGAAGCCACGCGCCGTCAGGGCGTCTGCCCAGATAGGCGATTCCGAACCGCGTAGGCTTGGGTTTCTTCGGGCTCTTGCGGGGCAGTTCGGCGGCGAGGCCGCGGACGCGCCCGGTACAGGCGGTCATCAGGGGACAGAGGCCGCAGGCGGGGCTTTTGGGCGTGCAGATCGTGGCGCCCAGGTCCATCACCGCCTGGGCGTGGTCGCCCGGCCGCCGCGCCGGGGTCAGCCGGGCGGCGAGGCCCGTGAGGTCGGGCTTGGCGGCGGGAAGCGGCGTTTCGACGGCGAAGAGCCGCGCCATGACGCGTTCCACGTTGCCATCCACCACCGTTTCGGGCCGGTCGAAGGCGATCGCCGCGATCGCGGCGGCCGTGTAGGGGCCGATGCCGGGCAGCGCCTGCAGTGCCGGGCGCGTGTCGGGGAAGCGGCCGCCATGGGCGCCCGCCACCTCGCGCGCGCATTTCAAAAGGTTGCGGGCCCGCGCGTAATAGCCGAGCCCCGCCCATTCGCCCATGACTTCGTCATCGGCTGCCGCTGCGAGGTCGCCCACGGTCGGCCAGCGCGCCGTGAATCGGTGAAAATAGTCCCGCACCGCCGCCACGGTGGTTTGCTGGAGCATCACCTCCGAGAGCCAGACCGCATACGGGTCGGGGACGATCCCGGCGGCGCGATCCGCCGGCCCCACGCGCCAGGGCAAGTCGCGCGCATGGACGTCATACCAGGCGAGCAGCGTTCGGCTCATTTCGTCGTCACGCAATCTTTATGCTCCCGCTCCGGTCATTTCTCTGGCTGGCCGCCGTCCTGCCGCGTAAGTTAGCGCCGAGGCAAGGGAATGGACAGGATGGCCCAGGCGACGAACGGCCCGACGCGGCGCATGCGGGGGTTCGAGCGGACCTCGAAGCTGCTGGCGCCGCGCATCCGGCGGGCGGGCGAGAAGCGCGGCTTCGCGGTTGCGCGCCTCCTGACCCATTGGGCCGAGATCGTGGGCGAGGATGTCGCCCGCATCGCCCGGCCGGTCGAGGTGAAATATGGCCGCGAGGGTTTTGGCGCGACGCTGACACTGCTGACTACGGGGGCGAACGCGCCGATGCTGGAGATGCAGAAGGACACGATTCGCGAGAAGGTGAACGCCTGCTACGGGTATTCGGCGATCTCGCGCATCCGCCTGACGCAGACCGCGCCCACGGGGTTTTCCGAGGGCCAGGCCCGGTTCGCCCCTGCGCCCCCGCCCGCTGCGCCCGCCCCGGACCCCCAGCGCGACCGCAAGGCCGCTGCACTGTCCGGCGAGGTACGGGACGGCGATCTGCGCGCCGCCCTTGAAGCCCTGGGCCGAAACGTCCTATCCCGCCCCAAACGATAGGGAGACCCGTCCGATGTTCCGCATGATTTCGCTTTCGCTCGGCCTCGCGGCGCTTGCCGCGCTGGGCGGGCTCTGGCTTACCGCCGCCCCGCAGGCGCCCGGTCTCACCCCGCCCGGCGCCGCGCAGGCGCAGCAGGCTGCGTCGGACGCGTTGCCCGAGATCGAGCCCTATGCGCTGGGCGATCCCGACGCGCCGGTCACGGTGGAGGAGTTCGCCTCCTTCACCTGCGGCCATTGCGGGACCTTCCACGACGAGGTCTTCAAGCGGCTGAAATCCGAGTATGTCGACACCGGCAAGGTCTATTTCATCTATCGCGAGGTCTATTGGGACCCGTATGCGATCTGGGCGGGGATGCTGGCGCGGTGCGGCGGCGAGACGCGGTTCTTCGGGGTGGTCTCGATGCTCTACGAAAAGCAGAAGGACTGGATCGATCCGAAGGACGCCGCCCAGACGGCCGAGAATCTGCGCCGTATCGGCCGCACCGCCGGGTTGTCGGAGTCCCAGCTGGAAGACTGCCTGAGCGATGCGGACCTTGCGACGGCCCTGCGCGACTATTCCGAGCGGGTCACGTCCGAGGCCGGGGTGAACGCCACACCCACGCTGCGGATCGACGGCGAACTCTACAAGAACATGCGCTACCGCCAGCTCAAGGACATTCTCGACGAAAAGCTCGCCGGCTAGCGCAATGACAGCCCCGCTTTCCGGCCTTCGGGTCGTAGAACTCGCGCGCATCCTGGCCGGCCCCTGGGCGGGCCAGGTGCTGGCCGATCTCGGCGCCGACGTGGTCAAGGTGGAATCGCCCGACGGCGACGACACGCGCCGCTGGGGGCCGCCTTTCGTCAGCCGCGACGGGGACGGCTCGGCCGCCTATTTCCATGCCTGCAACCGCGGCAAGGAGTCCGTCACATGCGACTTCCGCGACGCGGACGGGCAGGCGCTGGTCCGCGATCTGGTGGCCGGGGCCGATGTCGTCATCGAGAATTTCAAGGTTGGTGGGCTGGCGAAGTACGGGCTCGACTATGCGTCTCTGTCCCGGCTCAATCCGCGGCTGATCTACTGTTCGATCACCGGGTTCGGACAGGACGGCCCCTATGCCCACCGGGCGGGGTACGACTTCATCATCCAGGGCATGTCGGGCCTGATGTCGATCACCGGGGCGCCTGACGGCCAGCCCCAGAAGGTGGGGGTCGCCGTGACCGACGTCTTCACCGGCGTCTATGCCGCGACGGCGATCCTGGCCGCGCTGCACCAGCGTCAGACCACGGGCAAGGGGCAGCAGATCGACATGGCGTTGTTCGACGTGGCCACCGCGATCACGGCGAACCAGGCGATGAACTACCTTGCCACCGGGACGGCACCGTCCCGGATGGGCAACGCGCATCCCAACCTCGCGCCCTACCAGGTGTTCGACTGCGCCGACGGGCACGTCATCATCGCCGTCGGCAATGACGCGCAGTTTGCGCGGCTCTGCGGGCTTCTGGGGCTGCCGGACCTCGCCGGGGAGGCATGCTTTGCCACCAATGCGGACCGGGTGGAGAACCGCGCCGCGCTGACCGACCGGCTGACCGCGGCGACGCGCGGTTTCGCCAAGGCTGATCTGCTGGCCGCCTGTGAAGCCCAAGGGGTGCCCGCGGGGCCGATCAACAGGCTCGACGAGGTCTTTGCCGACCCGCAGATCGTGCATCGCGCGATGGTGGCCAGGCGCGACGGGGTGCCGGGAGTGCGCACGCCCATCGTGTTCTCGGACGCGGAGCTTTCCCTCGACCATGCCGCGCCGAAGCTCGACGAGCATGGCGACGCGATCCGCGCCGCGCTCAGGCAGCGCTGAGCCCGAGCCGGTCGAACGCAGTCTCTATTTCGGCCCAATCGTCGAGTTCCAGCCGCACCGGCAGGGTCAGCACCTTTTGCCGAAAGCTTGCGGGCAGGCGCACCGCGTCCTTTTCGGTGGTCACAAGCTGGGCGCCGAGGAGCTTTGCCTCGTTTTCGAGCCGGGCCATCAGGGCGGGTGTCAGCGGCTGGTGGTCCTCCAGCGCCTCTGCCCGCATGAGCCGCGCGCCAAGCCCCTCGACCGTGGCGAAGAACTTTTCGGGGTGGCCGATTCCCGCGAAGGCGAGCACCGGCATGCCGGCCCAGTCCATCCCGGTTTCCGGAGGCTTCAGCGTGCCGCCGATGCGGGGCACGGCGATCGCGGGGCCCCAGGTGGCGGCGAAATGGCGTTGGGCGGTGGCGGGGCCGATGGACAATACCAGATCGGCCCGGGACAGGCCGGCCGGCAGCGGTTCGCGCAGCGGACCGGCGGGAATGACCCGACCGTTGCCGAACCCTTTCACGGCGTCGACCACCACAATCGACAGGTCCTTGGCGAGCGCGGGGTTCTGAAAGCCGTCGTCGAGCAGGATGGCACCCGCGCCCGCCGCCACCGCCGCGCAGGCGCCGGCCGCCCGGTCGCGGGCCACCCAGGTCGGCACGAAGGCCGAAAGGAGGAGCGGCTCGTCGCCTGTCTCGGCGGCGGAATGGCGGCGCTCGTCGACCCGGACGGGCCCTTCGAGATGGCCGCCATAGCCGCGGCTGACGACATGGGCGGCCACTCCCCGCGCCGAGAGCCGCTGGGCGAGGGCGATCACGGTTGGCGTCTTGCCGGTCCCCCCGGCGTTGATGTTGCCGACGCAGATCACCGGCACGCCCAAGCGCTCGGGCGTGCCGCGGGTCAGCCGTCGTGCCGTGCCGCTTGCGTAAAGCGCGCCCAGCGGCGTCAGGAGGCGCGCAGCGAGCCCCGGCCGGTCGGGCGGGGCATGCCAGAATCGAGGTGGCCGCATCAGCCCGCCTCCGCGAGGTCGAGCGCCTCCAGCATCCGGGTCGTCACCCGGTCGGTGGCCGTGGTGCCCTCGGTCGAGACTTCCCAGGCCGCGCGGGCGAGCTCTGCTGCGCGGTCGGGGGACATCAGGTCCATCACGACCTCGGTCATCCCCTGCGTTCCCCGGACGAGCCGTGTGGCTTTCGCCGCGGCGAGCCAGCGGTAATGCGTCGGATGCGCCCCCGTCGCCGGGCCGTGCAGGATCGCCGAGCCGAGCGCGGCGGCATGGTAGGGGTCTGGCCCCGCGTCGCTGGCCAGCGTGCCGCCGATGAAGCTGACCGGGGCCAGACGCAGCCAAAGGCCCAGTTCGCCCTCGGTATCGGCCACGTAGATCTGGGTTTCGGGCTCGGGTTCCTCGTCATCCGAGCGCAGCGCGACCGCCCAGCCCTCGTCCATGAGCCGCCGGGCGAGCTTGGGGCCGCGGGCGGGGTCGTCCGGGGCGAGGATCAGCAACAGCCGGTGCGCCTGGCGCAGCGCAGAGGCGTGGGCGGCGACCGCGACCCTGTCTTCCGCCGGCTCGGTGCAGGCGGCGAGCCATGCCGGCCGTCCGCCCATGAGCCGGGCCAGCGCCTCGCGCTCGGCCTCGCTGCAGCCGAGCACCGCGCTGCCTTCGGACAGCGGCCCGCACGGGCTGAGCTGCCCGGGCGCGACGCCCAGGACTTGCAGATGCGCGGCGCTCTGGCGGCTTTGGGCAAACACCCGGTCGAACCGGCGCAAGAGCCGCCGGTTGAACCCGGAGCCCAGGCGCCAGCGGTTGCGCCAGGAGTCCGGCAGGTCCCGGGCGATCAGGAAGAGCGCGGTGCCGCGCGCATGCGCGTGGCTCGCGTGGCCGGCCGGCAAGGTCTCGGGATAGAACACCGCGATATCGGGTCGCCACTTGGCCAGGAAGTCGCCGGTTGCGCGGGCGTTGTCGCGCGGCGCGGGCGCAAGCTCGACCGGCGGCATCTGCGGCCGGGTCGCCAGCCAGGCGCCGGTCTCGCCCGGTCCGGTCACGACGAACCGCAGCGCCGGGCGCTCTGCGTGGAGAACGCGCAGCAACTCGGCCGCGGCCGCGCGGTCCTGCGGCGGCGGCGCGTGGAGCCAAACGGTGGGGGGCTGCCCGTCGGGGCGCGTGGAGTCGGGGTGTCGGGCCATTGCGGCTCCGGTCAGTCGCCCAGTTCCTCGGTCGGGCCGGCCTCGGCCTCCTCGTCGCGCAGGCGGTGCAGATGCGCGATGAAGTAGCGCATATGCGCGTTGTCCACGGTGCGCTGGGCCTCGGCCTTCCAGGCTTCGTAGGCGCTTTTGTAGTCCGGATACATGCCGACGATGTGGATGTCGTCCACGTTCCGGAAGACGTTGCGGCTCGGGTCGACCAGCTCGCCCCCGAAGACGAGATGCAGGCGCTGGGTCATCGGCTTTCTCCCGGTTGTCCCCTTGAATCCGGCCGCCACACTAGAGCATGCCCGGCCGGGGGGAAAGGGCGTGGCGGCGGGTCAGGCCAGCCGCGCGATCACCTCGGAATGAACGTCCGGGGGCGCCGCGATCACCCCGGTCGAGGCCGGAACGGGTGTGTTGAACTTCAGCCCGCGACCGGCCGTGTCGGTCACCGCAGCCCCGGCCTCGGCGGCGATCAGGCTGCCCGCCGCGCTGTCCCAGTGCCAAGTCTCTCGCAGGGTCAGCATCGCGTCATAGCGCCCCTCGGCCACGAGGCACAGCCGATAGGCGAGCGAGGCCCGCAGCGCCCGCTGCACCCGTGGAGGGGGGCCGGCCCAGTGCCGGGGTTCGAGCGCGGGGCGCGCCGTCAGAACAGCGGCCCCCTCGAGCCTTGCCCGTTCGCTCGCCCGGATCGGGGCGCCGTTCAGCCGCGCGCCGGCCCCGGCCTGCGCCGCGTAGAGCTTGCCGTGCATCGGCAGGTAGACGACTGCGGCGATCACCCGTCCGGCCTCGGCCACGGCGAGTGCGTGGGCGAAGGTCGTGTCGCCGTCGAGGAAGGCCCGGGTGCCGTCGATCGGGTCGACCACGAAGAGCCGCTCGGCGGTCAGACGCGCGGGGTCGTCCTCGGTCTCCTCCGACAACCAGCCATAGGCCGGGCGCGCCGCGGTCAGGCGGTCGCGCAGCATCGCGTCGATTTCCAGGTCGGCCTCGGTCACCGGGCCCTGGTGGCCCGGCTTGTCCCAGCGTCGCGGGTCCCGGCGCCAGTAGCGTTCGGCGATCTCCCCGGCCGCCTGCGCCGCCTCGGTCAGCAGCGCAAGGTCATTCGCCGGCAAGCGTCAGCCCTTCGACCAGAAGGCTCGGCACGCGCCGCGACAGGTGATGGCGCGCGTCGTTGGCCGGCACGATCCGGCGCAGCATCTCGGGCAGGCTGCCGGCCACGGTGCATTCGTTGACCGGATAGGCGATCTCGCCGTTCTCGACCCAGAAGCCGGAGGCGCCGCGGGAATAGTCCCCCGTTGTAGGGTTGATCGTGCTGCCGATCATCGAGGTGACCAAGAGCCCCGTCCCCATCTCGGCGAGCAGCGCGTCCCGGCTCTTGTCGCCGGGGGTCAGCGTGACGTTGCCGGCGGCCGGTGCGGGCGGTGCGGTGAGGCCGCGATTGGCGTTCGCGGAGCTGTGCAGCCCCAGCTTGCGCGCGGTGCCGAGGTCGAGAATCCAGCCCGCCAGCAGGCCGTCCTCGACAAGCGCGCGCCGTGATGTGGGCAGCCCCTCGGCATCGAAGGGACGCGAGCCGAGGATGCGCGGGCGGTGCGGCTCCTCGATCAGCGACAGGCCTGCGGGCAGCACCGCCTGTCCCATCAGGTCCCGCGCCCAGGACGCGCCGCGCACGATCGCGGTGCCGTTGACCGCAGAGAGCAGGTGCCCGATCAGCGACCCGGCGATGCGCTCGTCGTAGAGCACGGGGTAGGCGCCGGTCTTCGGGCGGCGCGCCCCGGCGCGGGCGACCGTGCGTTCGCCGGCGATGCGGCCGATCTCCGCCGCGTCGGGCAGGTCGGTCTGGAAGGTGCGCGACTCGGCGTTCCAGTCGCGTTCCATGTCCGTGCCCGTGCCGCTGATCGCCACGCAGGACAGCGACCGCCGGGTGCGCGTGTAGCCGCCCGAGAAGCCGTTGGTCGCGGCCAGATGGGTCCGGCGCCGTTCGTAGCCCGCGCTGGCCACATCGACCTGCGAAACACCCCGGACGGCGGCGGCCGCGGCCTCGGCCCGGCGGGCGTCCTCCTCCAGCGCGGCGGGGTCGGGCTCGGGTGCGGGATCGGCCAGTTCGAGCGCAGCGATGTCGGGATCGCGGGCGACCTCGTCGAGTCCGGCGAGGCCCACGGTCGGGTCCTCGGGCGCCTCTCGGGCCATGGCGACGGCGCGGGCGGCCATCTCGGCCAGCGTCTCGGGCCGGGTGTCCGAGGCGGACACGCAGGCCTGCCGCGGCCCGACCATCACCCGCAGGCCCAGTTCGACCGACTCGGCCCGCTCCGCCTGCTCCAGCGCGCCGCCGCGCATGTCGATGCCGAGCGCGGTTTCCGAAACCGCCAGCGCATCGGCCGCCTCTGCGCCGGCCTTGCGGGCGGCGTCCAGCAGCGCATGGGTGAGGGACTCGATCTGGTCGGACATGGGGCCTCCGGTGCAGGATGAAGGTCAGGTAGGCGGCGCGGGCGACCGGCGCAAGTCCGCCCCGTCGCTCACCGCAGCCGCTGGCCGTTCGCCAATACCTGGCCGTCCTCGGTCACGGTGATCTCGGAGACCAGCGTGTCGCCCGCGCCGGTGGGCCTGGCGAACATGCCCAGCATCATCCGCAGGCCCGTGGCCTGGTCCTGCGGCACCAGCCCCATGTTCACCAGGCGGTCGAGCAGCGTGTTGCCGCCCTCCAGCCGCAATGTCAGGCTCCCGGTTGGCTTCGGCATCCCGTCGAAGGTGGCGGTGTCGGCATTGTCGAAGGTGAACGCGCCCGAGCCGGTCAGGTCGGCCCCGGCGACGCTGAGCTGCAAATCCTTGACGTTCAGCGAATGCAACTCGCCCGGCGGCACCGGCTGTCCGCCGGCCTGCGCCTCGGCCATCGCCGCCGGGTCGGTGATGTCCCGGAACAGCCGCGCCTTGCCGCCAAGGTCGAGCACCAGCGTCATCGGGTCCCTCGGCAACTGCCCGGCGGGATCGAACATCGCCCAGATGCCGTCGCTGACCGTCAACCCCGTGTAACGCGCGGCCAGGCCGAAATCGGTGGGGTCCTCGGTCTCGACAAGCGGCATCTCGATGCGGAAGCTGCTGTCGTCGAACCCGATCTCGACCTGCGGCAGCGGGAGGTCCGCACCTGCGAAGCTGACCTGCCCGTTCTCCGAGCGGACATCGTAGAGCACGCCGCCCCTGTCGAGGTCATAGTCCACCGAGCCGGGTCCGAAGCGCGCCGCGATCTCCGTCCGGTCGCCGCCGTCGCGGATCGTGCCCGCATAGTCCAAGCCCTGATGGTCGACCCGTCCGCTGGCGGTCAGGCCGGCGCTCAGCAGCCGGCCGAGCGAGGCATCTTGCATGCCCCGCGGAACGGAACTGGAAACGGTCGACCGGATTTCGCGAACCGCGCCCTGGTAGTCGAACGCCATCCCCTGCGCGGGATCTTCGGCGGCGAGCACGAACCGTGTCGCGGCGACGTCCACCGTGCCCTCGACACCGGTCGCAGCGCCGCGCGCGACGGTGTAGGCCGCCGCCAGTTCCTCCAGCGCGATATCCATCGTGGCGTCGACCGGTTCGCCATCGACGCGCATGCTGTCGAGCGTCATCCGCAGCCCCGGCGCGGCCATGTCATAGGCGATCTCGTCCGGTGTGCCGGTCGCAACCATGGACAGGCCTTGCTGCGCTACGGTCATGCCCATCTCGACCGTCTCCGAGTCGCTTCCCACGGCCCCGATCTCGATGGGAAAGCTGTCCGGCATGGCGATCTCGACCGCGCCGTCGTCGCGTTCGGTAAAGACCAGTTCGCCGAGCTCGGCCGTGACGGCGCCGCCCTCGGGCAAGGTCGACGAGAGGATGAGGTCGCCGATCGTCAAACGGTCGCCCTGGCGGCGTTCCGTGCCCGAGACCGTCTGCCCGTAACCCTCCGCCATGTTTTTCCAGGAGGACCAGACATCCTCGGCGCTGAGATCGGCCAGGGCCGGTGTGGCGGCGCCCAGCATGACGAAAAGGGCCCCGGCGGAGGCGGTAGTCCGGAACTGCATGGCGAACCCTTCCTGGCTGCGGTGATGCGCGCAACATCCGCCCTCGCTCCCGGCAAGTCAACGGCACGTTGCGCTGGCCTGGGCATTTCGGCTGGGCTAGGAGTTGCGGGCAAAGGACCGGGGTGCAGCGAGGAGAGTGACATGGTCGATCTGACGGGCAAGAGCGTTCTGATCACCGGGGCGAGCCGGGGCATAGGGGCGGCGGCGGCACGAGCGTTCGCCGAGGCGGGCGCGCATGTGGCCCTGGCCGCGCGCAGCGAGGAGGCGATCGGCTCCATCGCGCGCGAACTGGGTCAAGGCGCAATCGTGCTGCCCTGCGACGTGGCCGAGTTCGGGCAGGTCGCCGACGCGGTGCGCGCGACGGTCAAAGCGTTCGGCAAGCTCGACGTGTTGGTGAACAACGCCGCCGTGATCGAGCCCATCGCGCGGCTGCAGGACGCCGAGCCGGGCGACTGGGCGGCGGCGCTCGACGTCAATCTCAAGGGCGTGTTCCACGGCTTCCGCGCCGCGATGCCGGTTATGGCGGCGATGGATGGCGGCACCATCCTCACGATCAGTTCGGGGGCGGCGCACAGCCCGATGGAGGGCTGGAGCGCCTATTGCACCGCCAAGGCCGGGGCCGCGATGCTGACGAAATGCGCCGACCTGGAGGGGCGTGCCCAGGGCATCCGGGCGCTCGGCCTGTCGCCGGGGACGGTGGCGACCGACATGCAGAAGACGATCAAGGACAGCGGCGTGAACCCGGTCAGCCGGCTCGACTGGTCCGAGCATGTCCCGCCGGCCTGGCCGGCGCGGGCGCTTCTGTGGATGTGCACCGACGATGCCGACGAGTTCCTTGGCCAGGAGGTCGCGCTCAGGGAACGCGCGATCCGGCGCCGCGTGGGGCTGCCGTCGTGATCGGGCTGGACAAGGCCGGGGCGCGCTGGACGGTCACTTTGAACCGCGCCGACAAGGCCAACTCGCTGACTCGCGCCATGTTGGGCGATCTCGACGACATCCTCGCCGCGGCCGCAGGGAGCGAGGTCGCGGTTCTGGTCATCACCGGCGCGGGCAAGGTTTTCAGCGCGGGCGCGGACCTGGACGAGGCGAAGGCGGGCCTTGCCACCGATCCCGTTTGGGAGCGGGTTTCGGGGAGGATCGCGGCGCTTGACGCGCTGACGGTGGCGGCGCTGAACGGCACGCTCGCGGGGGGCGCCTTCGGGATGGCGCTGGCCTGCGACCTTCGGCTGGCGGTGCCGGGGGCAAAATTCTTCTATCCTGTCATGAAGCTCGGGTTTCTGCCCCAGCCCTCCGACCCCGCCCGGCTGGCCGCCTTGGTGGGGCCGGCGCGGGCAAAGCTGATGCTGATGGGCGGGGCGCGTGTCTCGGCGGACGAGGCGCTGAGCTTTGGCCTGGTCGACCGCGTCGTGCCCGATGCGGACCTGGGAGCGGCGGTCGACGCGCTTGTGGCCGACGCGCTGGCCGCCGCGCCCGACCACCGGGCCGCGATCAAGGCGCTGTGTGAGGGCCGCGGCGGCTAACGCTTCCGCCGCCGGCCTGGGGTCTTGGAATGAAAGCTGGGCGGGCGCCTGGCCACCCAGGTGATGAACCGCGCCAAACGGGGGTGGCTCCTCAGCGCCTCGATCGTGTTGAAGTCGCGGGCGAGTTCGGATTCGGTCAGCGTCGCGTGGATCTCGTTGTGACATATCTGGTGCAGCCGCACCGTGGGCCCGCCCTTGCCGCCGCGCAGCTTCGGCGTGAGGTGATGCAGGCTCTGTTTCGCTTCCCGCGGGATCGGGCGGCCGCAGAGTGGGCAGATGGGGGCGTCCGTCATGGCCGGTGAGAATGGGCCGCCACATGTGTCGCGGCAAGGGGCCGCTGAGGAGGTTTCCGCGCTGGTAATCGGGGCGGGTCCGGCCGGCCTGATGGCTGCCGAGACGCTGGGCGCGGCCGGTCTGCCTGCGGTGATCGCCGAAGCGAAGCCCAGTCCGGCGCGCAAATTCCTGATGGCCGGCAAGTCCGGGCTGAACCTGACCCGGGTCCAGCCGGCTGCGGCCTTCCTTTCCGCCTATGCCGAAGCCGCGCCGCGCCTGCGCCCGATGCTGGAGGCGTTCGGCCCCGACCAGGTCTGCGCCTGGGCCGAGGGGCTCGGCCAGCCGGTCTTCACCGGCAGTACGGGGCGGGTGTTCCCCAGGGCGATGAAGGCTTCACCGCTGCTTCGGGCGTGGCTGCAGCGGCTGGACGGCTACGGCGCGACGCTGCGCACCCGCTGGCGCTGGACCGGTTGGGAGGGCGATGCGGTGATGTTCGACACGCCAGCGGGCCCGCAGCAGGTGCGGGCCGGGGTTACCGTCCTGGCCCTCGGCGGCGCGAGTTGGGCAAGGTTAGGGTCTGATGGTGCCTGGGCGCGGGTGCTCGACGCCGAGGCAGTGCCGCGCGCACCCTTCGCCCCTGCGAATGTCGGGTTGCGGGTCGACTGGTCTGCGCCGATGGCCCGCCAGTTCGGCCAGCCGGTGAAGGGCGTGGCGCTGCGGGCGGGCGGCGGTCCGTGGCAGCGCGGCGAGTTCGTGATCTCGGCCCGCGGGCTGGAGGGCGGCGGCATCTACGCCCTCTCGCGCCTCTTGCGCGAGGGCGCGGCGCTTACCGCCGACCTGTTGCCGGACTGGTCCGCCGACAAGGTCGCTGCCCGCCTGTCGCGCCCGCGCGGCAAGGCGAGCCTGTCGAACCACCTGCGCAAGGCGCTTGGCCTGGAACCGGCGCGCCTGGCGCTGTTGATGGAGTTCGGCCGGCCGCTGCCCGAGGGCGCGGCGCTTGCTGCGTTGGTCAAGGCGCTGCCGCTCCGCCATGCCGGGCCCCGCCCCATCGACGAGGCGATCTCGACCGCAGGCGGGCTGTGCTGGGAGGCGGTCGACGCGGGCCTGATGCTCAAGGGGCGGCCCGGTACATTCGTGGCCGGCGAGATGCTGGACTGGGAGGCACCGACGGGCGGATACCTGCTGACCGGCTGCCTGGCCACGGGCCGCTGGGCGGGGCAGGCGGCGGCCGACCGGCTTCAGGCGGCCTGGGCGCGGCGATAGGCGGGCCGGGCGCGCATCCGGTCGAGGTAGTCGGCCAGCGCGGGCTGGGTGATCGGGAAACGCGCCGTCTCGGCCCAGTCGCCGCAATGGGTCAGGATGATGTCCGGCACGGTCATCTCCGCGCCCATCAGGAACGGGCCCTCGGCCATCCGGCCCACCAGAATCTTCTGGCTGCGTTCGAACTCCCATTTCAGGCTGTCCTTGATCGCCGACTGGCGCAGCGCTTCGGGCAGCACGAAACTGTGCCGCGCCGCCATCCACAGCGCAGAATCGAACTCGTCCAGCAGGAACTGGGTCAGGCTGTCCTGCTGCGCCCGGTCGATCGTGCCCGCCGGGTAGGTCAGCGCCCCGTGGCGGTCGGCGAGGAAGGTCAGGATCGCGGTGGAATCGGTGATCGGCACATCGTCGATGATCAGCACCGGCACCTTGCCGGCCGGGTTCAGCGCGACGACATCCTCGGAGCGCGGCGGCGCGGGCAGATGGTCGTAAGAAAGGCCGAGCTCCTCCATCATCCACAAGACCCGCCGTGCCCGGCTGTTGCCGCTGCCGATCACCCGATACATCGCGCCCTCCCAGTCGGTTTCCGAATGGGTCTCAGCTTCGTCCGGCGCGATCAAGACCGGAAAGCCCCGCGCGGGTCGTCGCGTGCCGGGGCGAATGTCGGCTACCGCGCGCCGAGCCGCGCAACGCGGATCAGGCTGCGTTCCATCAGCGCCATCTGGGGGGCACGTTGCGAGGACCGCAAGGCGAGGTCAGTGTCGATCAGAAGGCTCAGCGCCTGTTCCAGCCGGCGCACGCCCCAACTTTGCGCCTGGCGTACCATTCTGTCGCGCGCCTTGAAATGGACCGGCGGGCGAACGCGGGCGATGCCGCGGGCCGGGCCTTCGGGGTCGGCGGCGGCCGTGTGCAGCGCCCGGAAATGCCGGGTCGCGGCGATGCAGAGGCCGACCGGCGTTGCGCCCTGCGCCGCGAGCCGGTTCAGCAGCGGGCCGATCTCCTGGCGCTTCGCTTCGGCCACCACGTGGATCAGCGCGTCCATCTCGGCCTCGGTGGAGCGCGGCGCGCAGGCAGCCACATCGTCGGGCGTCAGGGGTGTGTCGTCGCCGAGCTTGTAGAGCGCGATCTTCTCGACCGTCTGGCGGAAATCGCCAGGGCCGAGCGCCATCGCCAGGTCGGTCAGCGCCGCCATCGCCGTCCGGTCGATCGGGCCAAGCCCGGCCTGCCCCAGCATCGCCTCGATCTCGTCGCGTCCGGGCGGGTCGTCGTAGATGCCCGCCGCATAGGCGTTGGGATGGCCCTCGAACAGCTTTCGCAACCCCGAACGCGGGGTGAGTTGCTTCGCGGTCACCACCAGCTGGGCGTCGCCCTCCTGCCAGTCGGCCAGCGCCGCGGCAACGGTATCGGCCAGCCCGTCGGTCGCATCGTCGAGGAACACGACCCGCGGCCCGGGAAAAAAGCCGCGCGCCTTGATCGCGTCGGCCAGCGCGGCCGGGTCTCCGCGCAGGTCAGAGGCGTGCATCCGGGTCAGGCGCATCTCCTCCTCGGCATTCGGGCCGAGCAGATTGGCGATCACCTCCTGGCGCTTGAGAGCCACCCGCATCGCGTCGGCGCCGTACAGCAAGAGGCCTGTCCGCCCCGGTTCGGGCCGGGCGAAGTAGCGGGCGGCCTCGCGCGGGGAGAGCTTCATGGTCCGCTGTCGTCCGCCGTCGCGATCAGGCGGGTCACCAGACGGTCGGCGAGCATCACCATCAAGCGCCGCTCGGCATCGCGTTCGGCGGCAAGCGTGGCGACGGTGCTGCCGGTCGCGGAATAGGCGGTGAACGCCGCGACCCTGCCCGACTGCACGATCTCGCCCGAGCCGAGGTCGCGCAGTTGGAAGTCCAGGCCGCCCACCAAGTTGTAGCGCGTCGTTTCCTGCACGGCGCTGACGCCCAGCCCCTCGCGGTCGATCGAGGTGCGGTAGCTCAGCCGGTAGCGTGGCGCCTCGGCCCGGCCCAGCCTGGCCTCCAGCCGCTCGACCAGCGCGAAGCCGTTGCGCGTGTCGGGCGGATCGACGGCGATGCTGTCGCGCAGCCCCTCGGCCGCGCCGCCGGGGCCGTAGGCGGGGCGAAACCCGCAGCCGGCCAAAGCCAGCGCGGAGAGGCCGAACAGGAAGGTGCGGCGGTCAGATGACGACATTGACGATGCGGCCCGGCACGACGATCAGCTTCTTCGGGGCGCCGCCCGCCAGCGCCTTGATGACAGCATCGTCGGACAGCACCAGCTTTTCAACTTCCGTCTTCGGCAGATCCTTGGCGACCTTGAGTTCCGAGCGCCGCTTGCCGTTGATCTGGATCGGCAGGGTGACCGTATCCTCGACCAGAAGCGCGGGGTCGGCCTTGGGCCAGGGCGCGCGGGCCACCAGCCCCTCGCCGCCCAGCATCTGCCAGGCTTCTTCGGCCAGGTGCGGGGTCATCGGGGCCATCAGCTGCGCCATGACCATCGCGGCCTCTCGCCGCGCGGCAAGCGATGCTTTCGATTTCGCCAAAACATTGGTGAACGCATACAATTTCGCGACCGAGGTATTGAAGCCGAAGCTTTCGATCCCCATCGTTACGTCATGGATCGTCTTGTGCAGGGCGCGGCGCAGGTCAAGGGTGTCTCCCCCGTCTGTCGTCGCGCCTTCGCCTTCTGACTCGTAGGCCGCGATCCCACCCCCCTGATCCATCTCCTCGGTGATGCCGTTCGCAAGGCGCCAGACCCGGCCCAGGTGTTTGTAGGCGGCCTCGGCGCCCGCCGCCGTCCATTCCACGTCGCGCTCGGGCGGGCTGTCGGACAGCACGAACCAGCGCGCGGTATCGGCGCCGTAGCTTTCGATGATGTTGACCGGGTCGACGACGTTCTTCTTGGATTTCGACATCTTGGCCGAGGGCACGATTTCGACCTTTTCGCCCGTCGCCTTCAGCGCGCCGTTCTCGACATCCTCGGGCAGGTGATAGACCGGCCGGCCCTTGTCGTCGCGGGTCATGTAGATCTCGTGCGTCACCATGCCTTGCGTGAACAGCGCATCGAAGGGCTCGATGGCCTTTTCGGGCAGGTGGCCGGTGATCATCATCGCTCGCGCGAAAAAGCGGGAATACAAGAGGTGCAGGATCGCGTGCTCGATGCCGCCGATATACTGGTCCACGTTCATCCAGTACTCGGCCTCGGTCCTGTCGGTGGGCGTCTCGGCCCGGGGCGCGGTGAAGCGGGCGAAATACCACGACGAATCCACGAAGGTGTCCATCGTGTCGGTCTCGCGCTTCGCGGGCGCCCCGCATTTCGGGCAGGGCGTGTCGCGCCAGGTCGGGTGGCGGTCGAGCGGGTTGCCGGGCTGGTCGAAGCTGACATCCTCGGGCAGCTCCACCGGCAGGTTATCCTTCTTCTCGGGCACCACGCCGCAGGCGTCGCAATGCACCACCGGGATCGGGCAGCCCCAGTAGCGCTGCCGCGAGAGCCCCCAGTCGCGCAGGCGGTACTTCGTCACGCCGTGGCCCACGCCCTTCTCCTCGCAGAACCGAATCGCGGCGTCGATCGCGACATCTCCGGTCTGTTCCGTCTCGCCCGCGAAGCCGCGCACATAGATGACATTTTCCGACTTCGGCGGCACATAGGCGGGGCCGCCGTCTTCGGGCATCGCGCTGCCGTCATCCTCGGCTGGGGCGAAGGTCGAGACCACGGGCAACCCGTATTTCCGCGCGAAATCGAGGTCGCGCTGGTCATGGGCGGGGCAGCCGAAGATCGCCCCGGTGCCGTAATCCATCAGGATGAAATTGGCGATATAGACCGGCAATTCCCACGCCTCGTCAAAGGGATGGCGCACCGTCAGCCCGGTGTCGAAGCCCTTCTTCTCGGCGGTTTCCAGCTCTTCTGCGGTGGTCCCCATCCGGCGGCACTCGGCGCAGAAGGCGGCCACGTCTGGGCGGTCTCCCTCCAGCGCTTTCGCCAGCGGATGGTCGGGCGAGATGCCGACGAAGCTTGCCCCCAACAGCGTGTCGGGCCGCGTGGTATAGATCTCGATGCCGTCGAATCCGGCCTCAGGCGCGGCCAGCGGGAAGCTCATCTGCAGCCCGCGCGACTTGCCGATCCAGTTGCGCTGCATCAGCTTGACCTTCTCGGGCCAGGCCTCCAGCCCGTCCAGCGCCTCCAGCAATTCCTCGGCGAAATCCGAGATGCGGAAGAACCACTGCGTCAACTCGCGCCGTTCCACCGGCGCGCCCGAGCGCCAGCCCTTGCCCTCGATCACCTGCTCGTTGGCCAGAACCGTCATGTCCACCGGGTCCCAGTTGACGGTGGCGTTCTTGCGGTAGACGAGGCCAGCCTCGAGGAAGTCGATGAACATCGCCTGCTGCTGGCCGTAATACTCCGGGTCGCAGGTGGCGAATTCGCGGGACCAGTCGATCGACAGGCCCAGCGGCTTCATCTGGCCGCGCATGTCGGCGATGTTGCCGTAGGTCCAGTCCTTGGGATGGCCGCCGCGTTCCATCGCCGCGTTCTCGGCCGGCATCCCGAACGCGTCCCAGCCCATGGGGTGCAACACACTGAATCCACAGGAGGATTTGTAACGCGCGATGACATCGCCCATGGTGTAATTGCGCACGTGCCCCATGTGGATGCGCCCCGAGGGATAGGGGAACATCTCCAGCACGTAATACTTGGGCCGGTCCTCCGCGCGCGTTGCGGTGAAGGTGCCGTCCGCCTCCCATTCGGCCTGCCATTTCGGCTCGATCTCGCGGGGGTCGTAGCGCGCCATCCTATGGGTCCTCGTCGCAGTCAAACGCCGGGGCCGTCGGGCCCGGCGCCGTGCATAGTCCGCGAAGCGCGGGGCGTCCAGTGGGGGCGTGGCGGCCTGGGCGGCCCCGCGTCTCAGAGCTGACTGTCGCGCATGCGGATCTGGCGGGCGCGGGTCAGGATGGCGTCCTCGACGGCGCGGACCGTGGCCGGGTCGACCGCGCCGCCGCGCGTCTGAAGCGAAACCTTGAGCGAGCGCGCGTCAAGCGCAGGGTCCTGCACGTAGACGGTGGCGCGATAGGCGCGGCCGCCCCCCGGCGGCGTGCCGTAGCCGGTCGCGATCACGCCGGAAAACGGATCGACCGAGCGCACGGGAAGGAAGTTCAGCACCTCCAGCGAGGCCTGCCAGAGATACTTGTTGACCTCGACCGTGGTGTTCGGATCGTCGGCGTTGGTGAAAAGCTCGAAGATCGAGCCGCGGCGCTCGCGCTCGCGCTCGATCTCGGCGATCGGCGTGTTCTGGCGCTGGCGCGCGATGTTCTCGGCGCGCGCGCTGTCGGCGGCGGGGCCGCGGTCGCGCTGGAACAGCCCGCCGCCGCAGCCCGAGAGGCCAAGGGCCAGAACGCCGATCAGCGCCCCGCGGGAGATGCTGTGGAAGGTCATGGCCTGCGCCCTCGTTGATCCTTCGGGGTCTTTAGCCGAGGCAAACGGGCCGGACAAGGTTTTTCCCTTTTCCCACGTCCGCTTGGCCCCAAGGGCGGTGTGGCATCCCTGCATCAATCCCGCGCGGCGTTTGGAGCCCCCGCCGCTGTTCCTTGCAATTCGGGGGGGTAAGAGCGAAACCCACAGCATACTCAGATCGGGTGCTCCGGCCTGAGGTGCATCTTGAAACGAATGAGGGAAAACCATGAAAAAGGTTCTCTTCGCGACCACCGCCCTCGTCGCATCGGCCGGCGTTGCCGCGGCGGACATCACCTTCTCGGGCTCGGCCGAGATGGGTATCATCGGCGGCGGTGACGACGCGCCGGTCGGCCCGTTCATCGGCGAAAACGTCGACGCGGCCAGCGGCGCCACCCAGTTCAACAGCGACCTGACCCTGTCGGTCGGCATGTCCGGCGAAACCGATGCCGGCCTGTCCTTCGGCGTGAACTTCGACATCTCGAAGGACAACCCGGACTCGAACGGCAACCTGGGCGTCGATAACGAAGCCGCTTTCGTCTCGGGCGCCTTCGGCACCCTGACGCTGGGCGAAATCGACGGCGCCATGGACAACCGCCTGACCGAAAACATGGGCAACCCGGGCACCATCGGCGACGATGAAACCATCCACGTCGGTTACATGGGTACCTATGGCGACGGCGCCTACGACAACCAGATCCTGCGCTACGACTACGAGTTCGGTGACTTCGGGCTCTCGCTCTCGACCGAGATCGACGATGCCAAGTCCGGTGCGGATGCCGGTTACGCGATCGCCGTGAGCTACTCGACGATGGTCACCGGTGTCGACCTCGGCTTCGGCCTCGGCTACCAGACTCTCGAAGTGGATGCTGGCGGCTACTCCCCGGGCAACCTGGGTTCCTACCTTGCCGCTCCGTACGCCGCGGCCGGCGATGACCTCGACATCGTGGGCATCACTGCCACCGCCGACTTCCAGAACGGCTTCGTTGCCGGCCTGGAATACTCGGACTGGGACTTCCAGACCGCGAACGACGCGGATCACTGGGCGATCTCGATGGGTTACGAAATCCAGGCCTGGTCGTTCCACGCCAACTACGGCATCTTCGACGTCAACAACGTGGGTGATATCGACGGCTACGGCCTCGCGGTGGCCTACGACCTGGGTGGCGGCGCTTCGCTGCACCTCGGCTACGGCGACGGTGACGGCCCCGCCGGCGTGATTGCCAACGACATTGAGACCTGGTCCTTCGGCGTCGCGATGTCCTTCTAAGTCGCACGACGTGACCTTCGGGAAGAGCGGGCCTTGCGCCCGCTCTTTTCCGTTTCGGGCCGTGAAATCGACAAGCCCCGCGGCCCGTGCTAAGGGCATCGCGAAGCGCCCCCAGGTTTTGCTCCGATGCGTCCGCCCAGCCCCAACGACATCGCCCGTCTGTATCGCGAGGCCGTCCAGCGCCAGTCCGCCGGCGATCTCGACGGCGCGGAGGCGCGGCTGCGCGCGGTGCTGTCGGTGCGCCCCCGCCAGGCGGAGGCGCTGTTCCAGATGGGCCGCATCGCGCTGGCCCGGGGCGCGGCCAAGCGGGCGGTCCAGCATCTCGACAAGGCGGCCGAGGCGAAGCCGGGGGAACCGGCGATCTGGCTCGCCTATGCCCAGGCCATCGCCGCGCTGGCAGACAAGGGGCGCACGCGCGGATTCGTGAAACGCGTCAAGGCCGCGAAGCTGCCGCCCGATGTGGTGGCACGGGTTCAGGACACGCTGGCCGGTGCGGCCCCGCGCAGCGCCCCCGACCTCAAGGGCGTGCCGCCCCAGGAGGTCCGCGCCCTGGTCGATCTCGTCAATGCGGGGCGAATGGACGAGGCCGAGCCGCGCGCCGCCGCGCTGCGCGGGCGTCACCCGGACGTCGCGCTTCTGGCCGACATCCATGCGAACGTGCAGGCCCGGCTTGGGCAGCACGAGGCCGCGCGGGCGAGTTTCGAGGAGGCGCTGCGCCTCGACCCGGACTTCGCCGAGGCACGCGCGAATTACGGCCGGTTCCTGGTGGAGACCGGCGCCGCCGCCGAGGGCGTGGCCGCGTTGCGCGGCGCGCTGGACCGCGCGCCGTCGCTCGTCCCCGCGCTGCTGGGGCTTGGCGTGGGACTCACCCGACTTGGCGAGACCGACGAGGCGGTGGAGGTGCTGCGCCGGGCCGCGGACCTGCAGCCCGAGGCCGTGGAGCCGCGGCGCCGCCTGGGTCAGGCGCTGTCGAGGGCGAAGGATTACGCGGCGGCCGCCGACGCCTTCGGCAAGGCCATCGACCTGGGTGACCGCCGGGCGGAGACCCACGCGGCGCACGCCCACGCGCTGGAGCATGCCGGCCGGCCCGAGGCCGCGCTCGCCGCCCATGACGCGGCGGTGGCGGCCGCGCCGGACCGGCCCCAGTTCCACGGTCTGCGCGCGATCCTCCTGCAACAGATGGGCCGGTTCGACGAGGCCGACGCGGGCTTCCGTCGGGCGATCGACCTCGACCCCGACAGCGGCGAGTCCTACCGGCTGATGGTAAAGGGGCGCAAACTGGCCGAGGGCGATCCGCTGATCGCCGAGATGGAGACGCTCTGGGAGGGCGATTCGCTGTCCGACCACAGCCGGATGAACCTCGGCTTCGCGCTGGCCAAGGCGATGGAGGATACCGGCCGCCACGACCGCATCTTCGCCTATCTCCACCCGGCGAATGCGCTGATGCGCAAGCTCCACCCCTTCGACATCGCCGAGCGGCGCGTCGAAATCGAGCAGGTAAGGGCGGGTGTCGCGGGCACCGATTTCGCCCGGCGCCAGGTCGCGGGCACGACCGACTACGCGCCGATCTTCGTCACCGGCATGCCGCGCTCGGGCACCACGCTGGTGGAGCAGATCATCGCCAGCCATTCCCGCGTGACCGGCGGCGGCGAGTTGGGCTACCTCGTGCCCGAGGCGATGCGGATTCTGGGTGACGGCTCGGGCGGTCTCCGCCCGCTCGAAAGCCTCTCGGATGACGAGATCGCGGGGTTCGGGCACAAGGTCGAGGCGCATTTCAGGATGCGGCTGCCGGGCGCCGAGATCGTCACCGACAAGTCGATCCAGACCTACATGATGGCCGGGCTCGTGCGGCTGGCCCTGCCGCGGGCGCGCATCGTCGTCGTGCATCGCGACCCGCGCGACACCTGCCTGTCGATCTACAAGAACATCTTCGCCGAGGGCACGCATCGCTATGCCTACGACCTGCGCGACCTTGGGCTCTATTACCGCATGTTCCTCGACATGGTGGAGTTCTGGCGCGACCGGCTGCCAGGCGGGTTTCATGAGATCGCCTACGAGGACCTGATCGCCACGCCCGAGCGCGAGGCGCGCGCGCTGATCGCCGCCTGCGGGCTGGAGTGGGAGGACGCCTGCCTGGATTTTCACAAGACCGAGCGCCGCATCGCCACGCTCAGCCTTCACCAGGTGCGCCAGCCGATCTATGCCTCGTCGATGAAGGCGTGGGAACGCCACGCCGAGGAATTGCGCCCGCTGATCGAGGCGCTGGGCGACGCCGCTGAGTAAGGAGACGACATGAGCCTCGAGGAAATCCGGGACCGGGTGGCGAAGGCGGAGGCCGAGGCGGGGCGCGCGCCCGGCGCGGTCACGCTGATCGCGGTGTCGAAGGTGCAGCCGCTGGAGCGGGTCGAGGCGGTGCTGGAGGCCGGGCACCGTATCTTCGGCGAGAACAAGGTGCAGGAGGCCCAGGGCAAGTGGCCCGCGTTCATGGAGCGGTTCGAGGGCGTCGAGCTGCATCTCGTCGGCCCGCTGCAAAGCAACAAGAGCCGCGCGGCGGTGGAGCTGTTCGACGCGATCCATTCGCTCGACCGGATCAAGCTGGCCCGCCGGCTCGCCGACCACGCGCAGGAGCGCGGCGCCTGTCCCGAGATGTTCGTGCAGGTCAACACCGGCGAGGAACCGCAGAAGGCCGGCGTCCTGCCCGCAGACGCCGACGCGTTCATCGCCGAGTGCCGAGCGATGGACCTGCCGCTGCGGGGACTGATGTGCATCCCGCCCCTGGACGAGACGCCGGCACCGCATTTCGCGCTCCTCGGCAAGATCGCGGCGCGCAACGGGCTTGAGGGCCTGTCGATGGGGATGAGCGGCGATTTCGAGCAGGCCATTGCGCTGGGCGCGACCCACGTCCGGGTTGGGTCCGCCATTTTCGGCGAACGCGATTACGGCTGACGGGCTCGTTCAGGGCACGATGAGCCGGGACCCCGGGGTCAGCCGCGCGGCGATCCATCGCAGGTGGTCGGGCTGCAGCGCGACGCAGCCCGCGGTGGGGTAGCGGGGCTTGCGCCACTGGTGCAGGAAGATCGCCGAGCCGCGTCCGCGATCCGCGCGCGGCCAGTTCCAGTCGGTGATCAGCACCAGGTCGTAAAGTGGGTCGGCGCGCCGAAGCCGCTCGTGGCTGTGAGGGTAGGGTGCGCGGACCATCAGGTTGTAGTTTGCGTCGCGGGAATCGTCCGACCAGAGGTCCGGGGGCCCGATCGGGACGGCCCAGTCGGCGGGCGCGGCCATCCGGTCGGGCCGGTAGAGCATTCCCACGATAC
Source organism: Rhodovulum sp. ES.010 (assembly GCF_900142935.1). Taxonomy (NCBI): domain Bacteria; kingdom Pseudomonadati; phylum Pseudomonadota; class Alphaproteobacteria; order Rhodobacterales; family Paracoccaceae; genus Rhodovulum; species Rhodovulum sp. ES.010. The sequence continues at coordinate 2,502,205 of NZ_FSRS01000001.1, read as the reverse complement.
GGTGCGTGCCCCGTGGCGTGGCGCCGTCGCCTTCGCGCTTGTGCGCGGTGACGCCGGCGCGACCGATGGCGCGGGGAAACCGGCGCCCGGCAAAGCGCAGATGCGTCGGGGCCAGAACCAGGTCAGTTGCATGCATGTTGTGCACTCTGCCCCGGCCGGGCCCCGAGGGGAAGGCGTGCTTGAGGTCGATCAAGCGCGGCGCCCGCGCCCCGTGTTAAGAAAACGTCGAGCAGGCCCTTAGGTCTGCCGCATGGAACGACAGAAGGAGGCTGAAGATGGAAACGGCCAAGGTGATGGACTATGCCCGTTCGCTCCTCGACGCCCATGGCGACAAGGCCGAAGCGGAGGCTGCGCAGAAGGCCGCCGCGCACGAGGCCGCGGGCGAGAAGGACCAGGCCAAGACCTGGCGCGCGATCGAGACGGCGATCCGCCAGATGCGCCCGCCGCATCAGGGGTGAGCGCCCGTCACAGAAGGTGGCCCGACTTCTTCGCCTTCGTGGCGAGGTAGCGGGCGTTCTCGGGCGTGTGCCCTACCTTTAGGGGCACCCGTTCGGTCACCTCGATCCCGTTGGCGCGCATCATGTCGATCTTGGCTGGGTTGTTTGTCATCAGCCGCACGGCTTGGAACCCCATTTCGCGCAGGATCGCCGCGCCGATGCGGAAATCGCGCTCGTCATCCTCGAAGCCCAGGCGATGATTCGCCTCGACCGTGTCGAATCCCTGGTCCTGCAGGGAATAGGCCCGCATCTTGTTGGCCAGGCCGATCCCGCGCCCTTCCTGGTTGAGGTAAAGCAGCACGCCCGCGCCCTCGGCCCCCATCTGCGCCAGCGCGGCGGTCAGTTGCGCGCCGCAATCGCATTTGAGGCTGCCCATCAGGTCGCCGGTGAAGCAGGCCGAATGCAGCCTTGCCAGAACGGGCGCGGCGCGCGACGGGCTGCCGATCTCGACGGCGTAATGCTCTTCGCTACCATCGCCGGGGCGGAATACATGCACGCGGGCCGATTGCGAGACGGCCAGAGGCACGCGGGCGGCGACGACCTCGGCGATGTCGGTTGCCGCCTCGATCGCGGAGGTCGCCTCGGCGAGGGTGACACGCGTCAGCCCCTGCGCGGCGGCAAAGGCGTCGGGGTCGTCGATGTTCAGCGCCAGCGCGGCGGGCAGCAGGCGGGCGGTCTTGGTCAGCCAGAGCGCGGCCCGATGCGCCGATGCGTCGCCCTCGCGCAGCGCGACGAACGGGCCGAGGAGCGGTTTCGCCAGGTCGTCCGCGGGCTCGGCGACCGAGCGCACCCAATCGGGGCCGACATCGTCGGGCAGGCGCAGCCGCGCGAGATCGCCGTCATAGGGTCGCGCCTTCAGCGTTGCCGCCCGCCGCGCGGTGATCGCCAGAACCGGCGTGCCGCCGAGGGCGCGCAGCGCCTGCAGCCGGGGCTGGGTCAGCGTCTCGGCCGCCAGCACGACAAGCGGACCAAGCACGACCGGGACGCCCATGCGCAGGTCGCCGCGGGCACGGGCGAGGCGTTCGGTGCTGTCGGGGCCAAGGGGCATCTGCGGTCCTTTCCACGGGCTCTGGTCTAGCGCCAAATTCGACAGATATGAAACAAATGGCGTCTCCGCCACACGCTTGCGTGAAATGGCTGTTGCAAATCTTGGCGGGGGCGTGAGGCAGCGACATCTGAGCGGGAACGAGACAGAGGAGGCAGACCATGAGCACCCTGAAGAAGATCCTTCTTGTGGATGACGACGACGACCTGCGCGAGGCGCTGAGCGAACAGCTTGTCACCACCGAGGACTTCGACGTGTTCGAGGCCGCTACCGGCGCCGAGGCGATGGAGAAGGCCAAGGCCGCGATCTACGACCTCGTCATCTTGGACGTGGGCCTGCCCGACACCGACGGGCGCGAGCTGTGCCGGCTGATGCGCAAGCAGAACGTCAAATGCCCGATCCTGATGCTGACGGGCCATGACAGCGATGCCGACACGATCCTCGGCCTCGACGCGGGCGCCAACGACTACGTGACCAAGCCCTTCAAGTTCCCCGTGCTCCTGGCCCGCATCCGCGCCCAGCTGCGCCAGCACGAACAGTCCGAGGACGCGGTGTTCCAGCTCGGGCCCTATACCTTCAAGCCCGCGATGAAGATGCTGATCACCGAGGAAGAGCGGAAAATCCGGCTCACCGAGAAGGAGACAAACATCCTCAAGTTCCTCTACCGCGCGTCCGAGGGCGTGGTGGCGCGCGACGTGCTGCTGCACGAGGTCTGGGGCTACAACGCGGGCGTGACCACGCACACGCTGGAAACCCATATCTACCGGCTGCGCCAGAAGATCGAGCCCGATCCGTCGAACGCGCGGCTTCTGGTGACCGAATCGGGGGGCTATCGCCTCGTCGCCTGAGTTATGCGCGGGAAGGATAGCCGCCTTGTCCAACGCGCAACCGTGCGTCTTCTGCCCCATGCATATGCCCCGAGCCTCTGCTAGGGACGCGCCCGTCATCAACGGACTCGGGGCAAACGATGCAAGACATCCTGAATTCAATCAGTTCCTTCGTTTGGGGGCCACCGGTTCTGGTGCTGCTCCTCGGCACGGGGCTGTTCCTCACCCTGCGGCTGGGCCTGCTGCCGCAGCGCAAGCTGGGCTACGGCTTTCGCATGCTGTTCGAAGGGCGCAGCAAGCAGCCCGGACATGAAGGCGACATCACCCCCTTCCAGGCGCTGACCACGGCGCTGTCGGCCACCATCGGGACCGGCAACATCGCCGGGGTGGCCACCGCGATCTTCCTCGGCGGGCCCGGCGCGGTGTTCTGGATGTGGCTGACGGCGCTTGTCGGCATGGCCACGAAATATGCCGAGGCGGTGCTGGCGGTGAAGTTCCGCGAAAAGGACGAGCGCGGGCGTTATGTCGGCGGGCCGATGTACTACATCCGCAACGGTCTGGGGCCGCGGTGGGGCTGGCTGGCCTGGGCCTTCGCGCTGTTCGCCACGATCGCCGCGTTCGGGATCGGCAATACCGTTCAGTCCAACTCGGTCGCCCGCGCGGTCGAAGGGACTTTCGGCGTGCCCTACCTGTGGACGGGGCTGGCCATGGCCGCGCTGGTTTTCGTCGTCATCATCGGCGGGGTGAAGCGGATCGCGTCGGTGGCCGAATACCTCGTGCCCCTGATGGCGGGGCTCTATATCGCGGGCGCGCTGGTGATCCTGGCGGTGAACATCGTCGATGTCCCAGCGGCGTTCGGCCTGATCTTTTCGGACGCCTTCACCGGAACGGCTGCGACGGGCGGTTTCGCCGGGGCCGCGGTGATGGCCGCGATCCGCTTCGGCGTCGCCCGGGGGATCTTCTCGAACGAGGCGGGCTTGGGCTCGGCCCCCATTGCCCATGCCGCGGCGCTGACCGACGATCCGGTGCGCCAGGGCAACGTGGCGATGCTGGGCACCTTCATCGACACGATCGTCGTCTGCACGATGACCGCGCTGGTGATCATCACCACGGGCGCCTGGACCAGCGGAGAGACGGGCGCGGAACTTTCGGCGCTGGCCTTCCAGACCGGTCTGCCGGGCGGCGAACTGATCGTCAGCCTGGGCCTGATCGTGTTCGCCTTCACCACCATGCTGGGCTGGAGCTATTACGGCGAACGCGCGGCCGAATATCTGTTCGGGGTCAAGGTGATCCTGCCGTTCCGTCTGCTCTGGGTGGCCGGGGTCGTGGTCGGCGCGGTCGCCAATCTCGGCCTGATCTGGATCATCGCGGACATCATGAACGCGCTGATGGCCATCCCGAACCTGATCGCGCTCGTCGCGCTGAGCGGGACGGTCGCGGCGGTCACGCGCGCCTATTGGCAGAAGCAACGGGCCTGAGCCCATTGCGGCCCAGGAACGACGCTCCGCCGGTTTCCGGCGGGGCGTTTTTCCTGCTTAGGGCACCAGGCACTCGCTGGACCGGCCCTGCAGATTGCCCCGTAACGGCAGTCAGCTTTTCCGCCCGTGCCGGTCAGAACCTGCATGCATGACGCCCGCCCGCGCGGAGACGCGGTCGCGCGAACCGAGAGGTCCGATGCCGGCGTCTAGAACCGGTAGGCCAGGCGCAGCCCGCCCCAGTGCCGCCCCCGGACCGAGATCGGCGCCGAGAGGTCCTTCATCAGGGCGAAGTTCCCGCCGCCCATGTCGCGGCGGTAGACCTGGATCAGGAACGGGTCCTTCGACTGCCCGGCGCGCAGGCCGACGCGGTCGTCGAAGATACGCCGGTTGCGGCAGTTGGCGGCATTCCAGACAGGGTCGTCGCCCTGGGGGTGGGAATACTTCAGATTGTGCGTCGGCAGATAGCCGTTGCGGTCGACCGCCGCGCAGAACACGATGCGCGGGTCAAGCTCCAGCGCCGGCTCCTGGACATCCGGCAAGAGCCTGTCGGTCAACGCGGTGAAGGGGGCCATGACCTGCTGCGGATCGGTGTTCGGGATCGGGGTATAGCTTGCGTCGAACAGGGTTTCGGCCCGGATCCGGCCCGCCTCGACGGCTTTCTCGAACATCCCGCCGATCCGCCCGGCGGCGTCGCGCACGAACTCGATGAGGGCGGCATCGGCATGGGCCCCGCCCGCCAGAACCGAGTTCTGGACCACGGATTCGCCCTGCCGCACCAGGCCCTCGACCTGGCCCCGGGCATCCTTGACGCCCTCGGCCGTCCGCCGGGTGGTGTCGATGAGTTCGCCGAAACAGGGGGTGAAGCGGTCGTTGGCGGTCCGCACGTCCGCGGCCCGGCTGGCGATGTCGAGCGCGGCGGCGCGCGTGACCTCGACCGAGCCGGTCATCTGGCCGAGCCGCTGATCTGTCTCGGTCGCGGCGTCGAGCACCGCGGCGGCATCGCGCGAGGACTCGCCCGCCTCGGCCTGAAAGGTGGTGATCGTATCGTGCAACCCCGAGATCGCCTCGGAAATGGTGGCGGCCGCGGTCGCGCTTTGCTGCGAGAGCTGGTTCACCGCCTCGGCCACAACGGCGAAGCCACGCCCGGCATCGCCGGCCCGCACCGCCTCGATCTTGGCGTTGATGGCAAGGATGTTCACCTGCTTGGCGATGCCCACGATCTGCGCGTTCGATTCCTGCACGGCCTGCAGCGTGCTGACGACATCGGCCAGACGCGAATCGACCGAGCGGACCCAGTTGGCCACGTTCCGGCTTTTCTCGCTGGTGTCGCGCAACAACTGTGCCGAGCCCGACACGGCCTCCATCGTCTCCTCGGCGGAGCCGGTGACCCGGTCGGCCGCGCCTTGCACGCTTTCATTGGCCGCGGCGACGGCGGCGGCCGCTTCGTGCGCGGCCTTGATATGGCCCAGCTGCGCCTGGGCGGTCCTTTCGAGGTCATCCAGGAAGGCGGCCACCTCGACGATGTCGCGCCCCAGCACCTCGCCGCTGCGGACGATGGCGTTGAGATGCACGTCGTTGGCGCGGTCGTCGAAACCGGGGTCAAGGGGCATGGCAGGGTCCATTCTTCGGGCGCCCCCTTTGTCTCACCAGAGACTTTCCGAGGCGTTAATGCCCGTCCCTCGCGCGGCCCGTCCCTTGTGGCCCGGCGCCGCCCGCACTAGCTTGCGCGCCGTTGCCCCGAAGCGGAGACGCGCATGCCTTTCACCCTCGCCACATGGAACATCAACTCGATCCGCCTGCGCGAGGCGCTGGTCAAGCGGCTTCTGACCGAGGAGGCCCCCGACATCCTGTGCCTGCAGGAATGCAAGAGCCCGGTCGAGAAGATGCCGCTGGAGACGTTCCGGGGGCTTGGCTACGGCCATATCGTCGCCCGCGGGCAGAAGGGCTATAACGGCGTCGCGATGCTTTCGAAGCTGCCGCTGGAGGATGCCGGCGAGATGGATTTCGCCCGCCTCGGCCATGCCCGCCACGTCGCCGCGCGGCTGGAGAACCGCGTAACGATCCACAATTTCTACGTCCCCGCGGGCGGCGACGTGCCCGACCGCGACGTGAACGAGAAGTTCGGGCAAAAGCTCGATTACGTCTCCGAGATGCGCGACTGGTTCCGCGACACCCGCCCCGAGAAATCCATCCTGGTGGGCGATCTGAACATCGCGCCCCGCGAGGACGACGTCTGGTCCCACAAGCAGCTTCTCAAGGTGGTTAGCCACACGCCGGTCGAGGTTGAACATCTGGGCGCCGCGCAGGCGGCCGGCGGCTGGGTCGACGTCACCCGCGCCGACATCCCCGAGGGCAAGCTGTATTCATGGTGGTCCTACCGGGCGCGAGACTGGGACGCCGCCGACAAGGGCCGGCGGCTCGACCATGTCTGGGCCTCGCCCGACATCGCGTCGGCCGCCCATTCCAGCCGGATCCTGCGCGCCGTGCGCGGCTGGGACAAACCGTCGGACCACGCGCCGGTCTTTGCGTCCTTTGATCTGTAGCATTGGCCCTTGGGTTTTTCCGCGGGAAACTCATATAAGGTGCAAAATCCTTGAACGGCGGAGATGAACGACATGCTGGAACTCGGCGGGAACACGGGCGGCGCGCAGCCGCAGGGCGATCTGATCAAGGATATCTCCGAGGCGACCTTCATGGAGGACGTGATAGAGGCCTCGAAAGAGGTGCCGGTGATCGTCGATTTCTGGGCGCCCTGGTGCGGACCCTGCAAGACCCTGGGCCCGATGCTGGAACAGGCCGTGACCGAGGCCAAGGGCCGGGTCAAGATGGTCAAGCTCAACGTCGACGAGAGCCAGCAGGTGGCCGCCCAGCTGCGCATCCAGTCGATCCCCACGGTCTATGCCTTCTTCCAGGGCCAGCCGCTCGACGGCTTCCAGGGCGCGCTGCCGCAATCCGAGATCAAGGCCTTCGTCGAGCGCGTGGCTGGCGCCGCCGGCGACGGTGGCCTCGGCGAGGCGATCGAGGCCGCCGAGCAGATGCTGGCAGAGGGCGCGGCCGTCGACGCGGCCCAGACCTTCGCCGCCATCCTTGGCGAGGAGCCCAACCACGCGGGGGCCTATGGCGGGCTGATCCGGGCGCACCTGGCGCTGGGCGAAACCGACCAGGCGGAAAGCCTGCTCGCCTCGGTCCCGGCGGACATCGCGGGCGCGCCCGAGATCGAGGCGGCGCGCGCCCAGCTCGAGCTGTCGCGCCAAGCGGCGGAGGCGGGTCCCGTGGCCGAACTGCGCGCCGCCGTCGACCACGACCCCGACAACCGCCAGGCGCGCTTCGATCTGGCCAAGGCGTTGCATGCCTCGGGCGAGGTCGAGGAGGCCGTGGACCAGTTGCTGGAGCTGTTCCGCCGCGACCGGGAGTGGAACGACGGCGCGGCCAAGGCGCAACTCTTCACGATTTTCGATGCGCTGAAACCGCAGGATCCAATCGTTCTGAAGGGCCGCCGGAAACTGTCGTCGATGATATTTGCCTGACCGGTGGCGCGGCCTAGCTTGCCCGTCATGATTTCAGCGGCCGACCTGCCCGACACCATCCCCGTCTTCCAGCTTCCGGGCGCGCTGTTGCTGCCGCGCGCCCGGTTGCCGCTCCACATCTTCGAGCCGCGCTACCTGGCAATGCTCGACGACACGCTCAAGACGCCGCACCGGCTGATCGGGATGATCCAGCCGCGCGAGATTCCGGGCAGCAGCGAACGCAAGCTGCATGCCATCGGCTGCGCGGGGCGGGTCACGGCCTTTTCCGAAACAGAGGACGGCCGCTACATGATCACGCTTTCCGGCATTTCGCGCTATCGCATCACGCGCGAGGTGTCGGGCTTCGCGCCCTATCTCAAGGCCGACGTGTCGTGGGACGGGTTCTCCCGCGACTTGGGCCCGGGCGAGGAGGACAAAGGCTTCGATCGCGAGCCCTTCATGGCGTTGCTGCGGCGCTTCTTTGCAAGCCGGGGCCTGGCCACCGACTGGGACAGCCTGCAAGAGGCCGAGGACGAGCTCCTGATCAACTCGCTGTCGATGCTCTGCCCGTTCGCGCCCGAGGACAAGCAGGCGCTGCTCGAGGCGCCGTCGCTCGCCACGCGGCGCGAAACCCTGGTCACGCTGATCGAATTCGCCCTTCGCAGTGGCACCGACGAGGAGAAGATGCAGTGAGCGACCTGCCCCCGGCCGACCGCAAGATGCTGGAGGCACTGGTCTGTCCGGTTACCCATGCGACGCTCACCTACGAGGCCGAGCGCCAGGAACTGATCTCCAGGGCGGCACGTCTCGCCTTCCCGATCCGTGGCGGCATCCCCATCATGCTGGTTGACGAGGCGCGCCAGTTGGACTGACCCAGCGTTGGGGGCCGTCGCCGACGACGCGCGCGTTTTTGTGTTAGGCCGCTCCCTTACCGGAACCGGAAGGGAGCAACGTCATGCGTATTCCGGTCTTGCTCGCCGCGGCGGCGGTTCTGGCCGCGGCCCCGGCGCTCCATGCGCAACCGCCGCCCACCTGCCCCGTCGCCCTGTCCGATACCCTCTGCGACAATCCCGAGTTCCAGAGCTGCGCCATCGATGTCGGCGGCGTGCTGCGCCATTATTGCCTGCACGAGCCTGCCAGACCGCAGGCGAACCTGCCGGTGGTCTGGGCGGGGGCATGGGCGTACCGGCGATGGCGGTGTGATGGGCGGTCACCTGACCGACCAGACCGAACAGGGGATGGTGCTCGTCGCGCCCTCGGCGCTGCAATCCGGGGCCGAATGCGTTCCGGCTTGGCGGCACCTGGGCCCGGCGCGTGCCGACTGGGCCGCGCTCGACACCGGGGCGCATACCTGCACCGCGCCCGCCGGCGCCGCCCCGCACACCACCGACAACGATGCCGACCTGCATTTCGTCGAAACGCTGATGGCCACGCTTGATGGCGAGATCGCGGGGGCCTCGCATTACGCGCTGGGCTTTTCCAATGGCGGCGGCATGGTCTACCAGCTGATGATAACGGCACCGCTTTCGGCCAGGTTCCAGGGCTTTGCGGCGCTGGCCAGCCACGCCAACGCCGAAAAGAGGGCCGCGGCGGGCGGCGGCAGCGCGGGGCCGTGGGGCGCCGAACGCGAGGTTCACCACCCCTTCCTGGGCCAGCAGGACACGGCGGACCGGGTCTTCTTGCCGCTTGCGCAGATGACCGAACGGACGCAGGATCTGGTCGACGGCGCGCCCGGCGCGGTTGCGGCCGTCGCCGCCGGAACCGCGACGCGGGCGCAGCAAAAGCTCGCGGCCAGCGACTGCAACATGGGCGGCACGCTGACGGTCGAGGGTGTATTCCGCTGCTGGGCCGCCTATCTCATGGCGCAGGGGCTGAATGGCAACACCTACATCGACGAGGGGTATCTGACGCGCCGCTGGCTGCTCGCGCGCAACCGGCCCGCCCCCCGCGCCCACGAAAGCCTCTATCCCGATCTCGGCCATGGCCGAGATTTCGGCCCGCGCCGCGAAGATGCGACCGTCACCGTGCGCCGCGAATGGCCCGCCACCGGCGAGGCGAACAGCCAGCCCGTCGTCTGGCTGAACAGCATCGACGCGACGCATACGCTGGCGGGATCGCGCGGCGTCTATCCGCCCTGCGGCAGCAACCACTGCGACATCGACGCGATCGGCGAGGTGCTGCAATTCTGGCGCGCGAATGCCGGGCTGGTGTCGCGCTGGCGCTGAGGCCGGGGGCGCGAAACCTCATATCGGGGTCATATGCGACTCATATCGCCGCTTCCGGCCCGACCGGGCCGCCCGTCACAGCGGCCGGCCGGTCATCAGCCGGGGCAGGTCGCCGGTCAGCCCGGCCGCCTCGCGGATGAACCGGCGGCGCAGGCCGGGCAGGGCGTTGACCACCCCCATGCCCAGATCGCGGCCCATCCGAAGCACGGGGTTGTCGTTCGAAAACAGTCTGTTGAAGGCGTCTGTCCCGATCGCCATCACCGCCGTGTCGAAACGGCGCCAAACCTGGTAGCGTTCCAGGACGTCGATCGCGCCGATATCCTCGCCGCGCCGCCGCGCCCCGACCAGAGTTTCCGCCAGCGCGCCCACGTCGCGCAGCCCAAGGTTCAGTCCCTGCCCGGCGATCGGATGCACCCCGTGCGCCGCATCGCCGAGAAGCGCCACGCGCGGGGCGACGAAGGCATTGGCGATCGTCAGGTTCAACGGATAGCTGAAGCGGTCGCCCTCCAGTGCGATTTCGCCCATGAAATCGCCGAAGCGCGGGCGCAGCGCCGCGAGGTAGCCCTCGGCGTCGATCGCCTCGATCGCCGCGGCATTGGCATGGGTCTCGCTCCACACGATGGAGGAGCGGTTGCCCGGCAGCGGCAGGATCGCGAGCGGTCCCTCGGGCATGAAGAACTGGTGCGCCGCGCCGTTATGCGGTTTCTCGTGGGCGATGGCGCAGACCAGCGCGGTCTGCCCGTAATCCCACCCGGTGCGCCGGATCCCGGCGCGCATCGCCGTGCCGGATCGGCGTCCGTCGCAGCCCACGAGAACCCGGCCCCGCAGTGTCTTGCCAGAGGCGAGCGTTACCGTCACGCCAGTGGCATCCGGCGCCTGCGCGACGACGGTTTCCTCCGAAAGCGTCGTGATCCTGGGGTCCGCCGCCATCGCGTCGAGGAAGGCGCGCCGAAGGTACCGGTCCTCCAGCATGTAGCCCATCGGGCCTTCCTCGATCTCGCCGTGGTGGAAATCCAGGAAGAACGGCGCCGGTCCCTCGCCCGCGCGCCCGTCCGAGGCGACGATCTCGAGGATCGGCTGGCTGCGCGCATGCACTTCGTTCCAAAGGCCGATGGCCTGCAGGAGCCGAGTCGAGGCCAGCGCCAGCGCATAGGAGCGCCCGTCGAACCTGTCCTCCGCCCGCGTGTCCTTGGGGAGCGCGTCGATCACCGTGACCGAAAGCCCGCCTTGCGCCAGTGCCAGGGCCAGTGCCGGGCCGTTGAGCCCGCCGCCCACGATCAGGATGTCGGAGTCGAATGCCATGCCCCGCTATATGGCGGTGCGGGCGGGATTGTCCATAAGCGGCGCGCCCGCTAGCGTCGGCGCGGACCAGCTTGGAGGACGGACGATGGCGAGTGACTGGCGGCGCATGAGCGCGGGGGCGCTGGGCCGGGGGATCGGTTCGGGCGAGATCGACCCGGTGGACCTGACCGCCGCCTTTCTCGACGCGATCGCGGCGCATGAGCATGGCGACCGCATCTATGCCCGCGTGACCCGCGACCGCGCCCTGTCCGAGGCCGAGGCCGCGCGCACCCGGGCAAGGCTGGGCCTGCGGCGCGGGCCGATCGACGGGGTGCCGATCTCGTGGAAGGACCTGTTCGACAGTGCCGGCGTGGCGACCGAGGCGGGCTCGTCCCTGCTGAAGGGACGTGTCCCGGGACGCGATGCCGAGGTCCTGGCGAATGCGACCGCTTGCGGCCTCGTCTGCCTGGGCAAGACGCACATGACCGAACTGGCCTTCTCGGGGCTGGGGCTGAACCCGGTGACCGAGACGCCGCCTTGCGTCAACGACCCGGACGCGGCGCCGGGCGGATCGTCTTCGGGGGCGGCGACCTCAGTCGCGTTCGGGCTGGCCGCGGGCGGGATCGGGTCGGATACCGGCGGCTCGGTCCGGGTGCCGGCCGCGTGGAACGACCTCGTCGGGCTCAAGACCGGGGCGGGCCGTGTGTCGCTGGCGGGGGTCGTGCCGCTGGCGCCCCGGTTCGACACGGTCGGGCCGTTGACCCGCACGGTGGAGGACGCGGCCCTGCTGCTGGCCGCGCTGGAGGGTGGACAGCCGGCCGATCTGCGGGGCGCGACCCTGAAGGGCGCGCGGCTGATGGTGCTGGACACCGTCGCCTTCGACGATATCCGCGAGGCGCCGAAAACCGGCTTCGAAAGCGCGGTGGATCGCCTCGGACGGGCCGGTGCCACGGTAGTGCGGGCCGATATCCCCGAGGTGTCCGAGGCGATGACGCTGTCCGGCGTGCTCTACGCGACCGAAGCGTATGCGACTTGGTCCGACGCCATCGAAGCCGCGCCGGAAAAGATGTTCCCCGAGGTGCTCAAGCGCTTCCGCGGCGGGCGCGACTTCTCTGGCATGGACTATGTCGCCGCCTCGCAGAAGCTCGACAGGCTCCGCCTTGGCTACGCCGCGCGGGTGGCGGGCTTCGATGCGGTGCTGGTGCCGACGGTGCCGATCCTGCCGCCAAACACCGCCGCCCTGCTGGCCGATGCGGACCTCTTCGTGTCCGAGAACCTGATGACGTTGCGTAATACGCGGATTGGCAACCTGATGGGTCTTGCGGTGCTGACCCTGCCGACCGGCGTGCCCTCGGCGGGCATTTCCCTGATGGGGCCGGCCGGATCGGAAGAGCGTCTGCTGCGCCTGGGCGCGGCGGCCGAGGCGGCGCTGGCCTAAATGCCACAGCCCGGGCCTTGCCTCTGTGGCGGGGCCGGTGCGCGTCTGGACCGGAACGGGAACACCCGATATCGTGATGCTCAAACGGGGCGCGGGAGACGCCCCGATCAGAGGCAGCACAGGCAGACAGGGGTCCATGACCTTTCCCAAGCGGTTTTCGAACCTGCCAGAATACGCGTTTCCGCGGCTCCGGCGGCTGCTGGACTGCCACGGGCCGGGCGGCGCGCCGCTGCGCATGAGCATTGGCGAGCCCCAGCACGCCTTCCCGCCCTGGGTCGCGGGTATAATCGCCGAGCATGCCCAGGAGTTCGGCAAATACCCCCCCAATGACGGCACGCCCGAGCTGCTGAGCGCGATCTCGGACTGGATCGCGCGGCGGTACCGCGTGATCGTCGAACCCGACAGCCGGATTTCCGTGCTGAACGGCACACGCGAAGGGCTGTTCAACGCCGCCCTCGCGCTATGCCCCGAGGAAAAGGCGGGGCACCGCCCGGTCGTCCTGACACCCAACCCGTTCTACCAGGTGTATTCCGTGGCCGCGCTCGCGGTCGCGGCGGACCCGGTCTACGTGCCGGCGACCGCCGAGACCGGGTTTCTGCCCGATTACGGGGCGTTGGCGCCAGACCTCCTCGACCGCGTCGCGATCGCCTATCTCTGCTCGCCGTCGAACCCGCAGGGCGCCGTCGCCGACAAGGGCTACTGGGCGGACCTGCTGCGCCTTGCCGAGAAGCACGATTTCCAGGTCTTCGCCGACGAGTGCTATTCCGAGGTCTACCGCGACGACCCGCCCGCCGGCGCGTTGGAGGTGGCCGACGAAATCGGCGCCGACCCCGAGCGGGTGCTGGTGTTCCACTCGCTGTCCAAGCGGTCGAACCTGCCGGGCCTGCGCTCGGGGTTCTGCGCGGGCGGTCCGCAAAGCATGAGCCGCATCCGGCAGTTGCGCGCCTATGCCGGGGCGCCGATGCCGCTGCCGCTTCAGCGCGTGGCCGAGAAGGTCTGGGCCGACGAGGCCCATGTGGAAGAGAACCGCCGACTTTATCGGCGCAAATACGAGATCGCCGACGAAATCCTGGGCGATGTGCCTGGGTACCGGCCCCCGGAAGCCGGGTTCTTCCTGTGGCTGCCGGTGGAGGACGGCGAGGCGGCCGCGCTGGAAACCTGGCGGATGACCGGGGTGCGGGTGCTGCCGGGCGCGTATCTCTCGCGCGAGGTCGCGGGCGAGAACCCCGGGAAGGGGTATATCCGCGTCGCGATGGTCGCGCCGGAGCAGGAATTGCGGCACGGGCTCACGCGGCTCCGTGGCTGCCTCTTTGGTTGAGGATGGTTAGGGTATGGCATCGTATCAGATGAAGGGACGCGAACCGCTTCTCGATTCCAGCATGCAGGCGGCGATCGAGCGACGGGGCAAGGAACTCATCGGCTTCACGCTGATCGGCGCCGCGATTCTGATGACGCTGATCCTGGGCAGCTACGTCCCCGAGGACCCGAGCTGGCTGTCGGCCACCGATGCCCCGGCCGAGAACGTCATGGGCCGGTTCGGCGCCTCGATCGCCTCGCCTCTCTTCATCATCGTGGGCTGGGGCGCCTGGGGGCTTGTCGCGATCCCGGCCGCTTGGGGCCTGCGCTTTGTCACCCATGTCGGGGAAGAGCGCGCGCTGTCGCGGCTAATCTTCGCGCCGGTGGCTATCGCGCTCGCGGCGGTCTATGCCTCGACCCATGTGCCGCCCGCCTCCTGGACCCACAGCTTCGGCATGGGCGGGCTTTTCGGCGACACGGTGCTGGGCGCGATCCTCGGCGTGGCGCCGGTGGACACGGTATTCGGGTTGCGCGTGGTGGCCGCGCTCGTCTGGCTCGGCGCGTTGGCGACGGGGCTGTTCGTGCTCGGCACCGACCGCGACGAGTTGCGCCGGTTCGGCCGGTTCCTGCTGATCGGGGTGATCCTGACCTATGCGGGCCTGCGGAGGGCGCTGGGGCAATCCGCGCAGGGGGCGCTGGGCGCGGGCCAGCGCATCGGCGCCGAGATCCGCGCCCGCCGCGCAGCACCGGCGCAGGCGGCCCAGGGCGAGCCGCGCCTGACCCGCCCGGCGGAGCCCGAGGTCGTGACCGCCCCGCCCGCCCGAACGGGCTTGCTCGCCCGTCTTCCCAGTCTGCGGCGGCGGGTGACAGAGCCCGAGCCGGAACTGGTCGAGCGCGACGTCGATTTCGACGCCGAGGCGTTCGGCCCGATCTCGGAAGAGCGGATCAAGGCGCGCATCGCCGATGTCATCCGCAACCGCAATGGCGGTGCGCGCCCGGTGCACCGCGCCGAGCCCCCCGTCGTGCGCGGGGTCGAGACCGCCTTCGATGAACTACCGTCCGAGCCGCCGGTAAGCGCCGAAAGCCTCGCCATGCCGGGTCCGCGCGCCCCGGTCGAGGAGCCGCGCCGCGGCGTGGTTCAGCACCCGCCGAAGAAACCCGTGCCGCCGTCGCGCCGGGCGCAGGAAGAGGCGCAGCCCGCGCTGCAATTCGACGACCCCGCCAACGGCTACGAACACCCGCCTCTGTCGCTTCTGACCTCGCCCGACTCGGTCGAACGGCACGTCCTGCCCGACGAGGCGCTGGAAGAAAACGCGCGCATGCTGGAAAACGTGCTCGACGACTATGGCGTGAAGGGCGAGATCGTCAGTGTCCGCCCCGGCCCCGTCGTCACGATGTACGAACTGGAACCCGCCCCGGGGCTCAAGGCATCGCGCGTCATCGGGCTGGCCGATGACATCGCGCGCAGCATGTCGGCACTGTCGGCGCGTGTGTCCACCGTGCCGGGGCGCAGCGTCATCGGGATCGAGCTGCCCAACGCCAACCGTGAAAAGGTGGTTCTGCGCGAGATCCTGTCGTCTCGCCATTTCGGAGACAACGCGGCGCGCTTGCCGCTGGCGCTTGGCAAGGATATCGGGGGCGAGCCCATCGTGGCCAACCTTGCCAAGATGCCCCACCTCTTGATCGCGGGGACCACCGGCTCGGGGAAATCCGTGGCGATCAACACCATGATCCTGTCGTTGCTCTATCGCCTCACGCCCGACGAATGCCGGCTGATCATGATCGACCCGAAGATGCTGGAACTCAGCGTCTATGACGGCATTCCGCATCTGCTGTCGCCCGTCGTCACCGACCCGAAAAAGGCCGTCGTCGCGCTGAAATGGGTCGTGGCCGAGATGGAAGAACGCTACCGCAAGATGTCCAAGATGGGCGTGCGTAACATCGAGGGCTATAACGGCCGGGTGCGCGACGCGCTGGCCAAGGGCGAGATGTTCAAGCGCACGGTCCAGACCGGCTTCGACGACGAGACCGGCGAACCCGTCTTCGAGACCGAGGAATTCCAGCCCGAGACCTTGCCTTATATCGTCGTGATCGTCGACGAGATGGCCGACCTGATGATGGTCGCGGGCAAGGAGATCGAGGCCTGCATCCAGCGCCTGGCGCAGATGGCGCGGGCCTCCGGCATCCACCTCATCATGGCGACCCAGCGCCCCTCGGTCGACGTGATAACCGGCACGATCAAGGCCAACTTCCCCACGCGGATCAGTTTCCAAGTGACGTCCAAGGTCGACAGCCGCACGATCCTGGGCGAGCAGGGGGCGGAACAGCTGCTCGGCATGGGCGACATGCTCTATATGGCCGGCGGTGGGCGGATCGGCCGCGTGCATGGGCCGTTCGTGTCGGACGAGGAGGTCGAGGAGATCGTCAATTTCCTCAAGGCCTATGGTCCGCCCGACTATGTCGGTGGCGTGGTCGAAGGCCCCGACGACGACAAGGAAAGCGATATCGACCTTGTTCTGGGGCTCGGCGGCAACACCGACGGCGAGGACGCGCTTTACGACCAGGCGGTGGCCATTGTGTTGAAGGACCGCAAATGCTCCACCTCCTACATCCAGCGCAAACTTGCCATCGGCTACAACAAGGCCGCGCGGCTGGTCGAGCAGATGGAGGAGCAGGGCGTCGTGAGCCCCGCCAACCACGTGGGCAAGCGGGAAATCCTGGTACCCGAACAGGCGTGACCGGCGGGGGCGCGAGCCCCTCGCCCTTTCGTGACGCATTGGCAGATGCATCGGGCCGCGAGAGGGCCTAGATTGACATCATGATGAAGCGCCTTGCCCTATGCCTCGCCCTCTGGGTGGCGGCCGCAGCACCCGGCCTTGCCGACCGGATTCCGCTTTCGCGGGTCTCGGCCTATCTCAACAGCTTCACGACGGCGCAGGCGGATTTCACCCAGGTGAACGCCGACGGGTCGATCTCGACCGGGCGGCTATCGCTACAGCGCCCCGGCCGGGCGCGGTTCGAATACGACCCGCCGAACGAGGGGCTGGTGATCGCGGGCGGGGGGCAGGTGGCGATCTTCGACGCCAAGTCGAACCAGCCGCCCGAGAAATACCCGCTGGCCAAGACGCCGCTGAGCATCATACTGCAGCGCAACGTTGACCTGACGCGCGCGCGGATGGTCGTGGGCCATGACGGCGACGCGACGTCGACCCGCGTGGTGGCCCAGGACCCCGAGCATCCCGAATATGGCACCATCGCGCTGGTCTTCACCGGAGATCCGGTCGAACTCCGGCAATGGGTCATTACCGACGATACCGGCCAGGCGACGACGGTGATCCTTGGCGAGATGAAGACCGGCGTGGACCTCTCGGCGCGGCTGTTCAGCATCGTTCAGGAAACGGCCGCGCGGATTCAGGACTGAGCTAGTAACGGCAGGCGGCCAGTTGGGCGTTGTAGCTGTGCGCCCGGGCAGCGACGCGGCTGGACACGTCCGTCAGCCACCCTTTTCGCCGGTAGCTGCCGCGCGCGTAGCCCGCATGGCCGTCATGGTAGGCAAGATACTGGTTGCGGGTGTCCGTCAGCGGAATGCCCAGCTTTTCCCGCGTCTGCGCCATGTACCAGCCCATGAAATCCGTCGCGTCGTAGATGTCGTCGCGGCGGGCGCGGCGCTGGCCGGTGTCCCGGCGATAATCGTCCCAGGTCCCGTCCAGGGCCTGGGCGTAGCCGTAGGCCGAGCTTTGCCGCCCCATCGGAATGATACCCAGCACGTAGCGATGCGGTGTGCGCGCGTCGCCGATGAACTTGCTTTCCTGGTGGATCATCGCCATCTGCACGGGAACCGGCACGCCCCAGCGCCGCTCGGTCCGCTCCATCGCGCGCATGTATTTCGGCCGTTCTTTCGCGATCGCGCAGGCGTTGTCGAGATCGCGCGGAGGCGAATACCCGCCGCCACAGCCCGCAACCGCCAGAATCGTCGCCACGAGAAGGAGTCTGCTCATCTGCCCCTCGTCTGCTCTTGTTCTTTTGTTTGATCCCAGCATAGGCGAATTCGGCCGCCGGGAAAACGACAAAGCTGCGCGATCAGATCAGAAACGCGAGAGTGACGGGCAGCGTGATGACCGAGAGCAGGGTGGAGACGACGACGAGACCCGCGACAGCCTCCGCATCGGCGCCGTATTTCTCGGCCAGCAGATAGGAGGTCACGGCCACCGGCGTGGATATCTGCAGCACGAGAACGGCGAAGGGCACCGGGTCGAGGGCGAACCAGCGCCCCACGGCGACGGTAGCGGCAAGGCAGAGCGCCAGCTTGACGGCCGACAGCCACATCGCGCGCGGCAGGTGGCCCGGATGCAGCCGCGCGATGGCGACGCCCAGCGTGATCAGCATCAGTGGTATCGCCATTTGCCCAATCAACTCGAGCGTGTTGGTGAGGAATACCGGCGTTTCCCAGCCCTGCCACAGGAACAGCCCGCCCAGAAGAGTCGCCGCGACCAAGGGCTCCTTGACCACCTTGACGAGCGACCCGCCGCCCGAGACGAGCCAGACCCCGAAGGTGAAGGAATAGACCGCCATCACCGCGAAGACGACGACGGCATAGCCCAGCCCCGCGTCGCCGAACGCGAACAGCGC
Source organism: Rhodovulum sp. ES.010 (assembly GCF_900142935.1). NCBI lineage: Bacteria > Pseudomonadati > Pseudomonadota > Alphaproteobacteria > Rhodobacterales > Paracoccaceae > Rhodovulum > Rhodovulum sp. ES.010. The sequence goes on along the minus strand of NZ_FSRS01000001.1, from coordinate 2,483,983 downwards.
CAGCGGCAGGCCCATGTTGCCCGTGTTGCCGAAGATGATCGGGGCGAGGTAGGTCCGCCGCTCGAGCCGCGCCAGCGCGACGACGCCGATGCACAGCACCGTCACCACCCCGTAGGCCACCAAGGCCGCGAGCGAGAGCGCCGTAAGCGCCTGGGGGTCGATCTCGGTCTGCATCAGGGCGGTGAAGATCAGGCAGGGCACCGACAGCGTCATCGCAAGCTGGGTGACGAACTGGACGCGGTACTCGTTGCCGAGGCGGACCCATGCAAACCCAACGCCCGCCAGCAGAAAAACCGGCGCGACGATCTCCAGCACTGTGAGGACGAGGTTCACACTCTGTTTCCCGGAAATCCGCCCTGTCGCATGGACATTGCCCCATCCGGGGCTTTAGTGTGACGACAAGGGGGTTGCAACATGATGCGGACGACACGCGCGAAATATCATCTTGGGCAGGTGGTCCGGCATCGGAAGCACCCGTTCCGGGGTGTCGTGTTCGATGTCGACGCGATGTTCTCGAACACCGACGAATGGTATGACGCCATCCCCGAGGACAGCCGCCCTTCGAAGGACCAGCCATTCTACCACCTGCTCGCCGAGAACGACCACAGCTATTACGTCGCCTATGTCTCGGAGCAGAACCTGCTGCCCGACGACACCGGCGAGCCCGTGGACCATCCCGACCTTGCCGATCTGTTTGGAGAGTTCGAGGACGGGCATTACCCGCTGCAGTTCCAACTGAACTGACCGGCTCGCGTGGCTCAGTAGCCCAGCGCGCAGCCGTCCTTGCGCGGGTCGGACGCGCCTTGCAGCACGCCGGTTTCCTCGTCGATCAGGATTGCCTGGGCGCCGCCGATGGGATTGTCCGGGATCACCGCTTCGTGTCCCATTGCGGCAAGGGCCTCTCGCACGGAGTCCGGGTAGCCCCGCTCCACCTGCATGACCCCGGCATCGCTGAAGCTGCGCGGCGCGTCGATGGCCTGTTGTGGGTGCATGCCGTAATCCACGATGTTGGTCAGCACGCGGGCATGGCCGTTTGGCTGATAGGCGCCGCCCATCACGCCGAAGGGCATGATGACCTTGCCGTTGCGCCGCAGCATGGCCGGGATGATCGTGTGCATCGGGCGCTTGCCGCCGCCGGCCTCGTTCGGATGCCCCGCGGCGAGGGTGAAGCCGGCGCCGCGGTTCTGGAAGTTGATCCCGAACTTGGCCGAGGCGAGGCCCGATCCGAAGGCGTGGAAGATCGAGTAGATGAGCGACACCGCCATCCGGTCGCGATCGACCACCGTGAGATAGACGGTCTCCTTGTGCACCGCTTCCGACAGGGCGGCGGGGCTGTCCATCGCGCGGTCGGGGTCGATCAGGGCCGCCAGCCGCGCGGCCGTCTCGGGGGCCAGCATGTGGTCGAGCCGGCCGACGTGACCCGGGTCGGCGATGAACCGGTTGCGCGCGTCGTAGGCGAGTTTCGCTGCCTCCGCTTCCAGGTGGGCGCGCTGCGCGCCCAGAGGATCCAGTGCCGCGAGATCGAAATGCGACAGGATGTTCGCCATCAGGATCGCGGTCGCGCCCTGGCCGTTCGGCGGGTGCTCAACCAGCTCGACGCCCTTGTAGGTGCCGCTCACCGGCTCGGTCCAGTCGCAGGCCGTGGCGGCGAAATCGTCCAGGCTGTGGGTGCCGCCCAGCGCGCGCAGCGAGTCGACCATGTCTTCGGCCACCTCGCCCTCGTAGAACCCGGCGCGCCCGTCCAGGGCGACGCGGCGCAGCACCTCTGCCTGCAGCGGCGCCCGGAACACCTGGCCCGGTTGCGGGGCCTTGCCGTCGAGCAAGTAGAACCGCCGCGCATCGCCCTGCAGGTTGGCTTCGGTACAACTCCAGTCCCAGGCGGTGCGCGGGCCGACGGGGACGCCCGCCTCGGCATAGTGGATCGCCGGCGCGAGGCTGGCCTTCAGGCCGGCGCGCGCCCAGTCTGTCGACAGCCGGCAGAACGCGTCGATGGCGCCGGGCACGGTCACGGCATCGGCCGTTGTGGTGGGCATGGCGGACAGACCGCGGTCGCGCAGGCGTTCGGCGTTAAGACCGGCGGGTGCCCGCCCCGACCCGTTCAGTGCGAGGATGCGGTCCTCGCCCGCGGGCTTGAGCAACACGAAGCAGTCGCCGCCGATCCCGGTCATGTGGGGTTCGCAGATACCCAGAAGGACGGCCGCGGCAATGGCCGCGTCAGCCGCGTTGCCGCCGGACTCGAGCATCTGGACGGCGACCTTGGCCGCGAGTGGGTGCGACGTCGCGCACATGCCGTTGGTGGCGAAAACAGCCGAGCGTCCCGGTGCCTGGAAATCCCGCATGCATGCCTCCCTGTTTGCCGGAGGCAACCTAGGCGGCACGCCGACCGAAGCCAACGCGTTTTTCGCGGCGGATCGACAAGGAGGAGGGGGCTATGGTCCTGATGGCGCGTCTGCAGGAGGGCGCGTGCGGCTTTGAGCTGGCGCCTTGATCCGCCAGTCGATTTGGGCCGTGCGCTGGGCGGCATCGTGCCGGGCTTTCCGCATCGGGCCCGCGGCAAGGCTACTCCGCCGGCGTGGTCAGGTCTCGGCGAGGGGGACGCAGAAGGACAGGCGGTTCTGATCGCCGACACGGGCGTAGCACAGGTCCCGGGCGAGGGCGCGGATCAGGAACCAGCCGAAGCCACCCTCGGGCGGCCCGTCGCCCGTGTCGTCATCGGTCGGCAGCGTGCCGCAGGGCATGATGCCATCGGGCATCGGTATGCCGAAGTCGCGCACATCGACCAGAAGGCGGCCGCCTCGCCGCTCCAGCCGGAGTTCGATGGGCCCGCTGTCGCCCTGGCCGTAGGCGTGTTCGACGACGTTGTTCAGCACCTCGGCAAGAACCGTCTCGGCCATCCCCAGCGTGTCCGGCCCCTGCTGCAGGGGCGTGTAGCGCGCGCGCATCCGGGCCAGTGCCTCGCGCACGCCCATGGGCGTGGCCTCCACCACGATGGGGTCCGTCGCGCCATCGCCCGGCATCGGGGAAGGCCCCGGATCCTCTGGCGAGGGGGTGGAGAGTGTCATGCGATCGACCGCTTTTCCGCGAAGGCTGCTTCACAATCGGCGTGAATGGTGAACACGCGGTCCATCCGGGTCAGGCGGAAGACCTTTTCGACGTTCGGGGTCAGGTTGCAGAGTTCCAGCCTGCGATCGGGGCCCAGCAGCTTCATTACCGCGACCACGGCCCCAAGGCCGCTGCTGTCGAGGAAATCCACCGCCCCGAGATCGAGAACCACGCGTCCGGGGCCCTCGCCCACAACCTCGCGCATGCGGTCCTTGAACCGAATGGCCACGGCAGAGTCGATTCGCGGTTCGGCGACGATGACATGGATGGCGTCGTCGCGCTCTTCGGTCTTGAGTTCCATTCGGGCTCTCTCCTGTGATGCGCGGCCGAGGCTAGACGCCAATCCTTACCATTCGGTAAGTGTTTGCCGGAGAAATAGGGAGGTGTTCATGGACGAGGTGGTGATCTGCGGGGCATCCCGCACCCCGATGGGCGGGTTCCAAGGGGTTTTCGCCGGGGTCGATGCCCCGACGCTGGGGGGGCGCGCGATTCGCGCCGCCATGGAGGGCGCGGGAGTCGACCGCGTTGATGAACTGTTGATGGGCTGCGTTTTGCCGGCCGGGCAGGGCCAGGCCCCCGCGCGCCAGGCCGGGTTCAAGGCGGGGCTCGGCGAAGACGTGCCGGCCACCACGCTCAACAAGATGTGCGGCTCGGGCATGAAGACGGTGATGATCGCCCATGACCAGCTGCGGCTCGGGGCCGTACAGGTCATTTGTGCCGGTGGCATGGAGAGCATGACGGGTGCGCCCTACCTGCTTCCCGCGATGCGTGCAGGCGCCCGGATCGGCCATGGCCAGGTCATCGACCACATGTTTCTCGACGGGCTGGAGGACGCCTATGACACGGGGCGCCTCATGGGGACCTTTGCCGAGGATTGCGCCGAGAGCTTCCAGTTCACGCGCCAGGCGCAGGACGAGTACGCGCTGCGCTCGCTCTCGAACGCGCTCGAAGCGCAGAAATCCGGCGCCTTTGAGGAAGAGATCACGCCCGTCACCGTGACCTCGCGCAAGGTCGATACGGTGATCCACGAGGACGAACAGCCCGGCAATGCGCGCCCCGAAAAGATCCCCCACCTCAAGCCCGCCTTCCGCAAGGGCGGCACGGTGACGCCGGCCAATTCCTCGTCGATCTCGGACGGCGCGGCGGCGCTGGTGCTGGCCACCCGCGCCGAGGCCGAGGCGCGCGGCCTGCCGGTTCGCGCTCGTATCCTCGGACATGCCGGCCATGCCCAGGCGCCGGGCTGGTTCACCACCGCGCCCGTGCCCGCCGCGCGGAAGCTGCTGTCCAGACTTGGCTGGACGACGGATGACGTGGAGCTGTGGGAGGTGAACGAGGCCTTCGCCGTGGTGCCGATGGCATTCATGCACGAGCTGGGGCTGCCGCGCGACAAGGTGAATGTGAACGGCGGTGCCTGCGCGCTGGGCCACCCGATCGGGGTCTCCGGCGCGCGGATCATCGTGACGCTTCTGAACGCGCTGGAGAAGCGCGGGTTGAAACGGGGCGTTGCGGCGATCTGCATCGGCGGCGGCGAAGGCACCGCGATCGCGATCGAGCGACCATGATGCGGATAGACTACGAAGCAATCGCGAAGACGCTCGCCACCCTGACCGAGGGCGAAACCGACAGCGTGGCACTGATGGCGACGATGGTCTGCGAGTTGCATCACGCCGACGACCGGTTCGACTGGACGGGCTTCTATCGCGTCACCGAGCCGGGCCTGCTGAAGATCGGCCCCTACCAGGGCGGGCATGGCTGTCTCACGATCCCGTTCGATCGCGGGGTCTGCGGCGCCGCCGCCCGCACCGGCGAGGTGCAGATCGTGGCCGATGTCGACGCCTTTCCCGGCCACATCGCCTGCGCCGCCTCCACGCGGTCGGAGATCGTGGTGCCTGTGCGGGATGCGGCGGGCGACCTCATCGCCGTGCTCGACGTCGACAGCGACCGCCCCGCCGCCTTCGCCGACGCCGACGCCACGGGGCTTTCGGCGCTCCTTGCGCAGGTCTTCGGCCGGTGAACCACGGCCGCACGCTTGCGCCGCACCGCCGAAGCCGCTACCGCCCACTCCCATGAGCGAGACCTACGCGCCCCCCGATACCCCCCTCGAAATCGTTCACCAGGACCACGAACTCCTCGTCGTGAACAAGCCGTCCGGATTGCTTTCTGTGCCGGGCAAGGGCGCGCATCTTGCCGACTGCCTTCTGGCCCGCGTGCTGGCGGCCTTCCCCGAGGCGCTTCTGGTGCACAGGCTCGACCGGGATACCTCCGGCGTCATGGTGTTCGCGCTGACGCCGCCGGCGCAACGTCATCTCGGGCTGCAATTCGAAAAGCGGCAGGTCAGGAAGACCTATGCGGCCAGGGTCTGGGGGCGGCTCGAACCGAAGACCGGAACGGTGGACCTGCCGCTGATCGTCGACTGGCCGAACCGCCCCTGCCAGAAGGTCGACCACGACACCGGCAAGCCCGCCGTCACCAACTGGCGGGTCCAGCGGCACGAGGGCGAAACGACCCGTGTCCGCCTCTCGCCCAGGACCGGGCGCAGCCACCAGTTGCGCGTCCACATGAAGGAACTCGGCCACCCCATTCTCGGCGACCCGTTCTACGCCGAGGGGGCCGCCCGCGCGGCCCCGCGCCTGATGCTTCACGCCGAGGAGTTGCGGCTGCGGCACCCCGATGGTGGCCGGGGCATGAGCTTCCGGGTCCGCTGTCCCTTCTGAGCTTCTTCTTGGCCCAAATACTCACCCCGCCCGCAGGGCGGCAAAAGGCATGCGTGCGCCAGCGCGCGCAGTTCAGCAGCAGTCGCGGGCGCCGTGACCGTGCGTCTTACACGGCTCTTCGGCGTGCCAGCCGCTGACCGCCTTGACCTCGCAGAACTCCTCAAGACCCCAGAGGCCGCCCTCGCGCCCGTTGCCCGATCGCTTTACCCCTCCGAAGGGGCTGCCCGCGGCGCGTGACATGCCGTTCATCTCGACCATGCCCGACCGGAGCGCGCGGGCGACCCGGTTGCGCCGGGCGCCGTCCTCGGACTGCACGTAGTTGGTCAGGCCGTACTCGGTGTCGTTGGCGATCGCGATGGCGTCCTCCTCGGTGTCGAAGGGCAGGATCGACAGAGCCGGGCCGAAGATCTCCTCGCGTGCGATGGTCATGTCGTTCGTCACGTCGGCAAAGACGGTGGGTCGGACGAACCAGCCGCGGTTGAACCCTTCGGGACGGCCCGGACCGCCCGCGACCAGCCGGGCGCCTTCGTCGAGACCGGCCTGGATCAGCGCCTCGATCTTCTCGAATTGCGCCGCGCTGACGACGGGGCCCATGTGGCGTCCCGCCCGGTCGGCGGGGCCGACCTGCATCTTCTCCGCCAGCGCCCGCGCCGTTTCGACGGCGTCGTCATAGGCGGAGCGTTCGACCAGCATCCGCGTCGGCGCGTTGCAGGACTGCCCGCTGTTGTTGAAGCAATGCAGAACGCCGCGCTTCACCGCCTTGTCGTCGGCATCAGCGAAGATCAGGTTCGCACCCTTGCCGCCCAGTTCCAGATGCACCCGCTTCAGCGTGTCGGCGGCGGCCTTGGAGATCGCGATGCCGGCCCGTGTCGATCCGGTGAAGGAGATCATGTCGAGCCCCGGGTGGGCGGAGAGCTGCGTGCCCACGCCGGCCCCGTCGCCGTTCACCAGGTTGAACACGCCCGGCGGAACCCCCGCCTCGTGCAGGATTTCGGCGAAGACCATCGCCGAGAGCGGGGCGATTTCGGAAGGCTTCAGCACCATGGCGCAGCCCGTGGCCAGCGCCGGGATCACCTTGAGCGTGATCTGGTTCATTGGCCAGTTCCATGGCGTGATCATCCCGATGACACCGGCCGGGTCCATCAGGATGCGGTCATCCGGGGCGTGGGGGCCAAGCGGCCGGTCGAAGTCGAAGACCTCGAGCGCGTGAATGAACCCCTTGATGTTCCACGCACCGGCGCCGACCTGCGCACTCCGCGCAAGGTCGATGGGTGCGCCCATCTCGCGGCTGATCGCCTGGGCCATGTCCTCGGCGCGGGCCTTGTAAAGCTGCAGGATGCGCTTGAGCAGGTCCATCCGCTCGGCCTTGGACGTCGCGGCCCAGCCGGGCTGGGCCGCACGAGCGGCGGCCACGGCGGCATCGGTGTCGGCCTGCCCGCCCAGCGAGATCACCGCGAAGCGCTCTTCGGTGGAGGGGTCGATCACCTCGGCCCGGGTTCCGGCGCTGGGCGAAACCCATGCACCACCGATATAGAACGCCGTTCGTTCGATCATTCGCTCCTCCCACGGGACCTTCATGCCGGTTTTCTGCCGCGCAGGCGCATTTCGGGGGTGTCAAAGGTGCATTTAGAATGTATCTAAATGCTATCCTTCAAACAGCCACGGAAAGGACCAAACCTTGACCCTGCGCATCAACGATATCGCCCCGAACTTCACCGCCGAGACCACGGAAGGCAAGATCGATTTCCACGAATGGATCGGCGACAGCTACGCGGTGCTGTTCTCGCACCCGGCGGATTTCACCCCGGTCTGCACCACTGAGTTCGCGGCGGCTGCGCGTCTGGCGGACCAATTCGCCCAGCGCAACGCCAAGGTGATCGGCATCTCGGTCGATCCGGTGGACGAGCACCTGAAATGGAAGGCCGATGTAGAGAAATATGCCGGCACGGACATGGCCTTCCCGATCATCGCCGACGACCGGCTGGAGATCGCGAAACTCTATGACATGTTGCCGGCCGAGGCCTATGGCGCCGATGGCAAGGCCCGCGCCGACACCGCGACGGTGCGGACGACCTTCATCATCAATCCGGACAAGAAGATCGAGCTGATGCTGATCTATCCGATGACGGTCGGCCGGAACTTCGACGAGATCCTGCGCGCGCTGGACGCGATCCGCAACAATGCCGCTGCCCCCGTCGCCACACCGGCCGACTGGCGCCCCGGCGACGACGTGATCCTGCGCCTCGATGTCAGCACCGAGGACGCGCAGACCAGGTTCGGCGAGGTCGAGGAAATCTTCCCCTACCTGCGCAAGGTGAAGTCGCCCGCCGCCTGAGGACAGCGCCCGCCAACAAGAAAAGGCCCCGGTCATCCGGGGCCTTTCGCGTTTCCGAAGAGGGGTCGACTTACTCGTCGACCTCCTCCTTTTCCTTCGTGACCTCTTCGCCGGTTTCCTGGTCCACGACCTTCATCGACAGGCGCACCTTGCCGCGGTCGTCGAAGCCCAAGAGCTTGACCCAGACCTCCTGGCCCTCTTTCAGAACGTCGGAGGGGTGATTCAGGCGGCGGTTCTCGATCTGGCTGACATGGACCAGCCCGTCGCGCTTGCCGAAGAAGTTCACGAAGGCGCCGAAATCGACGATCTTGACCACGGTGCCCTTGTAGATCTTGCCTTCCTCGGGCTCGGCCACGATCGAGTAGATCATGTCGTGCGCCTTCTGGATGGCGTCGGCATTGGGCGAGGCGATCTTGATCACGCCATCGTCGTTGATGTCGACCTTGGCGCCCGAGACCTCGACGATCTCGCGGATCACCTTGCCACCCGAGCCGATCACTTCGCGGATCTTGTCGGTGGGCACGGTCATCGTCTCGATGCGCGGCGCGTGGACCGAGAATTCACCGGCCGAGGACAGCGCCTTGTTCATCTCGTCGAGAATGTGCATCCGGCCCTCTTTCGCTTGGGCCAGCGCCTTTTCCATGATCTCGGGCGTGATGCCGGCGACCTTGATGTCCATCTGCAGCGAGGTGATGCCGCTCTCGGTGCCGGCCACCTTGAAGTCCATGTCGCCGAGGTGGTCCTCGTCGCCCAGGATGTCGGTCAGAACCGCGTAAGAGCCTTCGTCCTCCAGCACAAGGCCCATGGCCACGCCCGCGACCGGCGCCTTCAGCGGCACGCCCGCATCCATCATCGACAGCGACCCGCCGCAGACCGACGCCATCGAGGAGGAGCCGTTCGACTCGGTGATCTCGGAGACCACGCGGATCGTGTAGGGGAAGTCGGTCGGGGCCGGCAGCACCGCCTGCAGCGCGCGCCAGGCCAGCTTGCCGTGGCCGATCTCGCGACGTCCCGGAGGTCCGACACGGCCGGCTTCACCGACCGAGTAGGGCGGGAAGTTGTAGTGCAGCAGGAAGTTCGAACGGAAGTTGCCGTGCAGCGCGTCGATGATCTGCTCGTCGTCGCCGGTGCCCAGCGTGGTTACGACCAGACCCTGGGTCTCGCCGCGGGTGAACAGCGCCGAGCCATGGGTCCGGGGCAGCAGCCCGGTTTCGCAGACGATCGGGCGCACCTCGTCCAGCCGGCGGCCGTCGATGCGGTGGCCGTTCTTGACGACGTCGCCACGCAGGACCACCGATTCCAGCTTCTTGATCGCCGAGCCGAGGTTCGGGTCCTCCAGCTGGTCTTCGGTGAGACCGGCCTTGATCTCTTCCTTGACGGCGGCAACGGCGCTGGTCCGTTCCTGCTTGTCGGTGATCGCGTAGGCCGCGCGCATCTTGTCTTCGCCTGCAGCCTTCACCGTGGCGTAGAGGTCGGAATAGTCCGGCGGCGTGAAGTCGAAGGGTTCTTTCGCGGACTCCTCGGCAAGGCTGACGATGAGGTCGATGACCGGCTTGATCTGCTCATGCGCGAAGGTGACCGCGCCCAGCATCTCGGACTCGGTCAGTTCATAGGCCTCCGACTCCACCATCATCACCGCGTCGCGCGTGCCCGCGACCACGAGGTCCAGCCGCTGGTCGGGCTTGTTGCGCAGGTCCTGCATGTCCTCGACATCGGGGTTCAGGACATAGTCGCCGTCCACATACCCCACGCGACAGCCCGCGATCGGCCCCATGAAGGGCACACCCGAAATGGTCAGCGCGGCCGAGGCCGCGATCATCGCCACGATGTCGGGGTCGTTGACGAGGTCGTGGCTCAACACCGTGCACATCACCAGAACTTCGTTCTTGAAGCCGGGCACGAAGAGCGGTCGGATCGGCCGGTCGATCAGGCGGGCGGTCAGCGTTTCCTTCTCGGTCGGCCGCGCCTCGCGCTTGAAGAAGCCGCCGGGCACCTTGCCGGCCGCGTAGTATTTTTCCTGGTAGTGGACCGTCAGCGGGAAGAAGTCCTGGCCGGGCTTCGGTTCCTTCGCGAAGGTCACGTTGGCCATGACCGAGGTCTCGCCCAGGGTGGCGACGACCGAGCCGTCGGCCTGACGGGCAACCTTGCCCGTTTCCAGCGTGAGGGTTTCCTCCCCCCACGTCATCGATTTCGTCGTTACGTTGAACATACGTCTATCCTGTCTGGGAGCGCTCCCGGGCGTATCCCGGGTCTCCCGTTGAATTGGCGGCCCCATTGCCGCCGCCCCCAATCCTCTCGCACGCGCCCGGGGGCCAAAGGCGTCACGTCTCAGATGGAGCGGCCATACAGGAGATGGGTGCGTTTTGGAAGGAATTTGTCCGCGCCGGTCCCCGTCAGAACACCGCGTGGTCGCCGCGATCGTCTGCAATTTCGCCGCGAAGCGCTTTCTGGTAATGCTCGCTCAGGGTGTCGGTGCCGAATTCCGGTGTTGCATCGGCGTCGTAGCGCCCCGTTGCGGGATCGAGCACCAGCATCGACTCGCTGGCATAGTATCGCCCGATCCTGGCGAATTCGGCCTTTTCGGCGGCTTTGGGGAAAAGGCGGCCGGCCAAGGCGAGCCCGCCGATGATCGTGTCGAGGAAACGCAAGGGCACGTGGCGGAACCGGGGCTCTTGCCCGACAAGGTCGAAGAGCATGCGGCCCTGGTCGAGCGGGGTGAGCGCGGGGCCCGGGCCGCCGATGGGCAGGATGCGGTTCTGCAGCGCCGGATCCGTCAGGCAGCGCGCGATGTAGCTGCCGAGATCGGCGTCACTGATCGGCTTGCAGGCGGTCAGCCGGCCGTCGCCGAACACGAGGAAGGGCTTGCCTGCCTTCACCCGCTCGATTTGCCCCGACAGCGACTTGAAGAAGGCGGTGGGCCGGACGATGGACCAGGTCAGGCCGGCGGCCTGCAACTCGTCCTCGAAGGCCAGCTTGGCCTGCTGGAAGGCGAGGGTCGGTTTCTGCACGCAGATCGCCGAAAGCAGCACGAACTGGCCGATACCGGCTGCGCGGGCGTCCTTGAGCAGGTCGGAATGCGCCTGATAGTCGATGGCCCAGGCGTCTTTCTTGCCGCCCATGCGCGAGGCAAGGCAGGACACCACGGCGTCGATACCCCCCGCGAGCGCGCGCTGCCGAGTCTCGGGCGCGGTCACCGCGCCCTCGATCAAGGTGCACCCCGCGAGCGCCTTGGTGTCGGCGCCAGGGCGGACCAGCGCGGTCACGTCGTGGCCCGCGGCGCGCAAGGCCGCCGCCGTCGCCCGGCCGATGCTGCCGGTTCCGCCGACCAACAGGACCGTCTTGCCCGTTACGCTCGTCTGGTTCATGGCGCCAACCTAGACGGCGGGCGGGGCAACGCAACCGGCAAATCCGGCGGAGCGCCCAACGAAAAAGGCCGCCTCGGTCGGGCGGCCTCTCCGTCGGATGGGCGCTTGCTCAGCGGCGGATGCCGAGGCGCTTGATGAGGTCGCGGTAGCGGCCCTCGTCCTTGCCCTTGAGGTAGTCGAGCAGCTTGCGGCGCTGCGCGACAAGCTTGAGCAGGCCGCGCCGGGAATGGTTGTCCTTGGCGTGGGTCTTGAAATGCTCGGTCAGCGTCGCAATGCGGCTGGTCAGGATCGCCACCTGGACCTCCGGCGAGCCGGTGTCGCCGTCCTTGGTGCCGTATTCCTTGATGAGCCGGGTCTTTTCTTCGGCCGTGATCGACATCAGGGTCTCCTTTCATGGGTCCATGGCACAAGCCGGGATGTCGTCCAGCAAGGCCCGTGGAGAAAAATCCGCGCAGGGCGCGGATGCGCGCGTATAGGGGATTCGCTGCCGCGTTGTAAAGGCCGGGCGTTTCTATTGATCGGCGGTTTCCTCGATCTCGCGCGCGATATCGCCGGCCCAGTCGCCGATGATCGGGATGAAATCGATCTGGCTGAGCGAATAGGCGATGACCGAAACCAGCGCGGTTGCCCCGACGACGGTGCCCAGGCCCATGGCGAGGCCGCGAAGGAACTGCACCCCCATCAGCCGCCAGACGGAGCCGTTGATGTAGAAGAAGCGTTGACCGTTCAGCGCTTCGACCTCGCGGCGAAGCGCGGCGACTTCATTGGCAAGCCGGTTCTCGGCGCGGGCGGCATCTGTGGAGTCGGGCATCGGGGTCTCGCGTTAAACTGGTCGGGTTCGACCCTAACCAACGTCGTGACCCCCGCCAAGCGCACGCCGCCCGGATCAGACGCCGGCGGCCAACGCCTCCGGCAACTGGCCCTCGGGCACCAGGCGCACCGCGTCGGGGTCGAGCCCGGCCCCGCCGCCGACCACCGCCAGCGGCATGCCGTCGAGCATCAGCATCGCGTCCTCGTCGCCGGTATCGGACGCCTCCACGGTCAGGACCGGGGCGGGGTGCGCGGTCGCGTCGTAGACGACGAAAAGCGCGTCTTCCGCTTCGTCGAACTCGTCGATCACGGTCGGCCCGTCGCCGGTGAGCGCCAGCCATTCGTCCAGGCTGGACCAGTCCGGCGCGTCCTCGCTCGTCAGCGCGCCCTCGGGCACGGCGTCGAGGGCCGCTTCGTCCTCCAGATAGCTTTCCAGTTCGTATTCGGGATCGGCGAAGGCCTCCGTGGTCATCGCGCCGCTGAGAAGATCCTCAAAGCTGAAGCGCGGCATCTCGGCCGCGTAGCCGTTGCCGTCCGCGTCCGGCATGTCGTCGTCGTCATCCGGAGCGCGGTCGACCGCGTCGCCGAAATCGACAACCGTTCCGGCCATCATCAGGCCCAGCAGACTTGCAAAAGCAATCATCGATCGATCCTTCGCACTTGCCCACTCCCCGCCGTTCGACAGCGCTACCGACACCAACATACGCCGGTGATGCAACAGGTGTGAAACGGTTCCGGTTAACTGGTAAACACGGCGGCCGGAAAACTACCCGAACGAGGGGGTTTCAGGCGCGTGCGGATGGTTGATCTCCTGCAAGTCGCTGATATCGCGCGAACGCTCAGGCGCAACTTTTGCGCGTATTGGTTAACCGGCCGGACCGTCCGAGGCCAAGAAAAACGGCAGGAAGGCATCCAGAACCGCTTGCGGGTTTTCCTCCATCGGGAAATGGCCCGAGGCGCAGGCGGCATCGCGCACGTCGTCGACCCAGGCCCGCCACAGCGCCGCGGGCTGCCCGGTCTGTGCCGGAAACCCCGTTTCCGCCCACAGGAACATCAGCGGCGCCGCGATGCGGCGGCCCGCGGCGCGGTCGTCATCGTCGAGTTGTCGGTCGGTGGTCGCGCCGGCGCGGTAGTCGGCGCACATCGCCGCGATGCGGGCAGGGTCTGCCGCCTGACGGCGATAGGCGTCGAGCGCAGCGGGCGGGAACGTCTCGAGCGACTTCGCACGCGTCCAGCTTGCCAAGGTATGCTCGATATAGCCGACCGGATCGGCGCCGATCAGGCGTTCCGGCAAGGGGCTGGGCTGGGCGAGGAAGGTCCAGTGATAGGCTCTGAGCGCGAGATCGGCCTGCCAGGACGCCCAGAAATCGCCCGTGGGCACGATCTCGACGATGCCGAGCCGGGCGAGGCGGCCGGGATGGTCCAGCGCAAAGCGGTAGGCGACGCGCGCGCCGCGGTCGTGGCCGAGGATGTGGGCCCGCTGCAGGCCGAGCGTATCCATCAGCCCGACAATGTCGTGGGCCATTTCGCGTTTGGAATAGACGGTGTGGGCCACGTCGTCGGGGGGCGCGTCGCTCTCGCCGTAGCCGCGCAGGTCTGGCACGATGACGTGGAAATGCTCGGCGAAGGCCGGGGCCACGTTCAGCCAGCACATGTGGTTCTGCGGATAGCCGTGCAGCAGGATGAGCGGCGCGCCGCTCCCCGCCCGGTGGACCGACAGTCGGATGCCGTTGGTGGCGATGTGCTCTTGCCTGAACGCGGTGAGTGCGGACGTCATTCTGGCCCCCCCGAAGGGATCCTAGGGGGCCATCCGGTTCAGGTCCACAGTTCGGGTGCCTGCGCGTAGCCGATATAGAGCGGGTGTTTCGGGTGCCCGCCCTGCGTGAGGCCCAGATGGTAGAGCGGACGGCCCGTCGAGCGCAGCAGCGTTTCCACCGTCGGGCCCCGGCCCAGATGCGCCCCATGTGCGCCCCAGGCGCAGATGATCCGGTCGGCCCACGGGGCGCTGTCGCGGATCGCGGCGTCATTGTCCGGTCCCACCGGGTCGGAGGCGGCGCGCATGACCTTGGGGTTGGTGGCGCGGTAGGCGAAGATGTTGGTCACCCGGAAGGCTCCGAAACCCAGCGTCCGCGCGCGGCGTTCGCAGCGCTCCACGGTGGGGTCGTTCTGCAGTTCGGTCGCGGTGGAGGGGTTCAGCATGACGAAAAGCGCCTTGGGGCCGGCCGGGTTCCAGACGCGGGTCAGCAGGTAACGATAGGCCTGGCAATCGGAATAGACGGCTTCCGAGGCGGCGTCGCCCTTCTGGTGCGTGCGCGTGATCATGGGGCTACTCGGGCAGAACGGGCTGGCGGCCATCGGGGGTCAGCAGGAACACCGCGCGCCCTTCGATCGCGACGGCCGACACCGGGCCGCCGAAGCCCGCGCCGGTGTCGAGATTCACCCGGTTGCCGTGATGGCGGACTGCGTCCCCCGGCGTATGACCATGGACGACCAGCGCGCCGTGGTCGCGCCTGTCCAGCAGGAACTCGTCGCGGATCCAGATCAGGTCGTCTTCGCGCTGCGCGTCCAAAGGCAGGCCCGGCCGCACGCCGGCATGGCAAAAGAACGCGGCGTCGCGCCGGTAGGAGAGCACCAGATCGTCCAGCAACGCCTGGTGGGCGACGGGCACCGTCGTCCTTGCACGCGCGCGAAAATCGGGAAGTGGGGGCAGCGGCGTGGTTTCGATCCCGTAGGAGTGCAGCGTCGCCCATCCGCCGAAATTTCCCGTGATCCACGAGGCGGCGTAACTGTCGGGCGCGGCCGGGTCGAGGGTGGCGCGCATCACCTCGTCATGGTTGCCCTTGAGAAGAACCCAGGGTTCCCCTGCGCGCAGAGCCGCCGCCAGAAACTCCAGAACGCCAGCACTGTCGGGGCCGCGGTCGACGTAATCTCCGAGATGCACCACGGGCGCGTCAGCTTCGCCGACACGCGCCCGGTCTGCCGCGATCAGTTCGTGCGCGCCTTGCAGCTTCTCGAGCTGTCCGTGGATGTCGCCGATGGCGTAGCTCAGCATGGCAAACCCGACCTGGCAAAAGCAAAGGGCCCGCCGCCTATGTCGCGGCAGGCCCCGTCATTGTCAAATCGCGAGGCGGTTAGGCGACCTCGAACTCCAGCGGGCGCACCTGCTGGAACAGGCCGGTGGCCTTCAGTTCCTCGACCACGTGCTCCGGGATCGGCTGGTCGAGATACAGAAGCGCAATGGCGCTTTCGCCCGCGCCGGTGCGGCCGAGGGTGAAGTTCGCGATGTTCACCCCATGCGCCCCCATCGTGGCGCCCAGCGCGCCGATGATGCCGGGGACGTCCTTGTTGGTGGTGTAGAGCATGTATTCCCCGATCTCGGCGTCGATATTGATGCCCTTGATCTGGATGAATCGGGGCTTGCCGTCGGAGAACACGGTGCCGCCGATCGCCCGCTCGCGCTTGTCGGTGACCACGGTCAGCTTGATGTAGCCCTCGAACACGCCCGATTTGCCTTGCGTCGTGGTCGAGGTGGCGATGCCACGTTCCTTTGCCACGATCGGGGCGGAAACCATGTTGATCGCCGGATTCGCCTCCTTCAGCACCCCGGCAATGACGGCGGCGTTCAGCGCCTCTGTATTCATTCCGGCGGCCATCCCGTCGTAGAGGATGTTGATCGCCTTGACCGGCTCGTCGGTCATCTGCCCGACGAAGGCGCCCAGATGGCCCGCCAGCGCGATCCAGGGGCCCATCACCTTGGCTTCTTCGGCGGTGATCGAAGGCATGTTGATCGCGTTGGTCACGGCGCCTGTCAGCAGGTAGTCCGACATCTGCTCGGCCACCTGCAGGGCGACGTTCTCCTGCGCTTCGCTGGTGGAGGCCCCCAAGTGCGGGGTGACGACGACATTGGACAGGTTGAACAGCGGGTTGTCCTTCGCCGGTTCCTCGGCGAACACGTCGAAGGCCGCGCCGGCGACATGGCCCTCCCTCAGAAGCTCCGCCAGCGCCGCTTCGTCCACAAGGCCGCCGCGGGCGCAGTTGACGATGCGCACGCCCTTCTTGGTCTTCTTGAGGTTCTCGGCGGACAGGATGTTCGCCGTCTTCTCGGTCATCGGAACGTGCAGGGTGATAAAATCGGCACGGCCCAGCAGTTCGTCCAGCTCAACCTTGTGCACGCCCAGCTTGTCGGCGCGCTCTTCGGACAGGAACGGGTCGTAGGCCAGCACCTTCATCTTCAGCCCCAGCGCGCGGTCGGCCACGATCGAGCCGATATTGCCGCAGCCGATCAGGCCCAGCGTCTTGCCGGTCAGCTCGACCCCCATGAAGCGGGATTTCTCCCACTTGCCGGCATGGGTGGAGGCGTTGGCCTCGGGAATCTGGCGGGCGACCGCCATCATCATCGAGACCGCGTGCTCGGCGGTGGTGATCGAGTTGCCGAAGGGGGTGTTCATCACGATGATGCCCTTCTTCGAGGCGGCGTGGATATCCACGTTGTCGACCCCGATGCCGGCGCGGCCGACGACCTTGAGATTGTCGGCAGCGGCGATGAGCTTTTCGGTCACCTTCGTCGCCGAGCGGATGGCGAGGCCGTCATACTGGCCGATCACCTCGGCGAGGCGCTCCTTGTCCTTGCCGAGATCGGGTTCGAAATCCACCTCAATCCCGCGGTCGCGGAAGATCTGGACGGCGGTGGGGGACAGCTTGTCGGAAACGAGAACCTTGGGGGCCATCTCGGGCACTCCTTCGATACAGGGATATCAGGGGAGAACGGGCGCGCGGCGGCGCGCCCGTCGCAAAATCGCGCGCAAGGGGCTCAGGCCGCCTGGCTCTGGGCTTCGATCTCGGCGGTGTAGGCCCATTCGATCCAGGGCATCAGCGCGGCGACATCGGTGGTCTCGACCGTCGCGCCGCACCAGATGCGCAGGCCCGCCGGTGCGTCGCGATAGGCGCCAATGTCATAGGCGACGCCCTCGGCCTCCAGCCGCTTGACCACCGCCTTGGCGAAGGCCGCGCCATCGGCGATCCGCGGATCGGTGAACTTGAGGCAGACGGAAGTGTTGGACCGCGTCGCGGAATCGACGGCGAGGTTCTCGATCCAGTCGCGGGCGTCCACGAACTCCTGCACGGCGGTGAAATTCGCGTCGGCCCGGCGCATCAGTTCCGGCAGCCCGCCGATGGATTTCGCCCAGTCCAGCGCGACGAGGTAATCCTCGACCGCCAGCATCGACGGCGTGTTGATCGTGGCGCCTTCGAAGATGCCCTCGTTCAGCTTGCCGCCCTTCGTCATACGGAAGATCTTGGGTAGCGGCCAGGCCGGCGTATGGCTTTCCAGCCGTTCGACGGCGCGCGGAGAGAGGATCAGCATGCCATGCGCGGCCTCGCCGCCCATGACCTTCTGCCACGAGAAGGTCGTGACATCGAGCTTGTCCCACGGCAGGTCCTGCGCGAAGGCGGCGGAGGTCGCGTCGCAGATCGTCAGGCCCCCACGGTCGGCCGGGATCGCGGCGCCGTCGGGCAGGCGGACACCGGAGGTCGTGCCGTTCCAGGTGAACACCACGTCCTTGTCGAAATCGACCTGCGCAAAATCGACGATCTCGCCATAGGGCGCCTCGCGCACGGTGGCGTCGAGCTTGAGTTGCTTGATGACATCCGTCACCCAGCCCGCGCCGAAACTTTCCCAGGCCAGCATTTCCACGCCGCGCGCGCCCAGCATCGACCACATCGCCATTTCGACGGCGCCGGTGTCGGAGGCGGGCACGATCCCGATGCGATACTCGGCGGGAATGCCCAGCACCTCGCGCGTGGTCTCGATGGCGGATTTCAGCTTGGCCTTGCCCACCGCGGCGCGGTGCGAGCGGCCGAGAGCGGCATCGTTCAGCTTGTCGAGTGTGAAGGCGGGGATCTTGGCGCAGGGGCCAGAGGAAAAGCGCGGATTGGCCGGCCGCGCGGCCGGTTTCGTCGGTTCAGACATGGTATCCTTCCAGATATTCGCCCCTCGTTGGGGAGGGGTGTCCCACCGCCGCCATTACGCCCGTTCCCGCTCTGGCGCAAGCGGCAAAGCTGCGCTATTGCGCCGCTTGACCGCCCATTCGCGACATTCCCCGTAGCCGATCGGAAACCGACCCATGCATGTGATCACGCTTTTGACCGATCCTGCCCGCCCCGCGCTCGATCCTGCGACCGTCGCGGCGCTGCGCAACGCCTGGGGCGGCGGGGGCTTGCGCTGGCTGGCCCCCGAGATCGCCGCCGAATTCCCGGTCGAGATGGTGCCGGGCAACATTGCCGCGGTGCGGGACCAACTGGGCGCGCGTGGTATCGACCTTGTGGCGCAGCCGGCGGCGGGGCGGCGCAAGCGGCTGCTGATCGCGGACATGGACTCCACCATGATCGAACAGGAGTGCATCGACGAATTGGCCGATATGGCTGGGGTTGGCGGGCAGGTGGCCGAGATTACCGCGCGGGCGATGAATGGCGAGCTCGATTTCGAGGGGGCGCTGCGCGAGCGGGTGGGGTTGCTTGCCGGGCTCGACGCGGGCGTGATCGGCAAGGTTCTGGCCGAGCGGATCAGTTACATGCCGGGCGGGCGCGCGCTTGTCGCGACGATGAAGGCGCAAGGTGCTTATTGCGTTCTGGTTTCGGGCGGCTTCACGAATTTCGCCGAGAAGGTCGCAGAGGACCTCGGCTTTGACGAGCACCAGGCCAACACGCTTCTGGTCGAGGACGGCTGCCTGACAGGACGCGTGGCGGAACCGATCCTGGGGCGCGACGCCAAGGTCGAGGCGCTGCGCCGCGTTGCGGCCGGCCGTGGCATGGACCTTGGCGAAGTCATGGCGGTCGGCGACGGGGCGAACGACCTGGGCATGCTGGGGCTGGCCGGTGCAGGGGTCGCGCTGCACGCCAAGCCGGCGGTTGCGGCGCAATGCGATATCCGCATCGATCAAGGGGACCTCACGGCGCTGTTGTATCTGCAGGGCTACGCGCGGGAGGAGTTCGCGGCCTGAGAGGGCGCTCGCGTCATTCGTCCGGAGCGACCTTGCCGCGGAGGGCCTTGACCTCGCCGCGCACCTTCTTGGCTTTCAGGCGGCGCTTCTTCGCCCCCAAAGTCGGCCGCGTCGGCACCCGGCGTTTCGGCCGTTCCAGCGCCTTTCGGATCAGGTCGGCCAGCCGTTCGCGGGCGATCTCGCGGTTTCGGGTCTGGCTGCGCGTTTCCTGCACCTGGATCAGCACCGCGCCGTCCTGGGTCCAGCGCCGCCCTGCGAGCCGCTTCAACCGCGTCTTCACCGGTCCGGGCAGGTTGGGCGACCGTGCGGCCTCGAATCGCAGGTCGACGGCGGTAGAGACCTTGTTGACGTTCTGCCCGCCGGGGCCCGAGGCGCGCGAGAACACCTCGGTCAGTTCCCAGTCCGCGATGGCGATGTCGTCGGTGATGCGCAGCATGCGGGCAGGGTGGGGCAGCCGGCCGGAAATGGAAAGGGCCGCCTGATGAAGGCGGCCCCGAGAGCTACGGAGATGGGCCGGTTAGAGCTTGGGGCCCAATCGCGAATGTTCGGTCCTTGGGACTGCCCTCAGACCACGGCCTCCGCGACTGTTCCAACACCTCTCTCCAATATCACTCTAGACACTGGACCACCTCCTTTCTGCTGTTGCCGTCAGGGGTAGCGTGCCACAGATTTGGTATCTGTCAAATTTATTCACGCAAGCTGTGCCGTGAGCCGCCCAACAATCAGGCGGAATGGGACAAGCGCGATCAAGGCGAGGGCGAGTTTGACACTCCAGTCGGCCACGGCGAGCGACATCCACAGCGGGACGACCGGCCCAAGGCCCAGCAGCGGCAGCGCCGCGTTGGCCCAGGACACGTCGTTCGCGGGCTCCAGCACGGTCAGCCAGCCCGAGAAGGCGATGGTGAAGAAGAGCGCCGTATCGACGGTCGACCCGATCAGCGTGGAGGCAAGCGGCGCGCGCCACCAGCGGCCCTCGCGCAGCCGGTCGAACACGGCCACGTCAAGAAGTTGCGCCGTCAGGAAGGCGAGGCCCGAGCCCATCGCGATGCGCAGCGTCACCAGCGGGCCGAACTCGCCGCTGATCTGCGTGCCGATGAAGGAACAGGCCACGCCCACCACGAAGCCCGCGAAGACGACCTTGCGCGCCGGGCCGGGTCCGTAGACTCGGTTCATCACGTCGGTGACGAGGAAGGCCAGCGGGTAGGTGAAGGCGCCCCAGGTCAGCCATTGGCCGAACAGGAACTGCACGAGGATGTTCGAGGCCACAACGATGGCGGCCATGGCGAGGATGCCGGGAAGAATGCGGGACATGTCTGGTTTCCGTTTTGGCAAGGTTGCGGAGACTTGGTCCGCCAGCGGCGACGGACGGGGTTTCCTAGCCGTCGCCGGGCGCGCTGACAACCCGGTATTCCACGATCTCGCTGCGCTGGAAGAAGGCGCCGTTGTCGTCGGCTGCCATCGTCAGGCGGATGGCGCCGGTCGCGTCCCGCCACACCGCGAGGCCCTCGAGATTGCCGTGGCGCCCCACGACCGTGCTCAGCAGGACGGTTTCGTCCTCGGGGCCCTCGGCCCCCATCACGAAGCGGCGCACCCGCGTGCGGAAGCCCAGAGGCGGGATGAATGCCCGTTCGAGAAGGTAGAACCGCCCGTCCGGGCCGAAATCGGCGCCGACCGGGCGGAACAGGCCCCGCCTTGGCAGGGTGAACGCCCGGGTCCACGGCGTGAAGCGGTAGCGGTAGACAGGTTCGCCGTTCTCGTAGGCCCAGGGCGCGGGCAGGACAAAGCGCAGCACGCGAAAGCCGCCTGTGCCCGGCGTCACCGTTTCCGGCACCGCGTAGAGCACGCCCCCGGGGCCATAGGCCAGCGCCTCCATCCCGGCATTGGAGCCCAGGTCCGCGGCGTCGGGCAGATCGGGCATCCAGTGGGCCGGCTTGCGCAGGTCGCTCCAGACCCGGACCCGGTGATAGCCCTCGAACGCGACATGGACCCGCCCGTCTGGCCCGACCGCTAGTCCTTCCGCGTCGCCGTGGCGGCTGGGCAGGTGCACTTCGTGAAAGCCCGTCATCTCGATCGGGGGAGGGTCGAGGTCAACCGTCACGGGCCGGCCGTCGCGCCGCGCGATGCGGCCGGTGACGAAAAGCCCCTTGTCCGTGATCGCGAGGAGGTCGGTGCCCCCGGACGAAATCTCAATGCCCGACAGGCCGTGTGTCGCGGCGCTGGAGGGCAAGCCCAGCCGGGCCACCAGACGCGCCGTATCGGCCGCGCCGGGGCAAGCGAAGGCGAGCCCCAGCAGCAGGGCGCCCGCTAGTCGGCGGCCAGCACGTTTTGGCATTGTGCGGGCAGGTCGGCCATCGTGTATTCCCGCGGGTGGCGGCGCTTGGGGGCGGGTTTCGCCCCCGGCTTCGGCTTGGGCGGATCGAGGTAGTCGGTCACCCACCAGTCCAGCGTCTCGTCGCAGCCGTCGCCACCCTTCGACAGTTTGGCGACGGTCGGGCGCTGGGTTTCGCACTGCCGGTTACCGGTCGGGCATTTCAGACGCACGTGGAAGTGGTAGTGATGTCCGTAGAGCGGGCGGATCTTCTGCAGCCAGGCCCGGTCGGCCCGGGTCGCCCGCTTGCACATCTCGATCTTGACCGGCGCGGTGACGAAGATGCGGTCGACGGCCGGGTCCATCGCCGCGGTCTGCAGGATCGCGATGTGCGTGCGCGTGAAATTGCCGTTGACGCGGCGCTGGTCCGCGCTGCGCACGGAGATCGAGGACAAGTTTTCGCGTTCGGCGCGCGAAAGGTTCAGCCGGTGGGGCGGGCGCATCCAGATGTCGACATCGAGCCCGATCTGGTGACTGCGATGACCGCTGGTCATCGGTCCGCCACGCGGCTGGCTGATATCGCCTATATAGAGTCCCTTCCAGCCGTAGCGGGTCGCCTGGGCGCTGAGCCGTTCGATGAAGGCAATGGTCTCGGGGTGGCCCCAGTTGCGGTTGCGCGACAGGCGCATCGCCTGCCAGGTGGGCCCCGTTTCGCGCAACTGGACCAGCCCCGCGGCGCAGCCCTTGGCATAACTGCCGATCGCCTCCGGCGCCTGTTTCGATCCGTCGCGGTGCGCCCCGAAGAGCGCACTTGCCGTCGGGGCTGCGGCCGCCGGTCCGGCAAGCCCGAGCCCCAGGATGAGTGCCGTCAGGATGCGTGCCATCGGTCCTCCGGTTCGCCATCCGCCCGAACAAAGAATAGCAGACCGAGCCCGATCAGGAAAAGCACAACCAGGGGTGTAATTCCGGCCTGCTGCGAGCCAGTGACATCGGTCATGATGCCGATGGCGAGCGGGGCGAGGAAGGAGGTCGCCTTGCCGGCCAGCGCGTAGAGGCCGAAGCACTCGGTCATCCGGGTAGGATTCGCCTGGCGCACCATCATCGTGCGGCTTGCGGTCTGCAGCGCGCCGCCGGCCGCCCCGATCGTCGCCCCAAGAACGTAGAAGGTGATGTCGGGCAGGGCGGAGCCCGCGGCGACCGGCATTCCGAACACCGCCTCGCGCGAGACGAAGATGACCGCGATACCGACCAGCGTGAGCAGGACCACGTTGAACAGGATCACCGGCTTCGGGCCGAAGACGTGGTCGGCCTGTCCGCCCACCCAGGAGAAGACGGCCGCGGCCAGCGCCGCGACGATGCCGAAGATTCCCACATCGACCACCGTCCAGTCCAGCACGCCGGCCGCGTAGATGCCGCCGAAGACATACATCCCGTTCAGTGCATCGCGATAGAACATCGATGAGCCGAGATAGGCGAAAAGGCTGGGCGTGCGCGGCAGCCGGGCCAGCGTCGCCCGCAACTCGGGCAGCGCCTCGGACAGCGACCGGCGCAGCGGTTGCGCATCCGCCTTGCGGGGCAGGCGGACCCACAGGAAGAACGGGATCATGAAGAGCGCGTACCACAGCGCGGTGAAGGGACCGACGAACCGCGTGCCCTCCCGTGCCTCCGGGTCGAGGCCCAGCGCGGGTTCGAGACCGACAAGGGTCAGGCCGGTGTCGCCCTCCGCGAACAGCGCCAGCATCAGCATCAGCGACAGCAGCCCGCCGGCATAGCCGAAGGCCCAGCCCGTCCCTGAAATGCGTCCCATTCGCGACCGCGGTCCCAGATCGGGCAGCATCGCGTTGACGAAGATCGTGGCGAACTCCATGCCGACGAGGCCGAGCCCGAAGCAGACCAGCAGGAACACCAGGCTGAACGCCTCCGGGTGCGACCACCACAGCCCCGCCGCGCCGGCCATGTAGAGCGCCGAGAACAAGGCCATCCAGCGCAGGCGGTAGCCGCTCTTGTCGGCGATGGCGCCGATGATGGGGGCGAGCACGGCGATGACGATGCCCGCGGCCCCCACGCCATAGCCCCACGCGGCCTGCGCCGCGCTACCGTCGCCCAGGAGCTCCTTTATGTAAGGCGCGAAGATGAAGGTCAGAAGCAGCGTGGCATAGGGCTGTGCGGCCCAGTCGAAGAACCACCAGCCCCAGATGCGCCGCCGCTCCGCGCCCGTCATTCCGCCTGTCCCCGCATTGCATGGTCGTTCGGTGCATATGACCGGGGTTCCGGCGCGCACGCAACTGCGGCGTTGACCTATGGTCAGTCGGCCATGGGCGGCCAGGGGCGCTGTGCCTCGGCTTCGATCCACGCGCGCACCCAGTGGGGCAGCGGCGGCGACGCGGTGTCGTGCCCCATGGCGCGCATCACCCGGTCGGGCGTGACGATGCCATTCGCGTCGGTCACGGCCGATCGGTAGAGCGCGTGGTTGGCACAGTCGGCCACGCGCCACATGCCCTGCTCGATATAGATGAACCGTTCGTCCCAGCCGACGCAACGCGAGCGAATCTCGAACCGGTCGAACATCTTCACGCGGCGGCGATAGCGCACCGAGACGCCGGCCATGGTCAGCCCCCAACGCTCGGCCTTCAGCGTGTCGATCAGTCCCACCCGCTTGGCCAGCGGCAGCCGCCCGAGGTCCAGCAGGGTCAGCGTGCGCCCGTTGTTCAACTCCATCCAGATATCGAGATCCCAAGGCCAGCAGACATGCCGCGAGACATGCGTGCCTGTCAGCGGCAGGGGCGGGGCGTCGCGATGGACGTGGAATTCCTTGGCCAGGCGCAGGAAGGGATACATGCGAGGGGCTCCGTCGGGCGCAGGCTACTGGGTCGCGCGGGGCTGCGGCCCAGTCAAGGGGGAACGCGGCGGAAAGGCGGTTGCGCGCGGGGGACGACAGGCTTACCTGTCAGGAAACGTTCCCGATCCGGAAAGTCCCCGACATGATGGCAATCTTTGGTGTGCTGGACCTCATCCTGGACGTCGTGTTCTTCATCATGATCGTCCATATCGTGCTCAGCTGGCTCATCGCCTTCCAGGTGCTGAACACGCGCCAGCAATTCGTGATGCAGCTCTGGGACGGTCTTTCCCGCCTGCTCGAGCCGATCTACGCGCCGATCCGCCGCGTGCTGCCCAATACCGGCGCGCTCGATCTGGCCCCGCTGGTGGTGTTCGTGATCGTGATCGCGCTGCGCGACATCATCCTGCCGTCGATCGCCATGAACTTCTACTGATCCCGCTACTGATCCCGCGGGCGGCCTTGCCTGCCGCACCCCGGTATGGGATGGTCGTGAAAACCCGAGCAGTTCTTCCGACCACCCATGGGGACGATGCCGCCCGCGCAGGATCTTCTGTCATCCGTCTTCGGATTCGACGCCTTCCGGCCGGGCCAGGAAGACATCGTGGCCGCCGTCGCTGCGGGCCGGAACACGCTGGCGATCATGCCCACCGGCGGGGGCAAGTCTCTGTGCTACCAGTTGCCCGCGCTGATGCGCGATGGCGTGACGGTGGTGATTTCGCCGCTCATCGCGCTGATGCGCGACCAGGTGCGTGCGCTGACCGAGGCGGGCGTGGCGGCCGGCGCGCTGACCTCGGGCAATACCGAGGACGAGACGCGCGCGGTCTTCGATGCGCTCGACGTCGGCAACCTCAAGCTCCTCTACATGGCGCCCGAACGGCTGGCCTCCGGTGGCACGCTCAACCTGTTGCGCCGGGTCGGCGTGGGCCTGATCGCGGTGGACGAGGCGCATTGCGTCAGCCAGTGGGGCCATGATTTCCGCCCCGACTACCTGCGCATCGGCGACCTGCGCCGGGCGCTCGACGTTCCGCTTGCCGCCTTCACCGCGACGGCGGATGCCGAGACCCGGGACGAGATCGTGGCACGGCTGTTCGACGGCGCGGCGCCACAGACCTTCCTGCGGGGCTTCGACCGGCCGAACATCCACCTCGCCTTTTCCCCCAAGGACAAGCCGCGCCAGCAGATCCTGACCTTTGCCGCCGCGCGCCGTGGCCAGTCCGGCATCGTCTACTGCGCAACGCGCGCCAAGACCGAGACGCTGGCCGCCGCGCTCACCGAGGCCGGGCATCTCGCCTGCGCCTATCACGGCGGGATGGAAGCTGGGCCGCGCCGGGACGTCGAGGCGCGATTCCAGCAGGAGGATGGGCTGATCGTGGTGGCGACGGTGGCCTTCGGCATGGGCGTCGACAAGCCCGACATCCGCTGGGTGGCCCATGCCGACCTGCCGAAATCCATCGAAGCCTATTACCAGGAAATCGGGCGTGCCGGTCGTGACGGGGCGCCGTCCGAAACGATGACGTTGTATGGTGCCGACGATATCCGCCTGCGCCGTGCGCAGATCGATGAAAGCCTCGCGCCCCCCGAACGCCGCGCCGCCGACCATGCGCGGCTGAATGCCCTTCTCGGCCTGGCCGAGGCGCCGGGCTGCCGTCGGCAGACGCTTTTGGCCTATTTCGGAGAGGCGGTGCCCGAGTCCTGCGGCCATTGCGATCTCTGCGACAGCCCGCCCGCGCGGTTCGATGGAACGGAGGCGGTGCAAAAGGCGCTCTCGGCCATGCTGCGGACTGGTGAGAGTTTCGGCACCGGGCACCTGGTCGACATCCTGACCGGCTCCGAGACCGACAAGGTTCGCGCGCGCGGCCACGACCGCCTGCCGACCTTCGGCGTCGGGCGGGAATTCGACCGGCGCGGTTGGCAGGCGGTGTTCCGCCAGATGATGGGCCGGGACCTCGTGCGCCCCGACCCCGAGCGGCATGGCGCGCTCAGGATGATGCAGGCCGCGCGGCCGATCCTGAAGGGCGAGCAAACGATCGAGCTTCGCCGCGACACCATCGCCGCGGCGAAGGCGCGGCCCGTGGTCAAGGCGCTGGTCTCGGAGGAGGATGCGCCGCTGCTCTCGGCGTTGAAGGCCAAGCGCCGCGCGCTGGCCGAGGCCGCCGGCGTGCCCGCCTATATCATATTCACCGACCGGACCCTGATCGAGATGGCGGAAACGCGCCCCCAAAGCCTCGACGAGATGGCGCGGATCGGCGGTGTGGGGGCGACCAAGCTGGACCGCTACGGCGCCGCGTTCCTGGAGGTCGTCACGGGCGCGTCGGCCGAGCTGCCGCACCCCGCGCGGCGCAGGCTTGCGGGCCGCGATGCCGGGGACCTGTTCGACCGGCTGATGGAGGTGCAGTCCCGGCTTTCGCGCGGCGAGGACGGCTGCGACAAGCCGCTGTCCTGCTCTGCCTCGCTGGTGGCCAAGCTCGCCGAGCTGAGGCCGCGCGACATGGACGCGCTGACCCGGCTCGTCGGCGCACGCCGGGCCGACCGGTTCGGTCGCGCCTTTCTGGAGGTGCTGTCCGAGGCGTGAGGCTGGACGCGCCCGGCCAGTCTGCTAGATCGGGCGGCGACCCATTGGGAAGGGACCCGAATGCTTGTCGTGATATCGCCCGCGAAACGCCTGGACCTCGCGCCCGTCGAGGACGTTCCCTGCACCGCGCCCGCGTTTCAGGGCGATGCGGTGCATCTGGCCGAGGTGGCGCGGGGGTTGAGCCCGGCGGAATTGTCAAGGCTCATGGGCATCAGCGATAAGCTGGCGAAACTCAACGCAGAACGGTTCCGCGACTTCGCAGCTGATCCCGCGCCCGAGGCGGTGAAACCCGCCGCGCTCGCCTTCGCCGGCGATACCTATGCCGGGCTCGAGGCCGCATCGCTGGACCCCGACGACCTGCGCGTCGCCCAGGACCGTCTGCGGATTCTCTCCGGGCTCTATGGCCTGTTGCGTCCGCTCGACGCGATCCAGCCCTATCGGTTGGAAATGGGCTCAAGGCTGGAAACCGAGAACGGCAAGAGCCTTTACGACTACTGGGGCGACCGGCTCGCCCATGCGCTGAACGAGGCCGCGCGGGAGGCGGGGACGGACATCCTGGTGAATTGCGCGAGCCAGGAGTATTTCGGCGCGGTGGACCGGGCAGCGCTGCGACTGCGGGTGATCACGCCTGTGTTCTTCGAGGAACGGCCCAGCGGGCCCAAGATCGTCAGCTTCTTCGCCAAGAAGGCGCGCGGCGCGATGGCGCGCTTCATCGTCGAGCGGCGGTTGACCGATCCTGAAGGCCTCGCCGATTTCGACACGGGCGGCTATCGCTACGTCCCCGAAATGTCCGAACCCGACCGGCCAGTCTATCTGCGGGGGGATGACGGCGCCTAGAGCGCACGCAGCCGCGTCGGCGTTTCCGACGTGTTTTCGACCGCTGGCGGCGACTGGGCCGGATCCTCTGCGGCCGCCACGAGGGGCGCACATTCGTCCGGGTGGTGGGCTTCGATCATGGCGATGATGTCGCTCTTGCGTAGCGGCTTGGTCAGGCAGGCATCGAGCCCGGCGGCCAGGATGTCGTCGGCGTCACCCGCGAGGGCATGGGCGGTCAGCGCGATCACGGGCACCGGCGAGTCGCCGTTTTCCGCTTCGAGGCGCCGGATCGTTTGCGTCGCTTCCTTTCCGTCGCAGCCGGGCATGGAAATGTCCATGAAGACGAGGTCGGGGCGTTCCTCGCGATAGGCCGCGATGGCGGCGTTCCCATCCTCGGCGAAGCGAATCTCGACATCGAGCCCCGAAATCATCTTTTCCAGCACGAGGCGATTGGTGCGGTTGTCCTCGGCGGCCAGGAGTCGCATTCGCCGGGCGGGACCGGTGGCGGGCGCGTCGGCCGGCATGTCCTCGACTTCGGACGCGCCGGCGAGGTCGGCGATCGTCGCGTAGAGGTGACGGCGCAAGACCGGCTTCTGCAGCACCTGATCGATTCCGGCCTCGGCCGCCTCGGAAGAACTGCCCAGAAGGGCGGGATTCGAGGTCAGCATCAGGATCGGGCCGCCGAACCCGGTGCGTCGCAATTCGCGGGCGAAGGCGCTGCCGTCCATCCCCGGCATCCGGTGGTCGGTGATCACAAGGTCGGTGCCGGCGGCTTCCGAAAGCGCCGCCTCGGCGGACATGTGGCAGGTCACCTCCAGCCCGAGCTGCGAGATTTGGCGCTCCAGGATCGTGCGGTTCACCTCGTGGTCGTCGACGACGAGGACATTGCGGATCCCGCCGTTGCTGGGCTGCGGCAGCGTCTCGCGCTCCTCGGCCACCGGCAGGGGCAGGCGGATGCCGAAGCAGGCGCCCTCGCCCTTGACCGAGTCAAGCCAAATCTCGCCGTCCATCATCTGGACAAGCCGCTTGGTGATCGCGAGGCCGAGCCCGGTGCCCTCGAACTTGCGGTTCTGCTGATCGTCGACCTGGTTGAACTCGCCGAAGATGTGATCCTTCATCTCGTCGCTGACACCGATCCCGGTATCCTCCACGGTGATGTGGATGTGATGCGGGGTGCCGTCGGGCGCTTCGACGCCGACGACGCGCACCAGCACATGGCCCTCGTCGGTGAATTTGACCGCGTTGCCGATCAGGTTGGTCAGGACCTGGCGGACGCGCCCCCGGTCGCCGATGAACCGCGTCGGCAGGAACATGTCGTAGTCGATCAGCACGTCGAGATTCTTGTCGCGCGCGGGCGCCTGCAGCAGCATCACGATCTCGTAGATCGTGCGTTCCAGGTCGAACGGCTCGGGGTGCAACTGCAGCTTGTCCGCCTCGATCTTGGAATAATCGAGCACGTCGTTCAGCAGGCTCAGCAGCGCCTCGCCTGACTCCTTCATCGTATGGGCATAGAGGCGCTGTTCCTCGGTGAGTTGGGTTTCGCACAGCAGTTCCGCCATGCCGACGACCCCGTTCATGGGGGTACGCAACTCGTGGCTCATGTTGGCGAGGAAGGCCGACTTGGCGCGGTTGGCGGCCTCGGCAGCAACGCGCGAGCGCTCCAGCGCCTCCTGCTGGCGCTTCTGCTCGGTGATGTCGACGCGCAGCCCGACCAGCCCGCCATCGGGGGTGCGCTGCTCGAGTATGCGCAGCCAGCGTCCGTCGGTCAGTTGCTGCTCGACCATGCCCTTGGGCCGGTGATGCCGCGTCATCCGGTCGTTCAGCCATTCCTCTTCGCGGCCGACCGCGTCGGGGTACTGGCCGCGTTCCAGCCCGTGGCGCAGGATGTCCTCGAACCGCGTGCCGGGCTCCATCACGTCCGCGCTTTCGGTGTAGAACTCGCGGTAGCGATCGTTGCACATCACCAGCCGGTCCTCGTGATCGTAGAGCACGAAGCCGTCGGGGATCGCCTCGACCGCGGCCCACATCCGCATCATCTCGGTGATGTTCATCGACAGGCAAACCATGTCGCCCGAGGGCGTGCGCCGGTCCACCAGCTTGATGTAGTCGCCGCTCCACAGGCGGATCACGCGCGACGGCACCGGGTCCTCGTGCCAGCGGGTGAGCATCTCCTCGATGAAGCCCAGCGGGTCCTTCTTGCCGATATCGACGATGCCCTCCTCCACGGAAAGGCGCACGATTTCGTCGTAGCGGACGCCGGGCACCATGGCGTCGAGCCCCTCGAACACGCCCAGATAGGCGCGGTTCGCGATCACCAGCCGGTCCTTGGCGTCGAACAGCGCAAAGCCGTCCTTCACCGTTTCCAGGGAGTCCCAGAGGCGCTGCTTGGCAACATCGGCCTCCTGTGAGACCTCGGCGAGTTCCGAGAGCACCTCGGAATTGCGCCCGCGCAGTTCCTCGGCCGTCTGTCGGGTCTCGATGATTTCTTCCGAGAGATGGCGCGCGTGCTGCGCGAGACGGCGATTGGCCTCGAACAGTTCGCGGCTCTTCTGGTCGAGCAGGCGCTCGGCGGCAAGCCGCTTGCGCCGCTCGGCCGCCAGTTTCTCGGACATGTCCATACGCGGATTCTCCCGCTGCGTTTCAGGCACTTTGTTCGCATCGAGGTGAACATGCGATTAACGGGGGCGGGGAAACGTTTTGCGGGCCGCGCGTCCACCTAGGCGTGCCCGGCGCCGGGCCAGTCTTGGACCGTTCCGGCCCCGGCGACCGCGTCGTCGATTTTGCGCTCTCGGTCGCCTGCCGCGCCCGCGTGCACGCGTCGTTATTCGATACCGCGATGGGCCACCGTGTCTCGCGTGCGGCAGATCGCTGCGAACCGGCATGCGCCGGCCGGGCGAGACTTCGCGGCCGTTTCCTGCTAGCCTGCCGTGGAAACGCGGCGTGGCCATTGCAGGGGGATCAGGCCCGGGAAATGCGCTTCGAGACCTTGATGACGCACAGGACCGGCGCCTCCGGACATCGGCCTTCGGGTCTGTTCAGCGGATGCGACAGTCTCACGCTGCTGCCGGCGGCGAACGGCTTTTGCCGGATCGACCGCGCGATGTTGGGGCCGATCTCGGTGGGCCGGGTGCGGTCGACCGGACACGAAGTCGACCTGTCCGAGCATGTCGCCGTCAGCCTCGTCGTCCCGTTCTCCGGGCGCCTCGTGTCGGCGGTCGGGGAAACCGGCCTGTCCGCACGGCCGGGCGAGGCGCTGCTGTTCTCACCGAACCGCCGGCAGACCCGTGTGGTCCCGGAAGCCGATAGTCAGTTCCTGGGTGCCCCGATCACTCTTCCGGTCGAAACCCTCGAAGACGCGGCGAACCGGCTGGACACCCGCATCCGATGTTCCCGGTTCGGCAGCATCGCGCTGGCGCTGGGCGGCGGCAAGTTGCCCGAACTGGACGAATTGCTCGGTCTCGTGCGTGTTCTCGTGTCCGAACTCGAACGGGCTCGCCCCGGATGGCGCGTGCCGCGTCCTGCCTGAACTGGAGCCGCATGCTCTCGGAGAAGCTGGTCGAGGTGCTCGCGGCGGTCGAGGTATTGCACCTGCCCACCACGGTCGAGCTTCGGCGTGCGTACCGGCATGTCGGCACGGCGCTCGACTACATGCGTGCGCATTTCTCCGATATCGACACGATGGTCGAGGTCGCGGACGCCTGCGGCATCAGCACGCGCACACTCGAGTCCGCCTTTCGTCTGGTGCTCGGGACGCGGCCTTACGCGGTGCTGACCGCCTTCCGCCTGGAAGAGGCGCGGCGTCTGCTGAGCCGGCCCGACAGCGCACCGACGGTGACGGAGGCGGCAATCGCGTGCGGGTTCAGCCATCTTGGCCGGTTCGCGGCGGCCTATCGCGCACGGTTCGGCGAAGCGCCCTCGACGACGCGGTCCCGGCGCGGAGCGGTGCGGCATGGCCCAAAAGACACCGCGCGGACATTTTTTCAAGGGGCTGCGGAATTCGGATAACGCCTGCGCAAATCGGATTGTGTCGCGTCCGGGGCCGCGCGACATCTGTGGGCAAGGCGGCAGCGGCGTCGACGGGGTGACGCGCGTCGTTCCGCACCGGGCGTCTTGCGGCCCAAGCCGGCAGGAGCCGACGAAGAGGGGGGGCGGACGAACGATGAAGACAAACCAGCACCGGCCCGGTGGCCATCCGGCGCGGCGCCTGGCGCCGCTGGGCTGCGCCGGTGTCCTGATCGGCCTTGTCGTTGCCGCCCCACCCGGCCGGGCAGAGGCGGACGGCCCGGATTTCTTTCGTGTCACAGGGGTGGCGGCGGACGACGTTCTGAATATCCGTGCGGCGCCGGATGCGCGTGCCGGCAAGGTCGGGGAAATCCCGCCCGGTGCGGATGGCTTGCGCAATAGGGGCTGCAAGGGCGGGCTGGGCTTTGCCGACTGGCAGGCCGCGACCGAGGCCGAGCGCGAGGCCGCGGCGCGGGACCGCTGGTGCCGTGTCGTGTTCGAAGGCGTCGAGG
Organism: Rhodovulum sp. ES.010; assembly: GCF_900142935.1. NCBI lineage: Bacteria > Pseudomonadati > Pseudomonadota > Alphaproteobacteria > Rhodobacterales > Paracoccaceae > Rhodovulum > Rhodovulum sp. ES.010. The sequence continues at coordinate 2,451,610 of NZ_FSRS01000001.1, read as the reverse complement.
GGTGGGCGGCGGCACGCTTCCTGGCCGAAGGCAGCGCGCCCGCTCCGGCGGCCGCCGAGGCCGACGACCCCGTGCCCTGGCGCCTTGTCGCGGTGAACGGCGCCCCGGTCGAGGGAAAGCCCGAGATCGGCTTCGCCCGGGATGGCGCGATCTCGGGCAGCACGGGTTGCAATCGGTTCCAGGCGCGGGGCCGCATGGAGGACGGCAGCCTCGTGGTCGAGGACCCGGTGGCCACCACCCGGATGGCCTGCTCCGGCGCAATGGATGCGCAGGAGAGCCGGATCCTCTCGGCGATGCAGGGCCGGATCGCGGTCGCCTTCGACCCGTTGACCGGCCGGCTCGGGCTTTCGAATGCCGGTGTCACGCTGACGCTGATGCCTGGCACGGCGCAGGGCACCGAGGAGGCGGCCCACGGCTTCAGCCCGGCGCCCGGGGAGGCGGCGGAATACTGGTCCGTCGTCGGGGTCGACAGCCATCTCAACCTTCGGGCCGAGGCCAGCGCCGGGGCCGCGGTGCTCGCGCAACTCCTGCCCGGCAGCGTCCTGCGCAATGCCGGCTGCCGCGAGGGCGACGCCCGCCGCTGGTGCGAGGTCGAGACGCTGGACGGAACGCAGACCCGCGGCTGGGTGGCGGCGGACTACCTGGAGTCCGCCGGGTCCGCGCTCCGCGCGGGCCAGGATATCTTCGACGCGATCGGGCATCTGCCCTGTGCTCAGGCAGCCGGTCAGCCCACGGTGCGTTGCGAATTCGGCGTGGCGCGCGACGGCGGCGGCTCGGCCACTGTGGTCGTGATAGGGCCGGACGCGCAAAGGCGGGCGCTGTTCTTCGAAAACGGCACGTTCCTAAGTGCCGATACGTCCCAGGCTGACGGCTACCCGGACAGCTCCGCCGCCCGCGAGGGCGACCTGATCCGCGTCCGGGTGGGGGCGGAACGCTATGAAATTCCCGATGCCGTCCTTTACGGCGGCTGACCCAACCAAGGAGCGACAACACCCATGAAGACCAAACTGATCGGCGGCGCCGCCGCTTTGCTGGCCCTCGCGGGCTGTGTCGAGGAAACCGCCACGACCGAGCCGGGCCGCCCGATGGTGGGCAGCGAATACGACCTTTCCTCCTTCGAGGGCGCCCGCGCCGGGCAGGCGGAGATGGGCATCAGGAATCTCGGCTACGAACCCGTCCGCTCTCAGGGACTGACGACGTGGTATTTCAACCGTTCGACAGGCGCTTGCGCGCGGATCACCACCTCGGACGGGCGGTATTCCGACGTCACCATGCTGCCCGCCGAGGACTGCTGAGGTCAGGCTTGCCGCCCCGGCGCGCTCGAGATCGGCGCCGGGGCATCCCGAACCGCTATCCAGACAAGAGGAGCCCCCCATGAAACTCAAACTCGCGCTCAGCGCCGTCGCGCTTTTCGGCCTTGCGGGATGCATCGAAGACACCGCGAGCGTGTCGAGCGGCACCCCGACTCCCGCCGAGCAGGCCTGCCTTCGCGATGTCTCGCGCGCGGCCAACAACGGGGACGTCATCGTCCAGAGCTCGAGCTTCTCCGAAGCCGGGACAGAGGTGATCGTGGGGGTCGGCGCCGGCGAGTACGGGCGCGCGCCATGGCGCTGCATCGCCTATCGCGACGGAACCACCGCCGGCATCGAATATATCGGGGGCGGCGAAGGCGGGCTTTGACGGGCCTGAACGGCCACGGTGCCCCGCCTGACTGCCGCGATGCCGACACGCTTGGGCGGCATGCTGCAGCGCAGGTCGGAACGTCGATGGTCTTGATGCATAACGAAAGGACGTAAGATGGGTAAAGTCTTGATCGGGCTGGTTATCGGCCTGCTGTTGGGGGGCGTCAGCGGCTTCCTGATGCTCGGCGCGGGGATGGGCGTCGGCGCCAGCACCGGCCTGATGACGGGCGTGTGCGCGGTCGTGCAGGCCGCGCAGGACGAAGGGCTGATGACCGCAGAGCAGGTCGACCGGGTGCTGGCGCGGGTGCCCGCGACGCTGGGCGGCGAGATGCCGGAAGGGACCGAGATGGCCGAGGGCCCCACCGATTGCGCTACCTTCATGGACGAGATGCGGGCCGCCGCCTCCGAGTGAGGGGACGGTGGTGCCGCCCTTCGGTGGGGTGGCAATCGAAGCAGGGGGGACAGGACAGGACATGACGCAGGATCTCGGGTTCCGGCCGGGGCGCCGGGCGTTTCTCGCGGGCGCGGGGGGCGTGCTGCTGGCGGCCTCGGGCGCGCTGGGCCAGCATGTCTTCAAGGAACTCCACGAATTGCAGCCCGGCGAGTTCACCTGGCATCCCGAGCGCCAGCCCCGCGGGCCCGTGGCGGTGATCGTGTCGCTCGACGAGCAGCGGGTGCATGTCTACCGGGGCGGCGTGCGGATCGCGGTCTCGACCTGCTCCACCGGCAAGCCGGGGCACGAGACGCCCACCGGCGTCTTCGTGGTGCTGCAGAAGGATCGCGACCACCGCTCCTCGACCTACAACAACGCGCCGATGCCCAACACCAACCGGCTGACCTGGGACGGGATCGCGCTGCACGCGGGCAACCTGCCGGGCTACCCGGCGTCGCACGGCTGCGTGCGGCTGCCGCTGAGATTCTCGGCGCTGCTGTTCGAGGTCACGCATCTGGGCACGCCGGTGATCATCGCCGACAGCCACAGCGCGCCGGCCGAGGTGGTGCATCCGGGGCTGGTGCTCTCGGGCTACGCGGAAGCCGAGTTCGAGGAGGTGCTGGCCACGCTGGAGGACCGCAAGCACCCGTCGGACTGGGCGCTGGACGACGCCCATCCGATCACCTCGCTGATCGCCTCCTCCTACGACGCGAAGCTCGTGGTGATCGAGAACGACCGCGCGGTGGCCGAGGGGCGGCTGCTCTGGGACGGCGACCCGCTGGGGGCCCATGTCTACGTGCTGACCGGCGCCCATGACGGCGCGCGGGGCATGCACTGGGCGGCGCTGAGCTATGACGGCGCGGGGGCAGAGGCGATGCACGACCTGCGCCGGGTGCGCACCGAGCCGGAGTTCGCCCGCGACCTCAAGCGCCACGTCCATCCGGGCATGCTCTTCGTCTTCACAGACCTGCCGCTCCACCCGGACCGCCGCTCGGGCCGCGACTTCGTCATCATGTCGTGAGAACCGTCCGCCAGCCGGAACGCGATCGGAGAGAGAAGAATGATGAAAACGCAGATACTTGCCGCTGCGATGGTGGTTGCACCGCCCGCCCTCGCCCAGGTCCAGGGGCCGGGGCCGAACGCCATGGGCGCGGTGATCGGCGGACTGATCGGGATCGTTGTCCTGATCCTGATCGGTGCCCTCGTGGGCTGGCTGACCAGCCTGATCGTCAAGGGCAGCGGCTCGGGCTTCTGGGGCGACGTGCTGATCGGCATCGGCGGGGCGCTCCTCGCCGGGCGGGTCCTGCCGGCGCTCGGCATCCCGCTCGGCGGTTGGGTCGGCAGCTTCGTCGGTGCAGTGATTGGCGCCGTCCTGCTGATCGTGATCGTCCGGCTGATCCGCAAGGCCGCGAATTGAGCCCGGACGCCGATCCGAAACGCGCAGTGCGGGGCGGCGCGCAGCCCGTCGCATGGTTATCGGCGTCGGCATCGACTGACACGGCGAATACTGCGGAGGCGGCAGGACGCCGCGCCGCCCGAACCGGAGGACCCGCATGACCCCCAGACAACTTGGCCCCGTCACCGCTACGGCCGGCGGGCTGCTTGCCTGCATAGGCCTGTCCTTGGCCGCGGCGGGTGCGTCCGCACAGCAGGCCGACCCGGTCGCCGCGATCCTCGGCGAGGCCCGCGCCTTTTGCGAGAGCTACGAGAACGGCCGCTTCGACGCCGGCGCCGCTGTTCGCGAGATGAATCTCGACGGTCAGGAGCCGATTGACCGTATCGTGGACGAAAGCGCTTTTTCCTGTTCGTCGATGATGTCGGCCTATTGCGGTTCGGGGGGCTGCATGCTGCATGCCGTTGTCGAGGATGCCGTGCGCTCCTTCCAGGCGGAAGGCTGGCGGATGGTCGAGTGGGACGGCCGCCCGATCCTGCTCATCGCGCGGGATGGCGGGTGGTGCGGCGGGGCCGGCGCCCAAGTCTGCTACGAGGCGGTGGTCTGGAGCAACGGCCAGGCGCTCAGCGTTATGCCGCAACCGGACGGATGATCGTGCGGTCGGACGGGGCCATGCGCCAAACGCAGGCCCTGTCGGGAACGAGGATGCGTCCCACCGGACGCTTGCGGTGTGGAAGGCAGGCGGTTCGCAACAGAACCCGATGTCTGCGCGCGTCCCCACTTTGGCCGGCCTTCGCGATCAACGCCGATCAACCGCCATTGGCAAGGTCCTCGCCGAAACCGCTCCGCGCTGTCGCGCGCGTCCTACGCCTCAACCGCGGCGGTCATCGCACGGGGTGGCTGACACCGGGCTGACCCGGGGTGTCAGCGATCTGTCAGGACGCTGTCGGCTGCGGGCAGGGACAGGCGCGCCTCGAGCCCGGGCGAGGCCGGGCGCAGCGAAAGCGTGCCGTCCAGCGCCTCGGCGATGTCGCGCGCGATGGCGAGGCCGAGGCCCGAGCCGCGGGTGTCGGCCCGCGCGCCGCGCGCCATCAGCGCGTCGATCCGGTCGGGCGGGATGCCGGGGCCGTCGTCGCGGAGGACGATCTGGACCCGGCCCCCGCGGGGCTGCGCGCCGATCTCGACCCGCGTGCGGGCATGGCGCGCGGCGTTTTCGATCAGCGCCCCCAGCGCCTCGGAGAGGTCGCCGGGATCGGCGGCGACCGCGAGACCTTCGGGCAGGTCCACGCGCCAGTCGCACCGCGCCCCTTCCCCGGTGCGGCGCATGACCCGCACGAGCCCCGCGACGACATCGGCAAGGTCGGCGCGGCCCTGGCGCCCCCGCATGGCGACGCGGGTGCGCGCAAGCTCGCGGTCGACATGGGCGCGCATCGCGCCGGCGATCTCCTCGACCGCGTCGGCCGCGGCACCGCGCCCCTCGGCCCGGAGCCGCCCGGCCTCGCCCATCAGCGCCTGGAGCGGCGTCTTGAGCCCGTGCGCGAGGTCGCCCGCCCGGGTGCGGGCGCGCGCGACCTCCTGTTCGCGGGCGGCCAGCAGGCCGTCGACCTCGGCGGCGAGCGGCTGCACCTCGGCGGGGACATCGCCCCCCACGCGACGCGCCCGGCCGGTGCGGATATCGGCCACGCGGGCGCGGATCGCGCCGAGCGGGCGGAGACCCACGGCGATCTGCGCCCAGCCCGCGAGGATCAGCGCCGCCGCGAGCAGCGCCGAATAGGGGATGAGGTCGCGCAGGAACCCGGCGCGCGCGGCGGCGAGGTCCGTCCGGTCCATCGCCACGGCCGCGCGCATCGCGTCGCCGCCCAGCCGGTCGGGCAGGGTCACGCTGCGCTCGATCGCCAGCAGCGGCTGGCCCGCCGGGCCCGGCAGGTCGTGCACATGCTCGGCCCCGTCGCCCAGCGTGTCGGCGGGCAGCGGGATTTCGTAATCCCAGAGCGCGCGCGCGCGCAGCACCTGCCCGCCCGCCTCGATCTGCCAGTAGAGCCCGCCATAGACCTGCCGGAAGCGCGGATCGGCGGGGGCGGTCGTCAGTTCCAGCGTGCCGTCGGGGGCGCGCTCGACCCCGGCCAGCACCTGGTCGAGCTGCACCGAGAGTTCGGCCAGCGCGCGGCGTTCGACATGCGCGCCGAAGAGCGCGGCGAGCCCCAGCGAGGACAAGAGGATCGCGAGCGTCACCGCGACCGCCCCGGCCAGCGCCAGCCGCAGCCGCAGCGACAGCCGCCTCACGGCGCGGGCGCCCCGGCTTCGAGGAAATAGCCGAAGCCGCGGCGCGTGCCGATCACGCCCGCGCCCAGCTTGCGCCGCAGCCGCGCCACCAGCGCCTCCAGCGCGTTGGCCTCGCGCGCATCGTCGTCGCCGTAGAGGTGTTCCAGCAGTTCCGTGGGCGGCACCACGCGGTCGCGGTTGAGCATCAGGTAGGCGAGCAGGCGATACTCCAGCGCCGTGGTCTGCACCGGCACGCCGCGCAAGCTGACCGCCATGCGGGTCGTGTCGAGCGCGAGCGCGCCCGCCTCCTGCAGCGCGCTGCCGCGCCCCGCCGAGCGGCGCACCAGCGCGCGGGCGCGGGCCACCAGCTCCTCCATCCGGAACGGTTTGGGCAGGTAGTCGTCGGCGCCGGCGTCGATGCCCTCGACGCGTTCCGTCCAGGTGCCGCGCGCGGTCAGCACCAGAACCGGCATCTCGCGCCCGTTCGCGCGCCAGCGTTTCAGGACCGTCAGCCCGTCGAGCCCCGGCAGGCCGAGATCCAGAACCACCAGCCCGTACGCCTCGGTATCGCCCAGGAACCACGCCTCCTCGCCATCGGCGCAGGTTTCCACGCGGAACCCCGCGGCTTCCAGCGCGGCCGACAGGTCGGCCGCGATCCGCGGGTCGTCCTCGACGGCGAGCACGCGCATCAGTCGTCGTCCTCGATCTCGTGCTCCAGCACCTGGCCCGAGGCGGCGTCGACGAGCACCTCCAGAAGTCGTCCGTCCCGCGTGATCAGTTCCATCTCGTAGACCAGGCGGCCCTCCTCGCGTTCCAGCTCGACCTCCAGAAGCCGCGCGTCGAAACGGTCTTCCACCTCGGGCAGGATTCTGTGCAGGGGCCGGATCTCGCCCCGTTCAAGGGCGCGGCGCGCGCGGTCGTGATCGCGCTCGGCCGGCGCGGGCGCGGCGAGGACCAGGATCGAGGCGAGGAGAGCGAACCGTTTCATGGTGACGGCGCTACTCTGCCCCGCCTGACAGGGCGCTGACAAGCGCGGTCAGGCCGGCGTCAGGCGCCTGCGGATAGACCGGTCCCATCGCAGCCGGTCCACGTGCCGGCAAGGTGAAACCAAGCACGGGAGACCCCCATGAAACGCACGATCCTGTTCACCGCCGCCCTGGCTTCCGCCGCGGGCCTGGTCGCCCTCGGCGAGGCGCAAGCCTCGCCCGAAACCGCACCCGCGATGGCCCAGCCCGCCCGGTGGATGCCGCTCGGCGAGCTGATCGCGAAACTGGAGAGCCAGGGCTACACCGTCCTCGAGGCCGAGCGCGAGGACGGCCGCTACTGGGAGGTCAAGATGCGCGACGCCAACGGGATGGTGGTCGAGGCCTATCTGGATCCGGCCACCGGCGCCCCCGCGACCCGCCTCGGCCGGGACGACGACTGATGGCGGAGCAGACGGCGCAAGCCGAGGCGCGCGTCCGGGTCTGGGACCCGGTGGTGCGCGTCGGGCACTGGGTCCTGGTGGCGGGTTTCGCCACCGCCTACCTCACCGAGGGCGAGCCGGAATGGCTCCATGTCTGGGCCGGCTACGCGATCGCGGCCACGGTGACGCTGCGCATCTTCTGGGGCCTCGTGGGGCCCGAGCGCGCGCGCTTCTCCGACTTCGTGACCGGGCCCGGCAAGGTCGTCGCCTATCTCAAGCGGCTGGTCGCGGGCTCGGCCGAACGCCATATAGGCCACAGCCCCGCCGGCGGCGCGATGACCGTGGCGCTCCTGGTCATGCTGGGCGCCACCGCGTTTTCCGGCATGGCGGTGCTGGCCGAAGAGGAAGGCGAAGGTCCGCTGGCCGGGCTGATCGCGCAGAGCGAGAGCGGCGGCGAGGGCGGCGTCGCAAGCTACGAGCGCCAGGAACATGAGGAACGCGAGGGCCACGCGGGCGGCGAGACCGCGTGGGAGGACATCCACGAGACCGCCGCGAACCTCTCCGTGCTCTTGATCCTGCTGCATGTCGGCGGCGTGGCCTGGGCCAGCATGGTCCATCGCGAAAACCTCGCCCACGCGATGATCACCGGAGACAAGCGCGCCTGAACGCGAAACATGGCAAACCGCGGGCCAACCGCCCGCGGTCCGCATGAACCGGGCGGCTTGGCCGAAACCGGGCGCGCGCCATGAACGACACGGGAAAGACCGCCGCGCCCTGCTGCCACCGGCCCTCGTCCTACTTTATGCCCGCCCGCAGGAAGGCCTGGACGAACCGCCTCTGGAACAGCAGGAACAGCACCAGGAGTGGTGCGATCACCATCAGGGTCGCGGCCGAGATCACCGATATGTCGACCCCGTTCTCCGGCGCGCCGAAGATCGACAGCCCCACGGTGAGGGGGCGCGCGGCCTCCGTATTGGTGACGACCAGCGGCCAGAGGAAATTGTTCCAGTGCGTCGAAACCGAGACCAGCGCATAGGCCAGATAGGTGGGCCGTGCCGCCGGAACGTAGACCCGCCACAGCACGCCCAGAAGCGAACAACCCTCGACCCGCGCGGCCTCGTCCAGTTCCTTTGGCACCGACTTGAAGGCCTGTCGCATCAGGAAGATGCCGAAGGCCGACGCCATGTAGGGCGCGCCGATGCCGAGGATGCTGTCGAGCAGGCCCAGTTCCGTGGCCACCTTGTAGTTCTCGACGATCAGCACTTCGGGAAGAATGAACAGTTGCAACAGGACGAGGACGAACACCACATCCTTGCCCCGGAACGCGACCTGCGCGAAGGCAAAGCCGGCAAGCGTGCAGAGGACGAACTGCCCGATAAGGACGGACGTCACAAGCAGGAACGAATTGAGCGCATAGCGCAGCCAGTCGGCCCCGGCCCAAGCGGTGCGGAAATTCTCCAGCGTCCATGGCGCGGCCAGGTTGAAGTTGACCGCGTCGGTGCTGGAATGAAATGCCGCCCAGACCGAGAAGACAAGCGGCGAGATCCACGCAATCGCCAGCAGCAGCGCAAGCAACGGTTCGAGACGGTTGAGAACGCTCATCTGTAGTGGGTCCGGCGGTCGATGACGAAGAACTGGAAGGCGGCGAGGGCGCCGAGCACGCAGAGCACCAGCATCGTCATCGCCGCGGCCGCCGGCGCGTCGAAGAAGGCGAAGGCGTTTTCCCAGATGTAGTAGAGGATGAGTTTCGAGGCATCCGACGGCCCGCCCTTGGTCAGGATGAACAGATGATCGATCAGCTTGACCGAGTTGATCATCGCGTTGACCAGGATGAACAGCGTCGTCGGCATCAACAGCGGCAGCACCACCCGCCGCGTATAAGCCCAGCGGGAGGCGCCCTCGATCTCGGCGGCCTCCTTCAGGTCGGGCGGGATGGTCTGCAGCGCGGCAAGGTAGAATATCATGAAGAACCCCGCCTCCTTCCAGATCGTCACCGCGCAGACCGCCCAGAGCGCGGTTTCCGGCTGGCCCAGCCAGTTGACGGACCCTGCGCCGAACAGCGCGCCGATCTGGTCGAGCACGCCGAAACCGGGGGTGTAGAAGAACAGCCACAGGTTGCCCGCTGCTATCATCGGCAGGACCGTCGGCGTGAAATAGGCGGTGCGCACGAAGCTGCGCGCGGGGATCCTGGAATTGGCCCAAAGCGCCATGGCCAGCGCGATCGCGATGGAAATCGGGATCGTTACGCCCGCGTAGAAGAGGTTGTTCTTGACCACCAGCCAGAAGGTCGGGTCGTCGAACAGCCGCTGGTAGTTCTCGGCCCCGACGAACTCCGCGGGCCGCCGCCTTGTGCCGCGGGAGAACAGGCTGGTCCAGACCGTCGCGACCGTGGGGTAGAAGGCGAAGGTCGTCAGCATCACGAGCGCGGGCGTCAGCAGCAGCCATCCATGGATGGCCTGCCGGCGGCGGCATAGGGCGGCTTGGTCGGACATGCGCGGCCTTTCGTGTGCCGGCGCCGGGCGGACCCGGCGCCGGTGCATCGGCTTACTGGTAGGCCGACAGCAGGCGTTCGGCGGCGGCCTGCGCCTCGCCCAGTGCCTCTTCCGGCGACTTGGTGCCGGTCAGCGCGGCCTGGATCGCGTTGTTCAGCCCCTCGCGCACGCGAGCGGTCTCGAAGGTCGAGAACTCGGCCACCGCGTGGTCCAGCTGATCGCGCGCGACCAGCGCGGGCGGGAACTCGGCGGTATAGGCCTTCAGTGCCTCGGTTTCATACGCCGCCGGCGAGACGCCCATGTAGCCGGTGGCGATCGACCATTCGGCGGCCTGCTCGGGCGAGGTCATGAACTTGATCAGTTTCAGCGCGGCCTGCTTCTCTTCGTCGGTCGAGTCCTTGAAGAGGTAGAAGTTGCCGCCGCCGGTGGGCGACCCCAGGCGCCCGTTCGCGGGCAGCATGGCGACCCCGAAATCGAACTCCGCGTTGTCCTTGACCGCGGTCAGGTTGCCGGTGGAATGCCACATCATCGCGGTCTGCCCCTCGAGGAAAGCCTGGCGCAGCGTGCCCCATTCGACCGTGCCCTCGGGCATGATGCCATGCTCGGTCGAAAGCGATTTCCAGAACGCCAGCGTGTCCACCACCGCCGGGGCGTCGAAATAGGTGGTGAGCCCGTCATCGGACATCAACTCCTTGCCGTTCTGGATCGCCAGCGCCTGGAACATCCAGTAGGGGTAGCCGGTCGACGGGATCATCAGGCCCCAGCGGTCGTCGGTGGTCAGCGCCCTGCCCATCTCGACCATCTCGTCCCACGTCGTCGGCGCCTTTTCGGGGGCGAGCCCGGCGTCGCGGAACATGTCCTTGTTGTAGTAGGCCACGATGGTCGAACGCTGGAAGGGCACGCCCCATGTCTGGCCCTCGACGGTGCCATTGGCCATCAGCGCGGGGTAGAAGCTGTCCAGCCACGCACGCTCTTCTTCGGTCTCGACCACGTCGTCGAAGGGCACGATCAGGTCTTGCTCGATCAGGTCGTAGACGTCGATCGAGAACATCACGGCCAGCTGTGCCGGATCGCCCGAGTTCAGCGCCGACAGCGCCTTGATGCGGGTGTCGTCGTAATTGCCGGCATAGATCGCGTTGACGGTGATGTCGGGGTTCCGGTCCTCGAACTCGGCGACGATCCCGTCGACCACCTGGGTCAGCGGTCCGCCCACGGCGATGGGGTAATACATGGTCAGTTCGGTCTCGGCCGCGGCCGGATTGACAAGCGCCGTGCTCGCGGCGAGCATGACGGTGGCAGGTGCATAGCGCAGCATGGGTCTTCCTCTTCAATCGTTTGACGGATGGGGTTGAAGTGCCTTGCGGCTATCGCGGGGTCCCGTTTGGCGATGGTTGGTCCCGCAATCCTGCTGCGGGTCCTTTTTGACCCGACCGGTGTCGGCGTCGAAAAGGACCCGGTGTTCCCGCGGCAGCACCAGCCCGATGGCCTCGCCCGGACGCCGGTCGGCATGCCCCTGGACGGAGATCACCAGCCCGCGCGCGGCCGGATGGTCGATCACGATGTGGGTGTGCGCGCCCATGTACTCGACGTCGCGGACCGTGCCTTCCAGATCGGCCCGGCGCGGCTCGGCGATGGTCAGGTGCGCCGGGCGGATGCCGACCCGCGCGCCGGGTGCGCCCAGCGCCGCGCCATCGATCATCGCCATCGGCGGATCGCCGATGAACTCGGCGGCGAAGCTGCTGACAGGGGCGGCATAAAGCGCCTCGGGCGCGCCGATCTGTTCGACCCGGCCTTGGCGCATCAGCACCACCTTGTCCGACAGCGACATCGCCTCGGTCTGGTCGTGGGTCACGTAGACGACCGTCAGACCGAGCCGCCGTTGCAACGTCTTGATGTCGCGGCGCACCGAGTGCCGCAGCTTGGCGTCGAGGTTGGACAGCGGCTCATCCATCAGGCACAGTGGGTGGCCCGACACAACGGCGCGGGCCAGGGCGACGCGCTGCCGCTGACCGCCCGAGAGCGCCGCGGGTTTGCGCCCCTCCAGCCCCGCGAGCCCCAGCATCTCGACGGCGTCGGCGAGCTTGGCCGCGCACTCGTGCCGCGATGCGCGCCGCACCCGCATGCCGAACAGGATGTTCTCGCGGACGTTCAGGTGCGGGAACAGGGCATAGGACTGGAACACCATCGACAGACCCCGGCGCGAGGCTTGCAGGTGGGTTACGTCGCGACCGGCGATATGCACGCGGCCCGCCTCGGGGCGCTCCAACCCCGAAATCAGGCGCAACAGGGTCGATTTCCCGCAGCCGGACGGGCCGAGAACGGACACGAAGCTGCCCCGCGTGACGTCGAGCGAGATGTCGCGCACGCCCCCGTGCCCGGCCCATTGGCGCGTCACCTCCGACAGCGCAACATAAGGCTCCTCGCTCATCTCGGCCGCTCCTGGTCCGCAATGACGAGACGCGCCGCGATGGGGGGAAGCAATGCTGCGAACGGAGGCTGCGGCCGGGAATCGAGCACCACGAGGTCCTGCTCGTCTAGGCGACCGCCCACGGCCGCGGCGCGGCGCCCGAACTTGGTGTGGTCGGCCACCAAAACGGCGCGTCGGCTGTTTCTGCGGATCGCTTCGCGGGCGGCCACCTCGGGCGCGTGGAAATCCAGCAGGCTGCCGTCCTCGTCGATGCCGCCGACGCCGAAAATCCCGAAATCCGCCCTGTAGGCATCGAACAGGCCGATCGCCGCGGCGTTGAGAAAGTCCCGGTCCGGTAGGCGCATTTCGCCACCGGGCAGGATGATCCGGCAGGTGGCGTTCTCCGACAGGGTCATCGCCGCGTTGAGATTGTTCGTGATGACGGTCAGCCCCTCCTTCGCCAGCAGGGCACGGGCAACGATGGCCGGCGTCGTCCCAATCGAGATGAAGACGGTTGCGCCGTCAAAGACCATCTTCGCGACCGTGGTCGCGATTGCCTGCTTCGCCTCCAGGTTCAGGATCGCGCGCGCCGCGTAGGGCATGTTGGCGCTGCCGTCGATGAACTCGGCGCCCCCGTGCAACCGCCGCAGCTTCGCTTCCTCGCAGAGCGCGTTGAGATCGCGTCGGATCGTATGGGCCGACACTCCGAATTGCGCGGCCAGGCGGTCGACCGTGACACGTCCCTGGCTTTGCGCCGTCTCTAGAATCGCTGTCCGTCTGTCCATAAGCGCACCTCGCCTGCTCGTATGAGCAACGCGCGTGACACCCGTGTGAAACCCCACGCGATTTCTCCGAACGGGTGGGTTCGGTCCATGCGCCTTGCCGCCCGCGATGGACGGCGGTGCCTTGCGAATGCGTCTCGTGCCCTTGGGGCCCGTTATACTCGCGGGCCGTCTCGTACCGGTTCAAAGGCTGGCAAGAAAGTGCGCGATCGCGCGAATCGCCATGTCGAGATCGTCCGGGGCGGCATATTCGTCGGGGCTGTGGCTTACACCGCCGCGACAGCGCACGAACAGCATCGCCATCGGGCAGAGATCGGCCATCGCCGAGGCATCGTGCGTCGCGCCCGAGGGCACGTCCATGCCGCGACCGCCGGAGTCCATCACCGATGCGCGCAAGCGGCGGGACAAGTCGGGATCGCAGAGCTGCACCGGTTGCACATAGCTGCGCGCGATATCGATCTGCAGCCCCTCGCGCGCGGCCAACTCGGCGGCGAAGCGATGAAGCGCGCGGCCTGCCGCCGCGCGGTCCGCATCATCGGCCGCGCGAAACTCGGCCGTCATTAGGGCCTCGCGGGGCACCGCGTTCACCACGTTCGGACGGATGCTCAGCGAGCCCACGGTGCCGCGCAGGCCGGGCGTCGCCAAGGCAAGGCGGCGGACCTCCTCCACCAGTGCCGCCGCGCCGACGAGTGCGTCGCGCCGCCCCGCCATCGGCAGCGTGCCGGCATGGCCCGTCTTTCCGGTGACGGTGATCCGGTGCCGCTCGATCCCGCAGATCGCGGTGACGACGCCAAGCGCCTCGCCCGCCGCTTCCAGCACCGGGCCTTGCTCGATATGAGTCTCCAGAAAGCCGAGAGCGGTCTCGCGCGGACGCTTCAGCTCCGGGATGCGGTCGGGGTCGAGGCCGAAATCCTCCATCGCCGCGCGCAGGGTCACGCCGTCGCCATCGGCCGTCTCCAGCACCGCCGAGTCATAGCTACCCGCGAGCGCCCGCGAGCCGATCAGCGCGGTCGGAAAGCGCACGCCCTCCTCGTCGGCGAAGGCCAGCACCTCGACGGCGCAGGGCAGCGAAACCCCGTCACGGCGCAGCTTTTCAAGCGCGAGCAGCGGCAGGACGACCCCCATGATGCCGTCATAGGCCCCACCCTCGCGCACCGAATCCTGGTGCGAGCCAAGGTAGAAGGTGCGGGCGCCGGGCGGCCCCTCATGGCGCCCGACCAGCGTGCCGGCATCGTCGAGCGTGACGCTCAGCCCGGCCTCCGCGATCCAGCCCGACAGCAGGTCGAGTGCGGCACGATGCTCGGGCTTGAAGGGCAGGCGGGTGACACCGGGCCCGGGCTCCGAGACCTCGGCCAGACGCGCGAGGCGCCGCGCGGCCTCCGCCCCCCACTTACCGCGCACCGGTCCGCCCCCGGTCGGTCCAGGTCGGCACCTCGCGCAGCCAGTCGGCATAGCCGCCCGTCGAGGTTTTTTCCCGCAGCACCGCCAGCGCACCGACCGGGTCGTCGGCATCATAATCCACCCGCAGGCTGAGCGGCGGCCGCTCGGGATGCAGTACCAGCAATGCCGCGGAAAACAGCCCGCGGCTGTCGCTGCCCGCCGCCTCGGCCGCGCGGAGCGCGGAAAGCAGGCGGTGGTCGAAGGCGCCCTTGGCGGACAAGACCTCCTCGACCATCGCCTCGACCACCCCCGCCGAGGCCAGCAGGTTGCCCGCGGCCACCCCGTTCTCGAAGACGCGCTCCGCAGTTTCGCCCGTGTTGGCCACGCCGGTGAAGACGGCGCCCTCCCCCGCAAGGTTCATGGCCGACAGTTGCCGCCAGTCCCGCCCCGCATCCGTGCCGGTGACCGCGCCGACCGCGTCGGCGGCCCCCATGCCGTCGCGCATGGCGCTCAGAACATCCTCGCCCCAGAAGGTCGACGGGGCCGCGCCCTGGCTGGCCGACATCCCGGCATCCAGCGCGCCGCGCAACACCCAGCCGCCCACGCAGTAGCTGCCCGTGGCGGCGGCGCCGCCGATCGCCCCGCTCTCGGGGTCGCGCGCAAGAATCGAAAAGGTCATGGATCACGCGTCTTGGTGGAGGTGCCAAATTATCATGATGAATTGATCGGTGTAAATTATCATGATAAATTAATGATGCTGCCAACAGGGAGATTTCACGACATGACGACCCTCGACCTGACGCGCCGGGCGCTGATTCTTGCCGCGATGACAACGCTTTCGCTGGGCGCCTTCGACGGGCCCGCATCCGCGCAGACACCGCCGGGCGTGCTGATCGTCGGCCAGATCGCCGAGCCGAAATCGCTCGACCCCGCGGCGGTGACGGCGGTCAACGATTTCCGGATCCTGGTGAATCTCTACGAGGGGTTGGTGCGCTACGAGCCCGGCACCCTGGAGGTGGCGCCCGCGCTGGCCACGGACTGGGAAATCTCCGAGGACGGCACCGAATACACCTTTACCCTGCGCGAGGGCGTGAGTTTCCACGACGGCACGCCGTTCAACGCGGAGGCGGTGAAGTTCAACTTCGACCGGATGCTGAACGAAGATCACCCCTATCACGATACCGGCCCGTTTCCGCTGGCCTTCTTCTTCTCGTCCATCGAAGAAACCGAGGCGGTGGACGACCTCACCGTGAATTTCACCCTCAGCGAGCCCTATGCGCCCTTCCTGTCGAACCTCGCCTACCCGACCGGGCTGATGGTCTCGCCCGCTGCGGTGGAAAAGGACGGCGCGGATTTCGGGCGCAATCCGGTGGGCACCGGGCCCTTCACCTTCGCCGAATGGCGCTCGAACGAGGCGGTGGTGATCGAGCGCAACCCGGACTACTGGGGCGACCCGGCGGGGACCGATGCGGTCGTGTTCCGGCCGATCACCGACGCCAACACGCGCGTGGCCGAGATGCTGGCGGGCGGGATCGACATGATGGTCGAGGTGCCGCCGACCTCGCTGAGCCAGTTCCAGGGCCAGGACTTCAACGTGGTCGAGCAGGCCGGTCCCCATCTGTGGTTCCTGATCCTCAATGCGAAGGAAGGGCCCTTTGCCGACAAGCGGGTGCGCCAGGCGGCGAATTATGCGATCAACAAGCAGGCGATCGTGAACGACGTGCTGGAAGGCACGGCCGAGGTCGCCGCCGGGCCGACGCCGCCCGCCTTCGCGTGGGCACATAACGAGGCGCTGGAACCCTATCCCTACGATCCCGAAAAGGCCCGCGCGCTGCTGGAAGAGGCCGGCATCGCGGAAGGGGCCGAGCTGACCTTCTACGTTACCGAGGGCGGCTCGGGCATGCTGGACCCGATCCCGATGGGTACCGCCATCCAGGCCGACCTGAACGCCGTGGGCTTCGACGTCAGGATCGAGACCTATGAATGGAACACCTTCCTCGGCGAGGTGAATCCCGGGCTCGAAGGCAAGGCGGACATGGCCGAGATGGCCTGGATGACCAACGATCCCGACACGCTGCCCTATCTGGCGCTCCGGACCGAGGCCTGGCCGAGCGAAGGCGGGTTCAACTCGGGCTACTACTCGAACGAGGAGGTCGACCGCCTTCTGGAAGAGGCGCGCGTGGCGACCGATCAGCAAGAGCGCGCGCGGCTTTACAAGGAGATGCAGGAGATCGTCCACGAGGATGCGCCCTGGGTCTTCGTCGCGAACTGGAAGCAGAACGCGGTGACCTCGGACCGGGTCGACAACTTCTCGCTCGAACCCTCCTTCCTGCTGCAGCTTGAGAACGTCGTGAAGAACTGACGGCCTGGCGGGGTCCGGCCGAGGGCCGGACCCCGCCCCCAAGGCTTCTGCGATAGCCTTGGCAAGACTCCCGGGGACTCTTGCCCGCATCTGGAGGTCCGCGATGGGCGTCTATATCCTGCAACGACTGGTCTCGGCGATCCCGGTGCTCCTGGGGATCACGATCATCGTCTTCCTGATCATGGCGATGATCCCGGGCGATCCGGCGACCGCGATCCTCGGGAGCTATGCCACGCCCGAGAACGTGGAAAAGCTGAACCGCGACCTCGGCTTGGACAAGCCCCTGGTGCAGCGGTACTTCATCTGGCTCGGCAACATGCTGCAGGGCGATTTCGGGCGCAGCTTCAGCCTGAACCGCCCGGTGCTCGACGAGGTGCTGGAACGGTTCAACGCCACGCTGATCCTGGCCGGCACGAGCTTCGTGATCTGCTCGGTTCTGGGCATTCTGGCCGGCGTGGTCTCGGCCGCACGGCAATACGGGATCGCGGACAAGGCGATCACCTTCACCGTGCTGATCGGCATCTCGATCCCGTCCTTCTTCCTCGGCATGATGATGATCCTCCTCTTCGCGGTGAACCTGCAATGGCTGCCGGTCTCGGGGATGTACGCGATCTATGGCGGCGGCGATCTGCCCGACCTGCTGAAACACCTGGTCATGCCGGCCACCGCGCTGGCGGTCGTGGCGACCGGTGTGATCGCGCGGCTGTCGCGCTCGGCCATGCTGGAGGTGCTGCGGCAGGACTATATCCGCACCGCGCGCGCCAAGGGGGTGCCGGAACGGCGCGTGATCATGGGCCATGCGCTGCGGGCCGCGATGGTGTCGATCATCCCGGTGCTCGGCATCCAGGCAGGCTTCGTGCTGTCGGGCGCGGTCTATATCGAGATGGTGTTCCAGTGGCCCGGGGTGGGCCGGATGCTGGTCGACGCGATCCTGAAGCGCGACATCCTGCTGGTGCAGGGCGGCGTGGTCTTCGTCGCCGCCTGCTATGTGCTGTTCAACATCGCCGTCGACGTGGCGCAAAGCCTGCTCGACCCGCGGATCAAGACCTGAGGCAGGCATGGCGCAGTTCCTGAAACTCCTGTTCCGCAACCGCCTGGCCGCGCTGGGCGCGGTGGTGCTGGGTGCGATCCTGATCCTCGTGTTGGTGACACCGCTTCTGCCGCTGCCCGACCCGAACGCGACCGCGACCGCAGACCGCTTCGCGCGGCCGTTCACCGAGGGGCATGTCCTCGGCACCGATCACCTGGGCCGCGACTTGCTTTCGCGGCTTCTACATGGGACGCGGCTGTCGCTGGCCGTGGGCATCGCCGCGGCGCTGATCGCGGCGACGATCGGGTCGACCATCGGCATTGTCGCGGGCTATTTCGGCGGGCGGATCGACAACGTCATCATGCGCGGCATCGACATGCTGATGGCGTTTCCCTACATCTTGCTGGCGCTGGCCATCGTCGCGGCCCTCGGCCCTGGGCTGATGAACGCGCTGATCGCGGTGGCGGCGGTCAACATCCCCTTCTTCGCCCGGAACATCCGCGGAATCACCGTGGGGCTGGCGGGGCGCGAGTTCATCGACGCGGCGAAGCTCTCGGGCCTCGGCCATACCCGCATCCTGGTCGGCGAGCTTTTGCCGAACGTGCTTTCGACCATCGTCATCGCGATGTCGACCACGGTGGGCTGGATGATCCTGGAAACCGCGGGGCTTTCCTTCCTCGGGCTCGGCTCGCAGCCGCCGGTGGCCGATCTGGGTTCGATGCTGGGCGAGGCGCGGGCGGCGCTGATCACGGCGCCCCATACCTCGATCGTGCCGGGCGTGATGATCTTCCTGATCGTGATGAGCATCAACCTGCTGGGCGACGGGGTGCGGGACGCGCTGGACCCGCGGCTGAAATCGGGCGCGCTGTCGCGGCCGCGGGCGGTGACGCTGGTCGACCGCAAGGGGCCGGTGCCGGCGGCCGAGCAGCGCGGCCTTCTGGACCTCGACGCGCTGGAAACCCAGTTCCATGTCGGCACGCGGGTCTATCGCGCGGTGGGCGGGGTGTCGCTGCACGTAAAGCCCGGCGAATGCGTCGGCGTGATCGGCGAATCCGGGTCGGGCAAGTCGGTCACCGCGCTGTCGGTCATGGGGCTCGTGCCCTCGCCGCCGGGGGTGATCACCGGCGGCGCGGTGCGCTACGCGGGCGAGGACCTGCTGGGCGCGCGCTACGAACGGCTGCGCCGCCGCCGGGGCGAGAACGTGGCCTATATCTTCCAGGACCCGCTGGCGACGCTGCACCCGCTCTACAAGGTGGGCGACCAGTTGGTCGAGGCGATCCGCGTGCATCACGACACGTCCGACCGGGCGGCCCGCGCCAAGGCGCTGGACCTGTTGACGGCGGTGCGCATCCCCAATGCGGAAAGCCGGCTCGGCAATTACCCGCACGAGATGTCGGGCGGAATGCGCCAGCGGGTGGGCATCGCGATGGCGATGGCCAACGACCCCGACGTGATCATCGCCGACGAGCCGACCACGGCGCTCGACGTCACGGTGCAGGCGCAAATCCTCGCGCTGCTCGATGACCTGCGGCGCGAGCGGGGGCTGGCGATCATCTTCATCACCCACGATTTCGGCGTGGTGGCACAGCTTTGCGACCGGGTGGCGGTGATGTATGCCGGCCGCATCGTCGAGGAGGGTCCGACGAGGCAGGTGCTCGACGCCCCCGCGCATCCCTACACCAAGCGCCTGATCGCCTGCGTGCCGGAACTCGGCACCGGCAAGCGCAAGCTCGCCTCGATCCCGGGCCTGCCGCCGGTGGTCGACAATCTGCCCGAGGGCTGCGCCTTCGCACCCCGCTGCGACAAGGCGCAGGAGGATTGCCGCCAGGGCGCCATCCCGCTGGAGGGCACCGCGCCGCGCGCCGTGCGCTGCCTGCACCCCGAGGAGGCCGTCTGATGCCCGCGCTCAAGGTCACCGAGCTGTCCAAGACCTTCGACCTCGGCAAGCCGCTCTTCGGCAAGGCGCGGCCCGGCGTGCGCGCGGTGCGGCCGATGTCGTTCTCGGTCGAGACGGGCGAGACGCTGGGGGTCGTCGGCGAATCCGGCTGCGGCAAGTCCACGCTCGCGCGGATGCTGGTGGGCCTGCTGGAGCCCACCACCGGCCATATCGAGATCGCCGGCAAGGCGCTCGACAATGCCGATCCGGCGGCCTTCGGGCGGCTGATCCAATATGTCTTCCAGGACCCGATCTCGTCGCTCAACCCGCGCAAGACCGTCCGGCAGATCATGGAAACGCCGCTGAAGCGGCTTTACGGGATGAACCGCGCGGACCGGGATACTCGCATCGCCGACATTTTCGACAGCGTCAACCTGCGCGAGGAGTTCCTGAGCCGATACCCGCACGAGTTCTCGGGCGGGCAGGCGCAGCGCATCGGCATCGCGCGCGCTCTGGCCGCCGCGCCAGAGATCATCGTCCTCGACGAACCGGTCTCGGCGCTGGACGTGTCGGTTCAGGCGCAGGTGCTGAATCTGCTGGCCGATCTGCGGCGCGAGTTCGCGCTGACCTATCTCTTCATCAGTCACGATCTGGCGGTGGTTGAGGCGGTCAGCGACCGGGTCGTGGTGCTCTACTTCGGCGCGGTGGTCGAGATCGGCCGGGCCGAGCGCATCTTCAACGCGCCGAAACATCCCTATACAAGGCTTCTTGCGGAAAGCGCGCCCGTCGTCGGCCGACCGCTGACCGCACCGGAACAGAAGGACAGCGAACTCCCGGACCCGCTGAACCCGCCCACCGGCTGCGCGTTTGCCGGGCGCTGTCCGCGGGCCACGGAGATCTGCCGCAAAGAGGACCCGCCGCTGACCGAAAAGGGGACCGACCAGCTTGCCGCCTGCCACCACCCGATCAACTTCTGAACGGCCCAGCCGCCCGATCCGCGTGGCCGAAGCGATCAAGGATTGGGTCGTCGCGCAGAAGCTGCGCCCGGGCGACCGATTGCCGGGCGAGGCCGACCTCATGGACCGCTTCGGTATGTCCAAGGGCACGATCCGCGAAGCGATGCGGATACTGGAAGCGCAGGGGCTGATCCGGACGCGCACCGGGCCGGGCGGCGGCAGTTTCGTTCACGAGGTCAGCCGCCAGCGCGCCAAGGCGCTCTTGGGCAACTACTTCTACTTCAAGAACCTGACCCTCGGCGACATCTACCAGCTGCGCCTTGCGCTGGAACCCCAGCTCGCCGCCGCACTGGCGGGTACGCTGTCCGAAGAGGTTCTCACGCGGCTCGAGGCCAATATCGCCGCCTATGACGCGCCCTCCGCCTCGCTCGACGAAGAGCGCGAGCAGCACGTCAATTCCCTGAAGTTCCACGCGATACTGGCCGAGCAAGCGGAGAACCAGCTTCTGGGCTTCATCATCGATTTCATGGTGAGCCTGCTGTCCGACCTGACCGTCTACCGCCGGCTCTACATGCCCCGCAATACCGAACTCTGGGCCAAGGGGCGCGACTACCAGGTGCGTCTGGTGATGGCGCTTCGCGCGGGCGATGCCGGGGCCGCCCGCGCGATAATGGAGGCGCATATGCGCACCGCCTGGGCGCTCATGCGGAGCCAGGAGGCAGAGATCGAGAGACGCTTCATCTCGGGTGACTGAGGCGCCCGCGACGCCTTTGCCGCCGGATGCCGCCGCCGCATGGCGCTTGCCGTTGCGGCACTGTAGGGTCGAGCCATGATCTTCGTTCGCGCCGCATGGTTGATCACGGGGGCCGTCGCGCTCGGGCTCGGCGTTCTGGGCATCTTCCTGCCGCTGCTGCCCACGACGGGGTTCCTGCTGCTGGCCGCCTTCTGCTTCGCGCGGTCGTCGCCGGTTCTCTACCACTGGCTGCTCCGGCACCCCCATCTCGGGACCCCGATCCTGCATTGGCGCGAGCATCGCGCGATCTCTACCCGGGCCAAGCGGCTGGCCCTTCTGTCGATGGCGGCGACGATTCTCATCAGCCTCGCGCTCGGTGTCGGGGTGCCGATCCTTGCGCTTCAGGTCGTGATCCTGTCGGCCGTCGCCGTGTTCATCTGGACCCGCCCGGTGCCGCCCTCCGGATCGTCGGCCCCGCCTCAGGCGGCAAACGCGTCCGACAAGGCATCGAGCATGTCGCGGTCGACCACGAACAGCAGGTAATCGCCCTCGCGGAGTTCGCTTTCTTCCGTGGCGAACATCTCGTCCTCGTCTCGGATCAGGGCGACAACGCGCGCCTCCTCGGGGGTCTCGATATCGCCGAACCTTGCGCCGGCCATCCGCTCGGGCACGTAGACCCGTTTCAGCGCCAGCTGGTTGCGCAAGGCCGTTTCCTCGTCGATCGCCGTCTGGTCGACGAGCCCCGCACAGATATTCTCGGCGACTGTGGCATGCGGGTTGATCAGGTCGTTGAGGTCGAGTTCGTGGCAGACGTCGATCAGTTCGCTCGCGGTGATCTGCGGGATGACGCGCCCGAACCCGACCGAGCGGGCCACGACGGACGCAAGTATATTGTCGTCCGAGGCGTTGGTCACTGCGATGAACACGTCGTTCTCGTCGCGGAACGCCTCGCGCAGGACTGTGGGCATCGTGCCGTCGCCCTCGATCATGCCGCAATCGAGCCGTTCGGCGAGCTTTTCCAGCCGGGTCCGGTCCTTGTCGATCAGCACGACCTCGTGGTCGGCGCCGATCAGGTATTCGGCGATGGTTTCGCCGAAACGCGAGGCGCCCAGGATTACAACGCGCATGTCAGCGTCCTTTCTGCCAGGTGCGGGGCAGGAACAGCACGAGCACCGCGATGAACTCCAGGCGCCCCAGCCACATCGCGAAGATCAACGACAGTTTCAGGTCCCACGGCAGGTCTGGGCCCACGAGTCCGGCGGATAGCCCCACCGTCGAGAGCGCCGAGAGCGTCTCGAACAGGGCGGGGGCCAGCGGATAGCCGCGCCAGGTGAAATGCCCGCAGACCAGCAGGGCCGCCCCGGCATAGATGAAGGCGAGGGCCAGCACACCGATGATGGTGCGATCCGCCACCTTCTCGCCGTCCTGGCGCAGCGGCGTGACCGAGCGTTCGGGCATCGAGGGCGCGCGCAGCGCGTAGCGGAACGCCTGCAGCATCAGAACCGCGCGCGACAGCTTCAGCCCCCCGCCGGTGGACCCGGTATCGGCGCCCAGGATCATGGCAACGAAGAACAGCGTCATCGCGAAGCCGGGCAACGGCATGCCGCCTGTCGAATACCCCGCTGTCGTCAGCGCCGAGACAAGGTCGAGCAGGCGGCGATAGCCCTCTGCCGCGGTCACGTCGCCCGAGGCGGCAAGCGCTACCGCATAGATCGCGCACAGGATCGCAAGCGCCGACAGAACCCGTCGCAGAGACCCCAGGTGCCAGGCGTCGCCGAACCGGCCCTTCAGCGCCAGCGCATAGGTCAGGAGCGAAACCGAGCCGAGCAGGCAGGTCAGCATCACGACGCCCTGCGCAAGCCCCGAATACGAGGCCAGGCTGTCGGCGCGCGGGGCGAACCCCCCGGTCGAGATCGCCGCGAGCGTCAGAACCACCGCCTCCCGCCCGTCCGGGATGGCGGCAAGCGTGGCCGCGCCCATCAGCACCGTCAGCCCCAGATAGACCGAGAGAAGCTGCCGCGCCTTGCGCCTTGTAGAGGCGATGCGGTCGGCCTCGTCCATGCCGGCCTCGCCCAGGCGGCGCGTCGGAACCCCGGCCGGCAGGATCAGCGCCAGCACAGCCGTCGCGATCACGAGACCGCCCACCCATTGCAGCCAGGCGCGCAGGGCATGGGCGGCGAAGGGCCAGGCATCGGGGGCGCTGGCGACCGAGAGGCCGGTCGTCGTCAGCCCGCTCATCGCCTCGAACAGCGCGTCGGGCAGCGGCATGCCGAGGGCATGGAACGCGGGCACGGCCCCGACCGCGCCGATCAGGAACACGAGCGCGACGGCAACCATCGCCTCCAGCGCGCCCAGATCGTCGGGCAGGGGCATGCGCCAGACCGCGGCGAAGACCGCGATCGCAACCGCGGATGGCCAGAGCAGATGCACCGCTAGCGCCCAGGTGCCATCGGCGGCTGCCCAGATCGCCGGGGGAAGGTAGAGCATCGCGAAGGCCGGTGCATGCTTGGCGAGTGTCAGTAGGACAACGCCGCCCCGCGCGCGGGCACGCAATGTATCGGCTCCCTCTCGCATCGCAGGTCCCCTCGTGACCGACAGGCTCCAACGCCCTCCGCGGGCCGCAAGACCCCCGGCCGACCGTAGACCGGGAGTATACGCACAGCGTTTCACCTGCGCGGCCCGGAGTCCATCGGTGCCCGTGCCCGAAGGGCCAGCGGCGCGTCACCGCCGGTTGCCGTCCGGGCCCGGCTCCTTGCGAAAGGCGCTCCCCGCATGGCCCGCACTCGGCGCGCGCCGTGTGACCGGTCTGTCCGCCACGGGTGCCGGACCGCGCGCCTTGGTTGGAACGATGGGCCGCTGGCCCTGTGCCATAGTCAAGGGAGACAGGAATTGAATCTCGAAACACTCTATGCCTGGTTCGAGCGGATCATCTCGGCGGCGCTGCTGCCGGGGATGGCCATCGTGATCGTGCTCGCCACGTTCAGCTTCCTGCGCGCGACCTTCGAGGCGACGCTCGATGTCGCAAGCCCGCTCGACTGCCCCACCTTTCAGCTTCTGTTCGACCGGGTGCTGGCCGCGATCATCGCGGTCGACCTGGCGCATTCGGTGCAGCAGATGGCGGCCGGACAGCGCGGAATCGTGCAGGTCAGGACGGTCATCGTGATCGGGTCCTTGCCGTCGTGCGCAAGCTCATCCTGCTCGAGATCGAGGCCACCTCGGGCGTATTCCTGCCGGGCATCGCCGCCGCGATCCTCTCGCTCGGCGCGGTTCTGGCGCTTTCGACCTGGGTGCAGGTCGCGCGGCACGACGATGACGGCGCGATGCCGTCTCCCGGCGGCGCGGCGCGCGGCAAGTCGGACAGGGACTGAGCTGACGCGCAACGGCACCGTCCGCTAGTCCGATCCGTCGGCCAGTTCGGCCCGGACCAGCGCCGCAAGCACAGCGGCATAGCGTTCGCGCCCGACCAGTTCGGCAAGCGCATCGGCGTCGTCGGGCAGGCCCTGCCGCCGCGCCGCCTTGCGCGCCATGGCGTCCATGAACGGGTAGTGTTCGGTCCAGATCGTCTGCACCTCGCGGAAGAAGATGTCGGCGCCGACATCGCCGATGCCCTTGAACGCCTTGAGCCGCGCACGCTGCGCCGCGCAATCCCGGCCCGCGGCCGCACGCAGGTTGCGCAGATCGCCGTCATACTCCGCGATCAGAAGGTCCGCCGTCTCGCCCAGCATCCGCGCGGTGCTTTCGTCATAGCGGGCATAGCCCGCGCGGTTGAGAACGCGCACGCGATCCTTCCACGCGCTGGCGGCCATCTTGTCCGCCGTGGTCCACCCGGCCGCGGCCAGCGCCCTCGCGGCATCGAGCGCGGTGCGATGCAAAATCCTGGCGCTCATCAGCAAGGCGGCGCAGAGCCAGCGAAAGAGCGGCGCGGGCGTCGCCTGCGTGAGGTCGATGCCCAACTCGCGCGAAAATAACGTGCCATGACGGTCGGGCAGTTGCGCGGCGGTCCGTGCGGGGGCTGCGGTCGAGGATACCATGTGCACATGGCTGGCAGCAGCCGCCCCGCGGGTCCTTAACGCGCGTTAATGCCGCAACCGGCGCCTTTGCGGAGGCTCCCGCAAGCGACCCCCACCTTCCGGGGGCCGGAAAGGAGGCTTTCTTGGATCGCCTGAGCATCGTGCTCACCTTCATGACGGGCTCCGTCCTCGTGGGCAGTTTCGTGATCGTCGTGCTCGCCCTGGGCTTTTACGCGTGGCAGCCCATCGCGCTTGCCGTTGCCTTGGGGCTCGTCCTGACATGGCCGGCGGCCTACGCGATCTCACGCTGGATCAAGAGTGAAGACCCGCACTGGAAGATGCAGAGCGGCAAGCCCGCGGCCGGCAAGACTGGAGGGGAGTCCGGGCCCGACTACCCGGAAACCTGAGAGCGGCGCGGTTGGGCGAAAGCGCCCCGGCCCGTGCCAGGGATCAGCCCACTCCGGGGCAGCTCCAAAGCTTGCGGAGCGCGGCGACCGTCTTCTCCGGGAGTGCGCAAAAGCGCCCAATGTCGGTATTGCTGCGGCTGTAGTCGATCATCGCCGCCAGCGCATCGCGCGGCCACGGGCCGAGATGGCCGATGACCTCTTGCAGCATTTGGTCCGAGAGGTCGGGCGCGAGAGGCCCCGTGCCTTGACCGATGTTAACGAAAAATGCCGTGCAGGATGTTACGCCACGACACTCCAATGAAGACAATGGAAAGAGACCGATGGAAGTCCGAAATGTCATGTCTTCACCGGCGGTCGTGGCAAACCCGTCGATGCCGATTCGCGAGGCGGCCTTGCTGATGCGCGCGCATGGGGTGGGGGCGCTTGCGGTGCTGGCCGGAGACGATCTTGTCGGTGTGGTCACCGACCGCGATATCGTGACACGTGCGATGCCGGACGGCGCTGTCGACAGGCCGGTGGGCGAGGTCATGTCACCCGATCCGGTGACCTGTCGGGCCGACCAGCCAGTGGTCGTGGCGTCGGAAGTGATGGGAGAAATGCAGATCCGTCGCCTGCCGGTGGTCAATGGCGATCGGCGGATCGTGGGCATGATCTCGCTCGGCGATATTGCCGAGAACGTGTCCGAGGAACTCGCCGGCCAGGCGCTGGGCGAGATCACCGAGATGCGTTAGCCCCGGTCCCTGCGTCAGGCCGCCGGGATGATCTGGCTCCGCAAACTGTCGGGATCGACTTCGGCGATCTCCGCGAGCGCGTCCATGTCGCGAATCAGGATGTGCATGTGTTCTTCGACCGAGATGATCTCCTTACGCGACATGCGCCGCAGGGTGCGGCAGATATGGACCGCCGACAGACCGGTGAAATCGCCCAGTTGCTGCTGCGTGAGCGGCACGTGGAACCCGTCTTCTTCGGCCGCGCCGATCGCGTCGAGCCGCATGCAAAGCTCGATGAGCGCGTAGGCGATCCGGCTTGCCGCGCTGCCCTTGCCCAAACGGAGCATGCGTTCGGCCATGCGCGCCATGGACGCCTTCATGTTGGTATCGTGAAGCCTGCGTATCTGCGGCTGCTCGTCGAGCAACCGTTCCCAGACGTCGAGCGGCACGGCCGAGAAGGCCACGTCGGCCAGCACCTCTATATGCACGGCGCTGGCGCTTGCGTCCGCCGACCCCGGGTTGAGAACGTCGCCGGCCAGCATCAGGTCGAGAATCTGCCGATGCCCGTCCTCCATCGATTTGGACACGGCGAACCACCCCGAGAGGAGGAAGAAGACCGAGCGAACCCCGTCGCCTTCCAGTTTCAGCGTCTCGGCGGCAGGCCGCTCCCGAATGTGGCGGCCGAGCGTGTCCGACAGCGCCGCAGAGGACGCGGCTTCAAGGCGCTGCCACGTCGGCGGCAAGATATCCCGCGCCAAGGTTTCGTCTTTCGAATGTTCCGGTGCCAGTACCATATCTTCCCGCTGTGACGGTGAACCCAGAGAATCGCGTGGCCAAGGCGCCCAATCGGCCACGAGCCTTGAAATACAACCCCACCCCCTGCTGTTCTCATGGTTGTCCATTTCGGCCCCCTTTTCAATGCGGAAGCGCGCCGGGCGGCCGGGCGCGGCGGTTGGCGTTGCTGGGCACGCGTGTCCCGCCGGGGTGTGGCGCTGTTCAACCCATTGGAAAAAGGGAGCTTCTCATCTTTCGCTTGCGGGCGTCGACCAATGGGGTGCTCGGCGTCGGATTGCCGAGCGACAGTTTACGCAGGTTAATGCGGTCTGCGTCGGCTCCGCATCTACTGGGCGGAATTTGGACGTAAAGCGCAGGAGCGACCGCCATGGCGAAGGAAACGGACGTTACCCTCGGCGACATGGTGCGCCAGGCGCAGGGTGTGTTTGCTCTTGGGCCCGTTGCTGCGCCGCAGCTGGAGCATTTCTGGAGAGCCCAGGAGGACATCCTCGAGGAGGTCGAGGGGGCCGCGAAAAAGTGGTTTCGGCGCCGTCACGAGGCCGCGCAGTCGGCGCTTGAAGTCATGCACGAGATGCAAGGTGCGGGGGTGGCGCCTCAAGCCGCCCTGCAGGCGATGGCGGACTGGCAGAGTCAGTCGATGCAACGCGTTGCCGACGATCTCGGCGACTGGGTGGATTTGTGGTCGCGCTGCGTCGGTCGGCTCGCAAGCGCGGAGGTGGAGGCTGCGAATGAAGGCGTGGCGGAAGCGGTGTCGCGGACCAGGGTCGCCCGCCGCTCCACGAAGGGCGCCACCCCGGTCTGAGCGAGATTTACAGGACCATATGAAGGAGGTTCAGATGGACGAGAAGGACGCATACCGCCAGAAGATCCAGGCAAGGCTGGACCAGTGGCGCGCCGAGATCGACAAGCTCCAGGCGAAGGCCGTGGAGGCCGGCGCCGATGCCAGGGTCGAATATGACAAGCAGATCGAGAAGCTGCGCGCCCGGCAGGCCGAGGCGCAGGACAGGCTGGACGAGTTGGACAGCTCGCGGGGCGAGGCGTGGAAGGACCTGAAGAGCGGCATCGAGAAGGCCTGGAACGAACTGGAATCGGCGGTGAAATCCGCCGCGAATCGCTTTTCGTAACCCGTTGCGGGTGGCGCGGGCGCGGTCCGCGCCATCGCGTGCAGTTCTGGCAGGAAAGAGGCGACACGATGAGCATCTCCGAGACCGTCCCGAACGCCCCCGAGGACCGGCAGAACGTCGCGACCTGGCTTCTGGTCTGCGGCGGGGCCACGATCGTCGTCGGTGCGCTCGCCATCCTGTTTCCGTTCGCGGCCACGCTGGCAACCAACCTCGTGCTGGGCGCGGCCCTGGCCGTCTCGGGCCTGTTTCATCTGGCCCGGGCCATTTTCGCCAAGGGCGTCGAATCGAAGCTCTGGACGCTGGTCTTCGGCCTGCTGTCGGTCGTGGCCGGCGCGGTCCTGCTGCTGTATCCGGTCGAGGCCGTGGTGGCGCTGACGATGATCCTTGCGGCCTTCTTCATCGCCGGCGGCATCGCGAAACTGGTCGCCAGCTGGTATCTCAGCCCGCCCTATCGCCGCCGGGCCGACCTGCCGCGCCTCCGGGGCTGGGGGTGGTTCGCGTTCTCCGCTTTGCTGTCCACCGCTCTCGGGGTGCTGTTGCTGATCGGTCTGCCGGGGACCGCGCTTTGGGCGATCGGCCTTCTGGTGGGCATTGATCTTCTGTTCCTCGGAATCTCGGAGATCGCGTTGGCACGGGCCATGCGCCAGTAGGGCGAGGCGTGAGGCGCACATCCTTATCACCATCGAGCATGGATAGGGCACGGACCGGATCGTGCTTCGGGTCTTCGGGGGCCTGACGGTCCGGGACTACGAGGATGCGGTGCCGGAACTGGAACATGCCATCGACCTGGCGACCGGAGCTTTGCGCCTGCTGATCCGGCTGGAGGATTTCCGTGGCTGGGACATAAGCGCGCTCTGGCGGGACCTGAAATTCGATCTGAAGCACCGCGGCGATTTCGGCCGCATCGCGGTGGTTGGAGAGACGTCCCTCGAGGAATGGGGCACTGCCCTGTCGGCGCCCTTCGCGAAGGCCGAGATGCGCTTCTTCCCCGTCGCGGAGGAAGCGCTCGCGCGGACGTGGCTGGACGAGGGGCGGTCCGCGACCGAAACCGAAGGAGCCGCGGGCTGAATGCCGCGCATGCGCGCTACGCGCCCGCGCCTGGCGCGACTTAACCCCCGTTAAGGCATGCGGCATGCCCCGCGTGCAGTGATGGGCGAGACGAACGCGGATTGGAGGAGTGCAACATGGCCGGCAAACTCGACCCGGATGCCGAACTTCGCCGTGCCATGGCGGCCGCAGCGTGCAGGACGAGGGTGACGGTCCTGTTGGCCGATGCCCAGTTGGCGGCGCTGCTGCACGCCGCGCCGGGTGTCCCGCATACGGCCCGGCACGGGCTTTCCCTCCCCGGCGAAGACCTCCCGTCGAGCCGCCAACCGGGGCGGATGCGCCATGCGATCCGCGCGCTCTTCCACCGCTCCCGCGTGACGCTGCCACCCCCTGCGGGCGGGCGCCCGGGGGCCAGTTGATGCGTGAAACCGGCAGACTTGGGCGGTTGCGGATACAGGCACCGGCAGAACGCGGGGTTCGGAAGCCGCCAACGCCGAAGGAGAGTCAGCCATGCGCCGAAGGGAACGCGGCGCATTCTGAGCCCTCTGCTGACCAGATCACCGGCTGCCGCGTCTCTGACCGCCCCCCGCATCGGTGCCCGCCCCACCTTCACGGCGTGATGGTTGATAGCCGCATGCCCGGCGATATCGGCCTGCAGGCCAGCCTGGCACCCCTCATCGGCGGCCCGGAAAACGACGCCGCGACGGAGACTGACCCACGATGACTTCCCAGCCTCTCGATGTCGCGATCCTCGGCGCCGGCACCGCCGGGCTTTCGGCGCGGGCCGAGGTCGCCAAGGTCACCGATAGCTATCGCGTCTTCGACCCCGGCCCGCTGGGCACGACCTGTGCGCGGGCGGCCTGCATGCCGTCCAAGGCGCTGCTGCAATCCGCCCACGATTTCAAGCGGCGCGAGGCGCTGCCCGATCTCGGCATCGCCGGGGGGGACGCCCTGCGCGCCGACGGGGCAATGGTCCTTGCCCGCACCCGCGAATTGCGCGACCGGCTGGTCGGCGGCGTGCTGGACGGCATGGCGGACTGGCGGGAGACGCATCTGGTGCCGCACGCCGCGGTCTTCGGGCCGGACGGCGTCCTGTGCGCCGGTGCGCATCGGTTCCGCCCCGCCGCGACCGTGATCGCGACGGGCACGCGGCCCATCGTGCCGGAGCCTTGGCGCGCGCGGTTCGGCGACCGGATCGTGACCACCGAGGAGGTCTTCGAACTCGACGCCCTGCCCCGGCGGATGGCCGTTGTCGGCCTCGGGCCCGTCGGGCTCGAACTCGGCCAGGCGATGGCGCGGCTCGGGGTCGAGGTCACGGGGTTCGATCCGTCGGCGACGCTTGGCGGCCTCGATGACCCGGATCTGCTCGACCGGCTGCGCGAGGCGCTGAAGGGCGAGATGCGCATCGTCCGCGCAGAGGCCGCGCCGGAACCCGGCGAGGGCGGCGCCATCGCGATGCGCTGGGACGAGGGCGCGGTCGAGGTCGACCTCGTGCTCGCCGCGATGGGACGGGCGCCCAATCTCGACGGGCTCGGGCTCGACCGGCTGGGGCTCGATCTCGGCGAGGACGGGCGGCCCGACCTGCCGCGCGGCTGTCTCAACCCGCCCGGCGCCCGGCTCTATTTCGCCGGAGACGCGGGCGCTGGGCCGGCGCTGTTGCATGAGGCGGCGGACGAGGGCCGAATCGCCGGCCATTTCGCCGCCCGCGGGCAGGACGCCGCATTCCGCCGCCGGGTGCCGCTTCGGCTGGTCTTCTGCGAGCCGCAGATCGCCGTCGCGGGCGCGACATGGGACGAGCTTGCCGACCGGCACGAACGGATCGCCGTCGGCGGCGCATCGCTCGACAGCACCGGGCGGGTGCTGGTGCAGCGGGGGGCGGGAGGCGCCATGCGCCTTTATGCCGAGAAGGCGACCGCGCGGCTTCTCGGGGCGGCGATCGTGGGACCGGAGGCTGAGCATATGGGCCATCTCTTGGCCTTCGCCATCGACAAGGACGCCGATCTTGGCGCATTGCTACGCATGCCGGCCTATCACCCGACCCACGAGGAAGTGCTGCGCCGCGCGCTGCGCGAGGCGCTTGCGGGCTGTGACGTGTCCCTCGACGAACTCGACGCGATCACCTGTCAGGATGTGCCGGTCGACGAGGGTTGCGCGCGCGGCTGAGCCT
The DNA here is from genome assembly GCF_900142935.1 of Rhodovulum sp. ES.010. NCBI lineage: Bacteria > Pseudomonadati > Pseudomonadota > Alphaproteobacteria > Rhodobacterales > Paracoccaceae > Rhodovulum > Rhodovulum sp. ES.010. The sequence continues at coordinate 2,420,157 of NZ_FSRS01000001.1, read as the reverse complement.
TCGCCGCGTGCGCCGTGCGCCATGCGCCTTGGGCGCCGCGCCGGCCGCCACCACAACGCGGCCATCTTGCCGACCATATGCGAGTCCGTCCGCCTTGTGGCGCGGCGGCGCTGCCGCCCGACGAGTCGCAGCGTCCCCGTATGCGCCGCGTTGATGGGGTGAACCGCAAGCGGAAAGGCGGAGTCATGTCTGTTGCACGCAGGACCGAACTGACCGCGATGTCCAGCGCTGGCTTCGAGGAAGCTCTTAAAGAGGGGGGCGCGCGCCAAGGAGACGCTGCGCGACGTGAAGTCCTGCTGGGTGAAGGATCAGGCACTCATCGTCAACGAAAGCGGTGAGGACCAGTACAAGGTCACGATGAAGGTGACCTTCGTCCTCGACGACTGAGACGATCGCTCATGGTGCCGCGGTGTCCGACCCAGCCGGGCGTCGGCTTGCGCATGTGCCCGGCTGCTGTCATGCGCGGGCCGGTCGACCGACGCAGCGTTCAGAGCTTTACGACACGGAAAGCCGCGGCAATTAACCGCGGATAATTGGCTCGGCGGGGCGCTGGCCTAGGGTGCCCACATGAAACATACGAATCTCACAGAGACGACCGCTCGACCGTGTCCGCCCCGTGGCGACGCCGAGAGCTTCGAGGAAGATCTGACTAACGAGATCCCGGATCTCCGGAACTATGCCCTGTCGCTGACCCGCGACCCGGTGGACGCCGAGGACCTTGTCCAGGACTGCATGCTGCGCGCCATCCGCAACCAGCACCGGTTCGAGCCAGGCACCCATCTGGGCAAGTGGCTGTTCACGATCCTTCGGAACATCCACTTCGACAAGTGCCGCAGGCGCAAGCGCCGCGGCACCCATGTCGAGTTGAAGGAAGGCTACCCGCAGATGAGCCGCAAGGGCTCTCAGGAGGACTGGATGGAGGTCGTCGATCTGGCCCGCGGGCTTGGGCGCCTGCGCCGTTGCGACCGCGACGTGCTGATGCTCAGCGCGTTCTCGAAGCTGAGCCAGAAACAGATCGCCCGGCGCCTCGACGTGGCCGAGGGGACGGTGCGCAGCCGCCTATCCCGCGCCCGTGCCACGCTGGCGGATCAGGCCGTTGCCTCTGGCGGCGCGGAAGGCGTGGTCCCCAACTAGGCGTTGCCCGGCGGGCGGGGGCTGTATCCCTCGCCCGCCTCAAAACACCCCGCAAGGGGCCATCGCGCCCGCCCGGATTTCTCCCTGGGGCGCGTTGCGGTCGCGCGGCTGCGGCGCACGTCCGACGCGGAGCGCGCGCGGGTTACGGGCGTTGGTGTCGGCACGGGTACAGACGCCCGGGGCATGGACAGGAGCGCATGGCCGATAACGCCGATAACGATGTTAGGAGCCTCAAGGACCTCCGGGAACACCCGGACCGGTTCTTTGGCGACCCGATGGAGATCGTCGACGCGCCGCGCTACGACTACGAGCTCAAGCTGGACCTGCTGCAGCGATGGCTTGCCCGCGTGACCGACGGGCAGGCCGAGGGCGCGCCCGCCGAAGAGGTCGAGGCGGCCATCTTCGCGCTCCAGGCGCGGGCGAAGCTGGCGGACGAAGAGCCCAGAGAGGCGCCCGAGGTGCACAACTACGGCGGCGTCGAGCGCAGCGACCTGCGCCGCTACAGCGTGACCAACCTGGCCCGGCGGGTCCGGGGATACTTCCGCCGCTAGCCTGCAGGTGCGACCTCGCTGTCGCCCTCGCGGTCACGGCGCGGCCAAGGTCTTCTTGTCCCGGCGGCTCTGCGCCAAACGTCCTGCCACACGTGCAACTGGCAGCCGGGGCGCGCTGTCCGCGCGCCCAAGCCCGCCGCCGTTCTGGGGAGCATGCCATGTTCTTTCCACCGCCCTATCCGCCCATCCTGCTGATCGCGGCCGTCGTGCTGTTGGCGGCATGCTGGCCCTTTGCGCAGCGGTGGCGCCATCCCGATCAGCGCCCGCTCGCAGCCTACCTGATCTTCGCTTCGGTGCTGGCGCTGGTTTCGGCCCCGCCCTTCTGGCTCATTTCGGTCCTCGCGCAACTGTTGCTTCCGGGCGGCGTGCCGACGGCCGGTCTCACGGCGGTTGCGGTCGCCTTGGTTTCGCTCGGCGCGGGCGTCCTCGCGGCGTGCCGGGTGGTGCGCCGCCCGCCCCGGCGACGCATGCCACGCTGACGCGTCGCGCCGGAGTGCCGCGCTGGCGGGCCGGGCCCATTGCGCCCACACTCGGCCCTGTCCGCGCCGCCCGCTTGGCGCTAGGGTGCCCGCGGACCGGCTCGGCGCCCTCGGGCGCGGCGCGGGCACGGTCGGAACGGCAGGCGAGACTCCGGAGGTGCGCCCGTGGCCCATGACCATGTCCATCTCGACCTCGAGACCGGCGACCGGCGGGTTTCGATCGCGATCTGGGCGAACGCGCTGCTGACCGTTGCGCAGGTCCTGGGCGGCTTGCTCTCCGGCAGTCTCGCGCTGATCGCGGATGCGTTGCACAATTTCTCGGACATGGCCTCGCTTGCCATCGCCTTTGCCGCGCGCAAGATAGCGCGGCGGCCGCCGGACGCGCGCATGACCTTCGGCTATGCCCGGATCGAGGTGGTGGCGGCGCTGGTCAACTACACCACGCTGATCCTGGTTGGCGCCTACCTGCTCTACGAGGGCGGCATGCGCCTGCTCGACCCGCCAGAGGTCACGGGCTGGGTCGTCGTCGTGCTGGGGGGCGTGGCGCTGGTCGTCGACGCGTTGACCGCGCTGCTGACCTGGTCGATCCGGGGCGGCAGCGTCAACATTCGCGCCCTGTTCCTGCATAACCTGACCGATGCCGTTGCTTCGGTCGCGGTGGTAGCGGGCGGCGCGCTGGTCATTCTCTACGGCGTCCACTGGGTCGATCCGGCGATCACCATCGGCATCGCGCTCTACATCCTCTACCTCGCGCTGACCGAGATCGGCGGCCCGGTGCGGATCCTGATGCTCGGCAGCCCACCCGATATCGACAGCGCCGCGGTGATCGCGGCGATGCGGTCGGTGGCGGAGGTGCGCGACGTGCATCATGTCCACCTCTGGCGTATGCAGGAGCATGAGAACGCGCTCGATTGTCACGTCGTCGTGACGGCGGAGGGTTGGCAACGGATCGAGGCGATCAAGACCGAGATCAAGGAACGGCTGCACGCCGATTTCGGAATCGGCCACAGCACGCTGGAATTCGAGCATCCCGACCATGCGCACCGGAACGCCGATCTCTACGGTCACGGGGGCGTGCGGCGCTAGCGGCCCGGCCCCTGCCAGAGCGTCGCGCGATTTCGGACGTTGGGCTGTATGGACCGTCCTGTCCGGACACGGACGACAGGGGCAAGCCTGACCGGCGACGGCACGACCGCGAAGGTCCGGTAGGACCGGTCTCCCTCGCGATGCCGAAACGGAGGCTGGTCCGCGACGCGGATGCGACCCGGGCCTGGCGGCTGCCCGCTGGCGCGTTCGCGGCGGCGCCCCGTCCATCGCACCTGCGCGATACTCAGCGAAGAGGAGCCATCATGGAAGTCGAGGGTCTTCGAACGCTCGATCTGACGGAACTGCAGGAGGCCCGGTCCTTCGAGACGCAGATCGCCAACGCGCTGCACGTCGTGACCGACAAGGCGACGGACCCGGCACTTCGGCAGTTTCTGGCCGACGAGATACGCGAGACGCGCGCCCATGCCGATACAGTCAGCACTCTGATCGAGGGGCATGGTGCGACGCCCGGCCTGCATGTCGACCAGGCGATGCAGGCCATCGTCGCCGAGACGCAGAAATGGTTCGGCACCATTGCCGACGAGAATGTGCGCGACGCCGCACTCATCGCGCCGGCCCAGCGCATCCAGCACTATGCGATCGCCGTCTAAGGCACGCTTGTCGCCTGGGCCGAGCAACTCGGGCTGGACGACACTAAGACGCTGCGGCGCATCCTCGGGGAGGCGAAGGCGGCGGACGCGAAGCTGACGGAGTTGGCCCGTAGCTCGGTCAACCTGCAAGCGGCGGCCTGACCGGGCGGTTCAACACGGTCGCGTCGGTAAGGGGCGTTCTTTTCGATCCCGGGTCGGTAACCACGGCCCTCGTTTGACGACGACCATGCGACATCCCGTGTCCTTAGCGTGGAGGTCGGCAACCGGTTTTCGGCCGATTCCGCCAAGTCCGAAACCAAATGTGAACCTCTTCCGGGGACTCTCGCCTCGAGATCTTGCGCTCAGAACGAGGTGAGAATGAACCCTGCAGGCCCGGTCCTGGCGACCGCGCTGGCCCTCGTCGCGATGGCCGGCCCGCGTGATGCCCAGGCGGAACCGATGTCGCTCCTGGCCGGAAGCTCGCTGTTCCGGGCCCAAGGCGCGATGGCCCCCCTGGTGCCGCGCGCGCCCGCGTCGGCCGGTCAGGCCCGCGGCGCAAGCCTTTTCGCCGGGCGCGAGGGCGGAAGCCTTTTCGCGCCCCGTCCGGGTGACGTGCCGCCGGCAAAGAACCAGGGGGCTGACCTTGCGGTTTTCCATCCGCCTGCGGCGTTTGGCGACGGGGCAGCCCAGGCCGAGCGGATCCGGCACTTGATCAGCCGTGCCGAATCACCGCGGCATGGCTACGACGCGGTCCAGCATGGCGCCAAGCGGCGGCCGGCCGAGAAGCCGACCGAGATGACCATCGCGGAGATTTACGCCTGGATCGCCGCCACGCCCGGCCAGCCCCATGCCATCGGCCGCTACCAGTTCATTCCGGCCACGCTGAAAAGGCTGGTGAAACATCTGGGCCTCGACCATCGCACGGTCTTTTCGCCGGCGGTGCAGGACCGTCTTGCCGACCTCCTGCTGGAGGAGGCGGGGTATGGCGCGTTTCTCGCCGGCACGATCGGCCGCACCCGCTTCATGAACAATCTCGCGCGGATCTGGGCGGGCCTGCCCACATCCAGCGGCAGGTCGCATTACCATGGTTACGCCGGTAACAAGGCCACCATGACCTGGGCCCGGTTCGACGCCGAGATGGCAAAGATCTTTCCCGGCTGATCTCGGGCCGCGGGGCGGGTCAGGCGCCCTTCACGATGCCCTCGTCGAAGAGCCGGCCGATCTCGCCCTCGGGCAGGCGCACCACGTCGGCCAGGATCTCCTCGGTATGCTGGCCGAGCGCCGGGGCCGGCACGGGGGGCTCGCGGCCCTCGGCCGAGAAGCTGAACGGCGATCCGGGCACCGCGTAACGGCCGATGCCGGGTTGGTCCAACTCGGAGAAGAGCGGGTTCTCGGGCGACAGGTCGGGGTCTTCGCGGACCGCGCGGGCGAAGCTGCGAAAGGTCGACCAGGTGATGCCGGCCGCCTCGAACGCCTCGGCGAACTCGGCCGGGGCACGGGAAGCGAACCAGGGCGCAAGGACTTGCGTGATCCGCGCGCGGTGGCGCCAGCGCGCCCCCTCGTCCGAGAGGCTTTCGCCGAGTTCCAGTTCCAGGGCGGCCATCCGGTCCGCCATGCCGGTGACTTTCAGCAGGCCGCGCCATTGCCGCTCGGTCAGCCCGATCACCATAACGCGCTCTCCGTCGGCGCAGACGAAATCCTGTCCGTAGGCGCCGTAAAGGGCGTTGCCGCCCTTGGGTCGGTCGACCCCGTTCACCGCGACCTCGCCGATGATGCCGAGATTGCCCAGCATCGCCGCGGCCACGTCCTTCAGCGTCAGTTCCACCGACTGGCCCGCGCCGGTGCGCAGCCGGTGGCGTTCCGCCGCCAGCAGGCCCGAGACCGCCATGTTGCCGGCGATGCAGTCCCAGGCGGGCAGCACATGCGCGACGGGGTCGGTGCTGCCCTCGGGGCCGGTGGCGTCGGGAAAGCCGACCGACGGGTTCACGGTGTAATCCACCGCCGGCCGCCCGTGCCGGTCGCCGAGCAGCGAGACCATGACCAGGTCGGGCCGGTGGGTGGACAGCGTCTCGTAATCCATCCAGCCGCGGACCCGAAGGTTGGTCAGGAACAGCCCCGCATCCTCGCCCGGGGCGCAGATGATCTCGGTGATCAACTCGCGCCCGCGCGGGTTCTTCATGTCGATCGCGATCGAGCGTTTGCCCTTGTTGAGCCCGGCCCAGAACAGGCTGCGGCCGTCCTGCGTGACCGGCCAGCGTGTGTAGTCGAGACCGCCTTCCAGCCGGTCGAAGCGGATCACGTCCGCGCCCATCTGCGCCAGCGTCATCCCCGCGAGCGGAATCGCGACGAAGGCGGAGCCCTCGACGACGCGCATGCCCTTCAGCACCCCCATCACGCGACCTCCAGCCGGGCCTGCAGGCACTGGTGCCCGGACGGCGTGGCGGTGCAGAGCTCCAGCGCGCCGTCCGCGCCGCGCGTGCCCAGAAGGCGCATGTCCTCGTCGGCGAACATCGGGTGCACGCCGCGGAAGCGGAACGCGCGGGGCGCCCCGCCGGTGTGCCGCAGGCCCGCCTCCATCAGCAGCGTGGCCTGCATCGGGCCGTGGACGATGAGGGCGGGGTATTTCTCGACCTCGCGCGCATAGGGCAGGTCGTAGTGGATGCGGTGGGCGTTGTAGGTCGCCGCGGAATAGCGGAAGAGCCGCGCCTCGTTGACCGCCACGGGTTCGTCGAAGGCCGGGGCCTCGGGCAGCGGCAGCTTCTTCGGAGCCCGGAACGTGTCGGGGATGTCGAGGTAGACGATATCCTGTTCCTCCGCGATCTGGCCGTCCTTGCCCTCGATCGCGTGGCCGACCTTGACGAAGACCATCGGCCCCGTTGCCCCCTGCTTTTCGTCGATCCCGAGGATTTCCGAGCGCTTGTGCAGCGTCTCGCCGATTGCGAAGCCGCCCTCGAAGCGCAGGCGTCCGCCGGCCCACATCCGCCGCGAATAGGACAGCGGCGGCAGGAACCGGCCGAGCCGGGGGTGGCCGTCGGTGCCCAGATCGCCGAGGGGCACGAATTCCGGAAAGGCCGCCCAGTGCCACAGCGTCGGCATCGGCGCTCCGGCCTCGATCGCGGGCGCCGCGGCCGCCTCGTGTCCCAGCGCGCCCATCAGCATGCCGGCAAGCTCCGTCGTCAGGCAGCCGGTCCGCTCCTCGACGCGGCCGATCCAGTCCTCGTGTTTCGTTTCCGTCATGGACAGCACCGCTCGTTTCCTCCGATCTGCACAGCCAACCCCTTGCCGGTTGTTCCCGCCCGGTTCGGGAAGGGTATTCCGTCGCCGCGACGCGGATCAACAACCTCGCATGCCACGGGTGGTCTTGCAGGCCAAGAGAGGTGCGACGCCGCACCGATGAAACCCGCCGTGACCGCATCCGGCGCCCCGGAAGAGGTCCCTGCCGACGTTGCGCAGGGCGGGGGGCGTTTGCTATCGTTCGGCTCGGGAGGAACTTTCTATGAACCACGACTCGGTTGAACCGAGCGCGAACCGTGTGCGCTCGATCCTGGTGATCGACGATCATCCGCTTTATGGTGACGCCCTTGCCACCGCTCTTGCCCGTGTTTTCGACGCCTGCGAGATCCGCACCGCGACCAACCTTGCCGATGGCCTGGCCCAACTCGGCCCTGGCTTCGCGCCCGACCTCGTCATGCTGGACCTCAAGCTGCCCGACGTCACCGGGCTTTCGGGCTTTTTCCGGGTGCGCGAGCGAATCCCGGATGTGCCGATGCTGGTAATCTCGGCGCTGACCTCGCCCGATTTGGTCGCCGCGCTGATGGAGGGCGGGGCGGCGGGCTTCATTGCCAAGGATGCCGACACCGGGGAGCTTCGCGCGGCGCTGACCGAGGTCACGGCGGGTCGCCGCTACTTGCCGCCGGCCTTTCGCGAAAGCTGTGCGGCAGGCGCCGCCCCGGCACGGATGCCCACGGTCCAGGAGGTCAGCCAGAGGATTGCCGAGTTGACGCCGCAGCAGGCCCGCATCATGCGGCTGATCTGCGCGGGCAAGCCGAACAAGCAGATCGCGCACGAACTCTCGCTGGCCGAGGCGACGGTCAAGGCGCACATCACCGCGCTTCTGCGCCGGCTCGGCGTGCAGAACCGGACCCAGGCCGCGGTGCTGGTCGAAAGCGTCAATCTCGACATGGGCGGTGCCTTCGCCGAACCGGACGCGCGCGCGTTCCTCGGCCAGTAGGCGCGCGCCCGAATGCTGACGCTGGCGGACAGTTCAGGGGCCTGCACGGTCGGGGTCGGGCTGTCGCGCGCCGGGGATGCCGAGGCCGCCGTGCGCGAGGCCGCCGCCCAGCTCGACCTCGCACAAAGCTGCTTCGTGCTGGTGTTCGTGCCCGACACCCTGCCCCTCGGCCCGTTGGCCGAGGCATTGGACCGGACCTTCGCGGGCATACCGGTCTTCGGGTGCACCACCGCGGGGCAGATCACGCCCGCGGGCTACGAGGACGACGCGCTGATGCTGCTCGCCTTCCCGCGCGTGCACTTCCGCTGTGCGACCCTGTTGATCGAACCGCTGAACCCGCTGTCGATCGCCCGGGTGACCGCCGAGGCGCAGAGGCTCACGGCAAAATTCTCCCATACCGCCCAGTGGAACCGTCTGGCGCTGATCTTCGCCGACGGGTTGTCCAAGCAGGAGGACAACCTGGTGGCCGCGCTCGCCGCCGGGCTCGGGGACCTGCCGGTGTTCGGCGGCTCGGCCGGGGACGGGCTGAACTTTCGCCGGACGGCGGTGTTCCATGAGGGGCGGTTCCACAGCGACGCCGCGCTGCTGGTCCTGATCGAGACGGCCTGCGATTTCGCGGGGCTCGGATTCGACCATTTCCTGCCGACCGACCGGCTGATGGTTGTGACGCAGGCGGTGCCCGAGGAACGGCTGGTGATCGAACTGAACGGCGCGCCGGCGGCCCAGGAATACGCCCGCCTCGTCGGCTGCCAGGTCGAGCAGCTTTCGCCGCAGGTCTTCGCCGAGAACCCGGTCCTCGTGCGCAACAAGAGCATGTATCACGTCCGCGCCATCCAGAAGGTGATCGACGATGGTGCGCTGGCCTTCCTGTCGGCCATCGACGACGGCCTGTTGCTGACGCTGGGCCGGGGGCGCGAGATCCTGCGCACCCTCGAAGAAGGGCTCGACGTCACGGACGAGGCTGGCCGCGCGCCCGACTTCATCCTCGGTTTCGACTGCGTGCTCAGGAAACTCGAGATCGAGCAGAAGCAGTTGGGCGCGGCGGTGTCGGGTCGATTGTGCGACCGGCGGGTGCTGGGCTTCAACACATATGGCGAACAGCATTGCGGCGTCCATGTGAACCAGACCTTCGTGGGCGTCGCCTTCTTCGAGGCGCGGCGGGGGGCGCTGGCATGATCGACCGCGATGCCCCGCCAGAGGAACAGATCGCCCGCCAGGCCAGGATCATCGACGCACTGATCCGGCGCGCGAGCCGCCAGCACGAGGTTGGCGATTCGCCCTATGCGCTGTTTCAGTCGGCGGTGGCGCTGCAGGGGCAGGTCTGGGCCAAGACCCGCGACCTCGAACGCACCTCGACCGAGCTCGAACTCGCCCGCGTCGACCGCGAGCAGACCCAGCGCCGGCTGTCCGAGGCGCTGGACGCGCTGGAGGGCGGCTTCGCGCTTTTCAACGAGGGCCGGCTGGAGGTGTGCAACGACCTCTTCAAGTCGATCCTGCCCGACATCTCGGCGCGCATCCTGCCCGGGCTGACCGTCGAGGACTATTTTCGCGCGCTTCAGGCCAGCCGCCATCTGGCCGACCCCGAAAAGGCGTGCCGCGAACTCGCCCAGGCGATCCGGGGGCCGGCAGGCGGCGCCAGCATGACCTTCGTGCTGGAGTTCGAGAACGACCGGTGGTTCCAGATCAGCCAGCAGCGCACCCGCACCGGCAACATCATCCTTCTGCAGACCGAGATCACCGACATCGTGCGCAAGAACCGGCTGGAGAAGGACCTGCTGATCGACATGCAGGCGCATTACCTGCAGGCCGCCTTCGACCACATGACGCTGGGGCTTTGCACGTTCTCGAGGGCGGGCGAGGTCACGATCCGCAACGCGCGCTTCCGCGAGTTGCTGGGCCTGCCCTACACGCTGGTGCAGGCCGGCGTCGAGTTCTCCGCGATCCTGCGCTACGTGCGCGACAACCGGCTGGTCGCGGCGGACGACATGGCCGATGCCGACCGCTGGCCGGCCGACCTGCGCCGCGACGGGCGTCTGCGCAAGCGATTGCACCACGCCAGCGGCCGGGTGCTCGACCTCCATGTGCATCTGCTGCCCGACCGGGGGTTCCTGGCCGACATCGCCGACGTGACGCTGGAATCGCAGGCCACCGAGCTTCTGGAAGAGCGGGTGCGCGAGCGGACGCGCGAATTGACCGAGGCCAACCGGCGGCTGCGCGAGCAGCATGACGACCAGATGCGCGTCGAGGAGCAGTTGCGCCTCGCCAAGGCCGAGGTCGAGGCCGCGATGTCGTCCAAGACCCGCTTTCTCGCGGCCGCCAGCCATGATCTTCTGCAGCCGGTCAACGCGGCAAAGCTGTTGATCGCGACCCTGTCCGAGATGGCCGAAGGCACGGCGATGGCGGCGCTGGTCGACCGGCTGGCCGGCTCGTTCGGCTCGATGGAATCGCTGCTTCAGGCGCTGCTCGACCTGTCGCGGCTGGAAAGCACCGGCTCGGCGCTCAGCCCGACCGAGTTCTGCCTCGGCACGGTGATGCGGTCGGTGGCCGAGGACCAGGCCATGGTGGCCGCCGAGAAGGGCCTGCGCCTGGACGTGGTGCCCTGCACGGCGTGGGTGCGCAGCGACCGGCAATACCTGACCCGGTCGCTGCAGAACCTCGTGGTGAACGCGATCCAGTATACCGAGAGCGGCCGGGTGCTGGTGGGCTGCCGGCGGCGGGGCGACAAGGTGGTGCTGGAAGTCTGGGATACCGGCATCGGCATTTCGCGCAAGGACCAGGCGCGGATCTTCGAAGAATTTACCCGCGCCGACAACGTGCCGCCGGGCTCGGGCATGGGGCTGGGCCTGTCGATCGTCGAACGGACCTGCCGTCACCTGGGCCACAGGTTGGCGGTGCGCTCGAAGCCCGGCCGCGGCTCGGTGTTCTCGATCGAGATCGAGACGGCCCCGACGCGCCCGGATTGCCCGGCGCCCGACGGCGCTGGGGCCGGCTCCGACCGCGACGATCTGGACCTGATCGTGCTGGTCGTCGAAAATGATGCCGAGGTGCTGTTCGCCACCTCGCGGAAGCTGGAAAGCTGGGGGGCGGGTGTGCTGGCCGCGGCCTCGACCGATGAGGCGGTGCGCCTCGTCGAGGAACTCGGCATGGCGCCCGACGTGATCCTGGCCGACTACCAGCTCGACGCAGGCGACAACGGGCTGAAGACGATTCGGGCGCTGCGGCGGACGACAGGGGCCCATGTCCCGGCGATCATGATCACCGCCGATCGCGGCGAGACGCTGGACCGGGCGGCGGAGCGCGAGGACGTCACGCTGGTGCGAAAGCCGGTGCAGCCGGCCCGGCTTCGGCCCCTGATCGACTGGAAGACCCGGGCCGCGTCCCGGGCTTCCGACGAAAGTATCGCATGACAGGGGCGGCCGGGCGGCTAGGCTGAACCAGATGGGAGGATTTGGCATGCGCAAGACAATCGTGGCGGCGCTGGCGGGCGTGGCGCTCTCGGCCGGTGCGGCGCTGGCCGCCGATGGCGCGGACCCGGCGGGCTTCGACCTGGTGTTCCGCAAGGGCACGCTTGACGCGCTGCCGGGCGCGGCGACGCTGGTCTATGCCCGCGACGTCGCCGAAGGCGGGCCCGAGGGCGAACCGATCGGCGGCGCGGTGGAACTCGAACTCGTGGGGGCCGCGGCCGATGGCGGGGACGCGGTTCTTCGGCTCGTTGCCGACGACGGGCAGCACGCCATCGGGACCTTCCCGGCCGCGGTCGGTAACCCGGTCGCGATGTATTTCATGGAAACCGTGATCCGCGACATGGCCGAGACCGCGGGGGGCAGCCCGTTCTACATCCGCAACCGGATCAAGGACGCGCTGTTCGCGCCGGCGGGCGCCGAGACGGTCGAGGCATCCTATCGCGGCGAGCCGGTCCTGGCGCGGCGGCTGGTGCTGCGCCCGTTCCAGGACGATCCCAACCGCGACCGGATGCAGGGCTTCGGCGCGCTGGCGCTGACCCTCACCATGTCCGAGCAGGTGCCCGGCTGGTACCTGTCCCTCAGCGCCGAGGTGCCCGGGGCAGACGGTGCGCCGCCGCTTTACGAGTCGCGCCTTGCGCTGCGGGCGGTGCAGACGGAGGGGCAGCAATGAAACGCCTGGCGGTGATGCTCGCGCTCCTCGGCGCCGCGATCCCGGCCGGCGGCGGGGCGCAGGACATGGCCGGGCAGCTGAACGACTATCCCACGGCGGCGCGGGCCGATTACGTGTTCGGCTGCATGGCGGTAAACGGGCAGGGGCGCGACGTGTTGGAGAAATGCGCCTGTTCGATCGACGTGATCGCGTCGATCATCCCCTACGAGGATTATGTCGAGGCCGAAACCGTGCTGTCGATGCGCCAGGTCGGCGGGGAGCGGATGTCGATCTTCCGCACTGCGGCGATGGCGAACGAGATGGTCGCGGAGTTGCGCCGCGCCCAGGCCGAGGCCGAGATCCTCTGTTTCTGAGGCGCCCCGGCGCGTCCGGTAGGCCCCGCGCGGCAGTCGCGTGGCCGCGCGCCAGCGCGCGGCGCCTCCGGCGGGAGTATTTGGGCCAAGAAGAAGCGGTGGGCCGCGCGACAGTCAGATCTGCCCGTCCTTCGGCAGAACGCGGTCGAATACGTTTCCCTCCGTGTCATGGGCCTTGACGGTGAGCGCCGGCGCGCCGTTGTCGGTGTAGGCGAACCGGAAGACCGGGTTCTCGCTGATCGAGATGCCGCCCGCCATGCTGAACAGCAGGTCGTCTCCTTGGTACACGTCGAGCCGGTCGATGAAATGCGCCCCGATGAAAAGCTGGGTGATCTGGTTGCGCTGAAGCCCCGAATAGTTCGGGTGGCGGATCATGATCTGCGCCTCGCGCCGCGCGGTCGACATCCCCGGCGCGTCGCCGAAATGCTTCAGCCGCATCTGCCCCATCGCGGCCAGTGCCTGCTCGGGGTCGCGCGTCGCCGGTGCCGAGCAGCCGCCCGAGGCCTTGACGAAGCGCCCCGTCATGTAGTGACCGCCCTCGGCCTCGGCGATCACGCGGACGTTTGAATACTGGTTCACCCGGACACGGAATTCCAAGTCGACCGGGGCCATCGCCGGACCGAAGGTGAAATCGGCCGCGACGGGTGCGGGATTTTCGTCGATCACGACCTTGGCGCCCCGCAGGGGGCGCGACGGGTCGGTCTGGCGGATCGTGATCGGCACGGTGGCCGCGTCGTTGGCGCGGTAGGGCGCCTCGACCTCAAACAGCCCTGCGGCCTCGGCGATCGGGATATCGCCCACGATGTCGGCACGGAGATCGGACCAGATCGGGCTGTCGGTCAGCGGGTTGGCCTTGGGCGCGTCGGCCAGCGCGGGTGCGCAAAGCAGCGCCGACAGCGCGGCGGCGAACGCCAGTTTCATCGGACGCGTCCTCCCTCTTGCACGTGCGTGATGCGGTATCTTGCCACAAAAAGGCCCCACAGGACATCCGCCAAAGGTCGGTATGGATCACGCTTGCGTGGCCGGGCACGCTTCATGCGCGATCTCACCGGGGGGCGATGCCCATGTTCGAGGCCGTCGTGACGCTCTGTCTCGCCGCCGCGCTCGAGACCTGTCGGCCGGTCCTGCTGCCGGGCTACGAGGCGGCCGGGCGGGACGCCTGCGTCGCGGCCCTGGCCGCGCGGCCGCCGGACGGCGGGGGGGCTGCGGGCGGACTCGTGGCGCAGGGCGAACCGACATGCCGCCCGGCCGGCCCGGCGCTGGCCCTGTCGGAGGCGGCGCCGGGGCTCTGGGTGCACCGGGGCGTGTTGGCCGAACCGGATCGCGCGAACGGGGCCGACGTGGCCAACCTTGCCGTGATCGTCGGCACGCGGTCGGTCGCGGTGATCGATACGGGCGGGGCGCGGGCGGTGGGCGAGGCGCTCTGGCGGGCCGTCCGGGCGCAGACCGATCTGCCGGTCAGCCACGTCATCCTGACCCACATGCATCCCGACCACCTCTTCGGTGCCGCGCCCTTCGTCGAGGCCGGCGCGCAGGTAGTCGCCCATGAGGCGCTCGCCCGCGCCCTGGCCGACCGGCAGGCGAACTACCTGGAGAGTTTCGCGCGGCTGATCGGCCCCGACGCCCTGATCGGCACCGCCGCCCCGGCGGTGGATGTCGCCGTCGCCGAGACGGCCACGATCGACCTCGGCGACCGGGAACTCGACCTGCGCGCCTGGCCGCCCGCGCATACCGGCAACGACCTGACCGCGTTCGACCGGGCGAGCGGCACGCTGATCGCGGGTGATCTGGTGTTCGATAGGCATGTGCCGGCGCTCGACGGGTCGCTGCGCGGCTGGCAGGCGGTGCTGGGTGAGATGCGGCAGATGCCGGCGGCGCGGGTGGTGCCCGGCCATGGCGGGCCGGTGCTGCCCTGGCCCCAGGGGGGCGCGGACACCGCGCGCTATCTCGACGTGCTTGCCGGCGACACCCGCGCGGCCATTGCGGAGGGCGCGCGGTTGGGCGCCGCGGTGGACGGCATCGCGCGATCCGAGCGGGACCGCTGGGAGCTTTTCGAGGCGTTCAACGCCCGCAACGCCACGGTGGCCTTCACCGAACTGGAGTGGGAGTGACGCCTACCCGGCGGCGTCCAGGAGCATCCGCGCGATGGCGTGCAACCGCTTTTCCAGCAGGATCGGCGTTTCGCAGACATAGGTCAGCGATTGTGCGCGGTCGGTGAAGATGCGCTCGTCCCAGGCGAGCCGTTCTTCCAGCGCGTCCACCCGGTCGTAGTCGGGCGCGTCTGCTTCCATCAGGCGATTCATCTCGACCCGCGTCTCGTCGATCCGTTCGGACAGTGCGATCTGCTTGAGCGAATAGTCCTCGATGCCCGCGATGATCGCCCGGCGCTGGGCCGACAGGCGTTCGAAGCCGGCCTTGAACACCTGGCCGAGCAACGCGGGGTCGGACCCGTGCGCGGCGACGAACGCCTCGATCCGCGGCGCGAGTTCGTCCAGCGATACCCGACGCAGCGCGATGCGTGCGGCAAGGTCGTCGATCGCAGCAGCCGTTTCCGGCGAATGCTCCATTTCCTCGATGGGGTGGGGCCACATCAGCCCGGGTGAGAGCCGCTCGACCTTGCGCTGGATGCAGGGCCAGGTCGGGTCGGAGAAATCGGCGGCCTGCGCCGGGGCCGTCATCGCCAGCGCGGCCGTTGCCATGATCGCGAATGTCCGCATCGTTCCCTCCCTTGCGCGCAAGTCTAGCGAGGATCGCGTGGCTGTCCATCGCGCCCAATACCCACCAAGGTCGCAATTGTCGCACCGTGGGGCGGCTTTCATACTTTGGCCGAACGAATGGGACATTGGGGAGGACGTGCATGCGGACGCGTGCTGCGGTTGCGTTTCGGGCGGATTCGCCTTTGGAGGTGACGGAGGTGGAGCTTGCCGGCCCGAAGGCGGGCGAGGTTCTGGTGGAGATCAAGGCCACGGGGCTTTGCCACACCGACGAGTTCACGCGCTCGGGCGCCGACCCGGAGGGGCTGTTTCCGACGATCCTGGGCCACGAGGGCGCGGGCGTGGTGGTGGAGACCGGCCCCGGCGTGACCAGCGTCAAGACGGGCGATCACGTGATCCCGCTCTACACGCCGGAATGCCGCGAATGCGAATACTGCCTGAACCCCAAGACCAACCTCTGCCAGGCGATCCGCGCGACGCAGGGCCAGGGCCTGATGCCCGACGGCACCTCGCGGTTCAAGACGCTGGATGGCGACCCGCTCTATCACTACATGGGCTGCTCGACGTTTTCGAACTACACCGTGCTGCCCGAGATCGCGGTGGCGAAGATCCGCCCCGACGCGCCCTTCGACAAGGTCTGCTACATCGGCTGCGGCGTGACCACGGGGGTGGGCGCGGTGATCAACACCGCCAAGGCGGAGCCCGGCTGCCGGGCGGTGGTGTTCGGGCTGGGCGGCATCGGTCTGAACGTGATCCAGGGGCTCAGGCTGGTGGGCGCAGACCAGATCGTCGGCGTCGACCTCAACCCCGCGAAGCGCGAGATGGGCGAGCGTTTCGGGATGACCGATTTCGTCAATCCGGCCGAGGTTGAGGGCGACCTGGTGCCCTATCTGGTCGACCTGACGAAGGGCGGCGCGGATTACAGCTTCGACTGCACCGGCAACGTGAACGTGATGCGCGCCGCACTCGAATGCGCGCACAAGGGCTGGGGCGAGTCGATCATCATCGGCGTGGCGCCGGCGGGGGCCGAGATTTCGACCCGGCCGTTCCAGTTGGTCACCGGGCGGGTCTGGAAGGGCACGGCGTTCGGCGGTGCGCGCGGCCGGACCGACGTGCCGAAGATCGTGGAGTGGTACATGGACGGCAAGATCGAGATCGACCCGATGATCACCCACACCCTGACGCTGGACGAGATCAACCACGGCTTCGACCTCATGCACCAAGGAAAATCCATCAGAAGCGTGGTGGTCTATTGAGGGGGCGGGCATGAACGTCGTCACGCAGAACAGGTGCTTCGGGGGCGTGCAGATGGTCTGCACCCACCCGTCGCGCGCCTGCGGCGTGGACATGACCTTCGGCGTCTACCTGCCGCCCCAGGCCGAGGACGGGCCCGTTCCGGTCCTCTGGTATCTCTCGGGGCTGACCTGCACCCACGAGAACGCGATGGTGAAGGGCGGGTTCCAGGAACATGCCGCCGAGCACGGGATTGCCGTCGTCTTTCCCGACACCTCGCCGCGGGGCGAGGGGGTGGCCGACGACGAGGCCTATGACCTCGGCCAGGGGGCGGGCTTCTACGTGAATGCGACGCGCGCGCCGTGGGAGCCGCATTTCCGGATGTACGACTACGTGCTGGAGGAGTTGCGCGGGGTGGTGCTCGACCAGTTTCCCCTTGCCGACCGGCACGGGATCACCGGCCATTCGATGGGCGGGCACGGGGCGCTGACGCTTGCGCTGCGCAATCCCGACCGGTTCGCATCGCTCTCGGCCTTCGCGCCCATCGCCAATCCGACCCGGTCGGACTGGGGCCGCAAACAACTCAGCGCCTATCTGGGCGACGACGAATCCGCCTGGGCGTGCTACGATGCCGCGCTGCTGCTGCGGGAACATGGCTGGAAGGATTCGATCCTGATCGATCAGGGCGCGGGCGACCAGTTCCTGGACCTGTTACGCCCGGAGGCGCTGACCGAAGCCTTCGCCGGACGGCGGCAATCGGGCGTGGTCCGGATGCAGCCGGGCTACGACCACAGTTACTTTTTCGTGGCGACCTTCGCCGGGGATCATGTGGCATGGCACGCCGAACGTTTGTGCCGGCCACAGCACTGAACCGCAACACGGTGGAGCCGGGCCGACCACCCGATCCGCCGAAAAGAAAGAGGAGAGACCGCCGACAAGACCCGAGTGCCGCACCGGCGGGGGAGGAGAGAACGAACGCCGGTGACGCGCCTGTTCCGAGCCGTGCCCGAGGGGGCCGGGCGGAACCAAGACCACCAAGAGAATCTCTAGGGAGTTGACCATGAAGAACCTTCTCGCTTTCACCTCTGTCGCGGCGCTGAGCGTCGGCACGGCGGCGATGGCCAACGAGGCGTTGATCGAGCTGATAAACGACCCCGGCCAGTGGGTGATCCAGACCGGGGACTACGCCAACCAGCGCTATTCCGAGCTCGACCAGATCAACCGCGACAACGTGGGCGACCTGCAGGTGGCCTGGACCTTCTCGACCGGCGTTCTGCGCGGCCACGAGGGCAGCCCGCTGGTGATCGGCGACACGATGTACGTGCATACGCCGTTCCCGAACATCGTCTACGCGCTCGACCTGAACGATGACGGGCGGATCAAGTGGAAATACGAGCCCAAGCAGGACTCCAGCGTCATCCCGGTGATGTGCTGCGACACCGTGAACCGCGGCGTGGCCTATGCCGAGGGCAAGATCTTCCTGCACCAGGCCGACACCACCGTCGTGGCCCTGGACGCCGAGACCGGCGAAGTCGTCTGGACCGCGGTCAATGGCGATCCCTCCAAGGGCGAGACGAACACCGCGACCGTGCTGCCGGTCAAGGACAAGATCATCGTCGGCATCTCGGGCGGCGAGTTCGGCGTGCGCGGCCACGTGACCGCATATGACATGAACTCGGGCGAGCAGGTCTGGCGCGCCTATTCGATGGGCCCGGACGAGGAAATGCTGGTCGACCCGGAGGCGACGACCAACCTGGGCGAGCCGATCGGCGAGAACTCGTCGCTCGAGAGCTGGGAAGGCGACCAGTGGCAGATCGGCGGCGGCACCACCTGGGGCTGGTACAGCTACGACCCGGAACTCGACCTGTTCTACTACGGCACAGGGAACCCCTCGACCTGGAACCCGTCCCAGCGTCCGGGCGACAACAAGTACTCGATGACGATCTTCGCCCGCGACCCCGATACCGGGATGGCCAAGTGGCTCTACCAGATGACGCCGCATGACGAGTGGGACTATGACGGCGTCAACGAGATGATCCTCACGGATCAGGAAGTGGACGGCGAGATGCGCAAGCTTCTCACCCATCCCGACCGGAACGGCCTGTCCTACACGATGGACCGCGAGACCGGCGAGCTTCTGGTTGCCGCGAAGTACGACCCGGCGGTGAACTGGACGACCGGCGTCGACATGGATCCCGAGTCCGAGACCTACGGCCGGCCGCAGGTGGTGTCGGAATACTCGACCGCGCAGAACGGCGAGGACGTGAACACCACCGGCATCTGCCCGGCGGCGCTCGGCACCAAGGACCAGCAGCCCTCGGCCTACTCGCCGAAGACCGAAACGTTCTACATCCCGACGAACCATGTCTGCATGGACTACGAACCTTTCCGGGTCAGCTACACCGCCGGCCAGCCCTATGTGGGCGCGACGCTGTCGATGTACCCGGCGCCCGACAGCCATGGCGGCATGGGCAACTTCATCGCCTGGGACAACATCAACGGCGAGATCAAGTGGTCGATCCCCGAGCAGTTCTCGGTCTGGTCGGGCGCCCTGGCCACCGCGGGCGACGTGGTGTTCTACGGCACGCTCGAAGGGTACCTGAAGGCCGTGGACTCGGAGACCGGCGAGGAGCTTTACCGCTTCAAGACCCCGTCGGGGATCATCGGCAACGTCATGACCTACACCCATGACGACAAGCAGTATATCGGCATCCTGTCGGGTGTCGGTGGCTGGGCCGGGATCGGTCTGGCGGCCGGTCTGACCAACCCGAACGAGGGTCTGGGCGCCGTGGGCGGCTATGCCGCGCTCAGCGACTACACGGCGCTCGGCGGGCAACTGACCGTCTTCGCGCTGCCCGACTGATCGGCGCGCATATGCGAAAGGATTGGCACGGGTCCGAGGGCCCGTGCCAATTCCCAAGAAGGGACCGATACGATGTCCAGGGAGGAACCATGAAGAGTATTGCACGCGTGCTGGTCTTCAGCGCGGTCGCGGGTGTCGCCGGCGCCGGCGGCGCGACGGAGAACCGCGAAATCGCGGGTGACGGCCCGGCCGCCTACAAGGAGGAAGGGCGCTACTACAACGACGACGGCGTGCCGACCTATTTCATTGCCGAGGACGGGACCGTCGACTGGCTGACCTTTTCCGGTTTTCGTCGCTACCACGCGGAATGCCACGTGTGTCACGGGCCCGACGGCATGGGGTCGACCTATGCGCCGCCGCTGAAGGACGCGGTCGTGCGCATGGACTACTACGATTTCGTCTACACGGTTTCCAACGGCATCGAGAATGTCGACGCCTCGCATCAGAACGTGATGCCGTCCTTCGGGACGAACAAGAACGTGATGTGCTACATCGACGACATCTATGTCTATCTCGAGGCCCGCGGCGATGGTGCGTTGCCCCGCGGCCGCCCGGCCCAGAAGGAAGCCAAGGCCGATGCCATTCGCGAGTTCGAAGATGCATGCATGGCGGGGGGCTAAACGCCTCGTCGCGGCGACGATCGGCGCGGCCCTGCTGACCTCCCAGGCGGGTGTCGGGCTGGCGCAAACCTCGGACCTGGTCTCGCAGACCGCGTTCCGGGTTTGCGCCGATCCCGCGAACTATCCGATGTCCAGCGAGGACGGCACCGGCTACGAGAACCGGCTGGCCGAACTCTTCGCTGCCAAACTGGAGCTTCCGGTCGACTACACCTGGTATCCGATGGCGACCGGCTTCATCCGCAACACCCTGCGCGCCAATCGCTGCGACGTGGTGATGGGCTATGCCCAGGGCCACGAGCTGGTGCTGAACACCAACCACTATTTCACCTCGGCCTATGTGCTGGTGGTGCCGAAGGACGGGCCGCTGGCCGGGGTCGAGGCGCTGTCCGACCCGGCGCTCCAGGGCAGTTCGCTCGGTGTCGTCGCGGGCAGCCCGCCGGCGACGCATATTGCCCGCCATGGGCTGGTCGCGAAGGCGCGCCCCTACCACCTGATGGTCGACCGGCGTTACGAGTCGCCCGGTCCCGACATGCTGGCGTCCCTCAAGGCCGGCGAGATCGACGGTGCGCTGCTCTGGGGGCCGATCGGCGGGCCGCTGGTCAAGGAGGGCTACCCCGAGTTCAAGGTCATTCCGCTGATCCACGAGGAATTGCCGCCGCGGCTGTTCTACCGCATCACGATGGGCGTCCGGCAGGGCGAGAAGGTCTGGCAACGCCAACTCAACTCGCTGATCCGACGCAACCAGGACGAGATCAACGCGATCCTGCGCGAGGCGGGCGTGCCGCTTCTGGAAGATTTCGGGACGTCGGTGCTCGACAGCGGGCAATGACGGCCCGGAGCGCGGGCCTCGCGCTGCTCCTCGCCCTGGCGCAGCCTGCCGCCGCCCAGGTGGCCGAGCCGGAGGGCTATCGGATGGAGGACTACCGAAGCCCGGTGCCCGAGACGCTTGCGGGCGGCACCGTGGTGGGGCCGGAAGAGGCGCACGCGCTCTGGGAAACCGGCGATGTGGCCTTCATCGACGTGAACCCGCGCGCCCCCCGGCCCGCCAACCTGCCCGAAGGCACGATCTGGCGCGACAAGCCGCGCTATTCCATTCCGGGGGCGATCTGGCTGCCGAACGTGGGCTACGGCGCCATCGCCGAAGTGACCCATGCCTATTTCCGCGCGGGACTGGACAAGGCGACCGGCGGCGACACCGCGCATCCGGTCCTGTTCTTCTGCCTCGACGACTGCTGGATGAGCTGGAACGCCGCCAAGCGCGCGCTCGAGGACGGCTACACCGGAGTCTACTGGTTCCCCGAGGGCACCGACGGCTGGACCTTCTTCGACTACCCCGTCGAGCGGCTGGAGGCCGAACCGGACGAACCCGGCGCTCAGTAACCCGGCAAGCTGCGTTCGGCCCGGGTCACGGTGCCGTCGGTATCGGTCATGGTCACCCCCACCGACCGCGTCGCGCCGGGCGCCGACAGGCCGATCCGCGGATTCTCGCTCAGAGAGATGCTGCCCGTCACCTGCGCATAGGGCTGGCCGTCGAGGTCGATGTCGAGGGTTTCGACATAGCGCATCGGGATGAACAACAGCGAGATCTGGTCCATCTGCAGGCCGGAATGGCTGGGATGGCTGATATTCACGTCGACCCGGGCTTCCCGCCCCGCGAGCGCCCCCAGCCGTGCCGCCGCATCCCCCGACGACGCCGGCGCCTGCATCTCGATGGTCATCTCGCCGAGGCTTGCCAGGGCGGCGTCGGGGTCGGTGCCCGGCGGGGCGGCGCAGGCTCCCTGGCCCGAGGTCTTCACGAAGGCCTCGGTCACGTAAAGTTGTCCGTCCGCGGTTTCGGCCACCACGTGCAGCGGCGTCGGGCCGTTGAAGCGCAGCGTGACCTCGAAGAACACCGAGGGCATTGGCCGGGCGAGGTCGAGCACCGCCGAGACCGGCATCGGGTTCTCGTCGAGGATCACGCTGACCCGGTCGACCAGCCGGCCATTCGGCCCCGTCACACGGATGCCGATGGGCGTGCGGGCGTCATTGCCGGTCCGATAGGGGCTTTCGACCGCGATATGCGTGCCGGCCTCCGTGATCGGCCGGTCTCCGTAAAGGCTTGCGCGGATATCCTCCCATGCGGTGGCGGCCGTAACCGGCGCCGCGAGCATCACGACCGACAGGCACAACGCGGCGGCTGTCGGCAGACGGGCAGGGGACATTGTCCTCACTCCTTGAAGAAATGGTTTTTCAGGATGTAGCGCATGCCCCGCAACCAGGACTCGTCGCTGTTCGAGCGGATATCGACTGACAGGCCGCGCACCATCGCGCCCTCGTCCGTCTCGCGCATCACGAGGTTCATCGACAGGATCAGGTTCGACACCTTCTGCACTTCGCCGACCAGAACGTAATCGGCGCCGAGCTTCTGCGCCATGCGCACGTCGCAGCCATAGCACTCCGCCGGGTTCACGATGCGGTCGAGTTCCTCGGCGATCGGGGCGAGGTCGACCAGGTCGAAGCCTTCGGCCTCGAACCGCGTGCGCACTTCGCGCTCCAGCAGCCCGATGCGCGCCTGCTCGTCCTCGCGCGCGCCGAAATAGGCGCCTTCGGTGGAGGTGTCGATGAAGGTCAGGCCCAGGAAGGCCACCTCTGCCCCGGGCTCCAGTGCCGGTTGGGCCGCCAGCGGCCCAGCGATGATCCCCGCAAGGACCAGCGCCGCGCAACGGGTCAGGACATGCGTCAACATCGTCCAAGCCTAGTACGGCCCCGGCTTTGCGCAATGCGCCTTAAGTATATGTTTCCCCTCGCGCCCGCGTTCTGGCAGGATCGATCCGGCGCCCGGAAAGAGGCGCAGGGGAGGATTGGCATGCCAAGGGTGTACGGCCTGCTTCTGGCGGGCCTGATGGCTTTGACCAGCGGTGCCGGCGCGGCATGGGCAGTCGAGGTGCGCGCCGGCGTGCTCCGCATCGATTATCCCCGCCTCGCGCCGATTTCGCGGTTCGACATCGTGCCCGACGATCTCGGCTTCGCGGGGGCGGCGCTCGGCGAGGAGGACAACGCCAGCACGGGGCGGTTCCTCGGCCACACATACGCCATTGAAACGGCGCTGGCCCCGCCCGAGGCGGCCGATGCGGCGCTCGACGAGATGCTTGCCGACGGTCTCGGTCTGGTCGTCGTTCTGGGCCGGGGCGAAGACGTGGTCCGGCTGGCCGACCGCGCCGGGTCCGATGTGCTGGTGCTGAATGCAGCGGCGCAGGAAACGGCGCTCCGCGACGCGGCGTGCCGGGCGAACCTGCTGCATGTGGTGCCCAGCAACGCGATGATGGCCGATGCGGTGGCGCAGTTCGCGATCTGGAAGAATTGGGACCGCTGGTTCCTGATCCACGGGTCGAACCCGCCCGACCGCGCGCTGGCCGACGCCTACCGCGCCGCGGCCCGGAAATTCGGCGCACGGATCGTCGAGGAACGCGAGTTCGAGGATACCGGCGGCTCGCGCCGCACCGATACCGGCCATGTCCTGGTGCAGCGGCAATTGCCGGTCTTCACCCAGGATGCGCGCGACCACGACGTGGTGATCGCCGCGGACGCCTCCGACGTCTTCGTGCCCTATCTGCCGTTCCACCTGTGGGAACCGCGCCCGGTGCTGGGCTCGGCCGGGCTGCGCCCCAACACCTTCAATCCCACGCTGGAGGCCTGGGGCGCGACGCAGTTCCAGACCCGCTTCGAGGCGCTGACGGGCCGCTATGTCCGCCCCGAGGACTACCAGGTCTGGCTTGCGCTGCGCGTCATCGGCGAGGCGGTGACGCGCACCGGGTCGGCCGACCCCGCGACCATCAGGGAGTACGTGCTGGGCGAGGAATTCGAACTCGCGGCGTTCAAGGGCGTGCCGGTGACGTTCCGCCCCTGGAACGGCCAGTTGCGTCAGCCGGTGCTGCTTTACGACGGCCGGATCAACGTAAGCGTCTCTCCCCAGGACGGCTTTCTGCACCAGCGCTCGCCGCTCGACACGATGGGCCTCGACGCGCCCGAGTCCGACTGCAACGCTTTCGAATGAGGTCCAAGATGCTGCGCATCGCTCTTCTGGCCACCACGCTTCTCGCCTCGCCCGCGCTGGCCAACAAGGTCTTCGTGTCCAACGAGAAGGGCAACACGGTCACGGTGATCGACAGCGATACCTGGGAGGTGATCCACGAGTTTCCGGCCGGCAACCGTCCCCGCGGCATCACCATGAGCCCGGACGGCGCGCTGGTCTATGTCTGCGCCTCGGACGACGACACGGTGCGGGTCTTCGACGCCGAGACCTACGAGGAACTCTACACCCTGCCCTCGGGGCCCGACCCGGAACTCTTCGTGCTCGATCATTCGGGCAACCCGCTCTACATCGCCAACGAGGACGACAACCTGGTGACGGTGGTCGATACCGAAACCCGCCAGGTGCTGGCCGAGGTGCCGGTGGGGGTGGAGCCCGAGGGGATGGCGATCAGCCCCGACGCCTCGGTGGTCATCAACACCTCCGAGACCACGAACATGGCGCATTTCATCTCGACCGAGGATTTCGAGATCAAGCACAATATCCTCGTCGACCAGCGCCCCCGCTACGCGCAATACACGGCCGATGGCGAGAAGCTTTTCGTGACCGCCGAGATCGGCGGAACGGTCAGCGTGATCGACATCGCCGGGGACGGCACGCCGAGCCTGTCCTACAAGATCGAGTTCGAGGTGCCGGGCGTGCTGCCGGAATGGCTGCAGCCGGTGGGCGCCAAGGCGACCTCGGACGGCAAGTGGCTCTTCGTGGCGCTGGGGCCGGCCAACCGGGTGGCGGTGATCGACCAGGAAAGCCACGAGGTCGTCGACTACATCATGGTCGGCCAGCGGGTCTGGCAACTCGCGTTCACGCCTGACGAGAAATACCTGCTGACGACGAACGGCAATTCCAACGACATCACGGTGATCGACGTCGAAGCCCGCAAGGCGATCCGCTCGGTCCAGGTCGGCCAGCAGCCCTGGGGCGTGGTCGTGGCGCCGGAGTGAGACGGCAGGAAAAACGGATACCGAGGGAGGAAACGGAATGAGATGTTCACTGGCGCTTGCCGCGGCGCTGATGGCGGGCCCCGCCGCCGCCGCGCCGCTCTGCGACGAACTGGGTTTCGCCGGGCTTCTGGCCAGTTGCAACCGCGGCGCGCCGATCGAATTGACGCTGGCCTCGGGCCAGCCGCTGCATTCGGGCGACCAGCCCGTCGAGCTGCAGTCGGGCGCCTATTACGAGCTGGAGATCACCGCCGACGGCTCGGCCGAGCTGGCGCTGTCGGGTCCCGGGTTTTTCCGCAACATCTGGATCAACGAGATCGTCATCAACGACATCGAGATCCGCCCGATGGCCGTGGACAGCCTGGAATTCGACGCCGCCGGCGCGGCGCGGATTTCCTTCGTCGCGATCAAGCCCGGCTCCGTCGAGTTGAAAATCCCCGGCTCCACCGGGGACAGCCAGCGCGTCCAGTTCGCAATCCGTTGACCGGAGATATCGCCCGGCGCCTAGCTTCCGGGCCGGGCCGGGCCCGAAACCAGCAGGAGGCACAGCCATGACCCTCGTTCGCACCGCTCTCTGCGCTGCCGCGCTCGCGCTTGCCGTAGTGCCGGCACTTGCCGAGGACGTGCCGAAACTCCGGGCCGCGGTGCTCAAGATCGGCACCGTGAACTGGGAACTCGCCACCATCGAGGCAAACGGCTTCGATATCGCCCACGGGTTCGACCTCGTGGTGGAGCCCTATGCCGACAACGGCGGCACCCGCGTGGCGCTGGAGGGCGGCGAGGCCGACATGGCGGTCGCCGACTGGATCTGGGTCGCCCGTCAGCGGGCCGCCGGCAAGGACTACGTGGCGATTCCCT
Source organism: Rhodovulum sp. ES.010 (assembly GCF_900142935.1). NCBI lineage: Bacteria > Pseudomonadati > Pseudomonadota > Alphaproteobacteria > Rhodobacterales > Paracoccaceae > Rhodovulum > Rhodovulum sp. ES.010. The sequence goes on along the minus strand of NZ_FSRS01000001.1, from coordinate 2,394,304 downwards.
ATTCCACCGCTGTGGGCGGGCTGGTCGTGCCCGAGGACAGCGACGCGGAAGACCTGACTGATCTGGATGGCGGCAAGATCGGCATCGCCGGCGGCCCGCTCGACAAGAGCTGGCTGATCCTGCGCGCCTATGCCAGCCGCGAATACGGCATCGACCTTCAGGCCCGCACCGAGCAGGTCTTCGGCGCGCCGCCGCTGATCTTCAAGGCCGGGCTTTCGGGCGAGACCGACGGGGCGATCAATTTCTGGCACTTCCTCGCCAAGATGCAGGCGGCCGGCATGCGCGAGCTGATCTCGGTCGGCACGGCGTCCGAGGCGCTGGGGCTCGACCCCGAGACCCCGCTTCTCAGCTACGTGCTGAAGGACGGCTTCCTCGACGCGCACCCGGGGATCGGCAAGGCGCTTTACGCCGCTTCGCGCGATGCCAAGGCGCTGCTGCTGGAAAGCGACGCGGCATGGGAGGCGATCCGCCCGATCATGAACGCCAAGTCCGATGCCGAGTTCGTGCGGCTGCGCGACGCCTGGCGCGCCGGGATCCCGCAAGCGGGCAATGTCGATCCCGAGGCCGCCGACATGTTCCTGAATCTGATGGCCGAACTCGGCGGAGAGGACCTGGTGGGCCAGGCCACGACCTTGCCCGCGGGCCTGTTCGTCGACGTCGAGTGAGCGCGGCGCATGCTCGCACGGCTCGGCGTCCCGGCGGTTTCGCTGCTTGGCCTGCTGGGCCTCTGGGTCGTCGCGGCGGCGTTGACCGCCGATCCGCAGGTCTTGCCGCAGCCCTTCGCCCTGGTGGGCCCGTTCCTTGCCGAGATGCGCGCGGGGGCCTTGCCGTATCACCTCGGCCAGACGCTGATCCGCGTCGCCTGGGCCTTTGCGCTGGCCATGGGGCTGGGGCTGATCCTGGGCTTCGCGATGGGGCGCAATCCGCGGCTCGACCGCTGGCTCGACCCCTGGCTGGTGGTGTTCCTGAACCTGCCCGCGCTGGTGCTGATCGTGTTGTGCTACCTCTGGATCGGGCTGAACGAGATCGCGGCGATCACGGCGGTGACGCTGAACAAGGTGCCGAACGTGACGGTGACGATCCGCGAGGGCGCGCGCGCGCTGTCGCCCGATCTCGACGCGATGGCGCGGGTCTACCGTATGAGTGGCCGGGCGCGGCTGCGCCATGTGCTGCTGCCGCAACTCGCGCCTTTCATCGCGGCGGCGGCGCGCGGCGGGGTGGCGGTGATCTGGAAGATCGTCCTCGTGGTCGAGTTCCTGGGCCGGTCCAGCGGGATCGGGTTCCAGATCCACCTCTATTTCCAACTCTTCGAGGTGGGCATGGTGCTGGTCTATGCCCTGTCCTTCATCGCGGTGATGCTGGCCGTCGAGTGGCTGATCCTCCAGCCCTGGGAGCGGCGCGCGCGGCGCTGGCGCGACGCATGACCCGGGTCGATGTTCGCGGTAAGTCCTTCGGGTCCACGCCCGTGCTCGGCCCCATCGCCTTCGAGGTGGCGCCGGGCGAAACCGTCGCGCTGCTCGGGCCTTCGGGGATCGGCAAGTCGACGCTGCTGAGGATCGTCGCGGGCCTCGACCCGGACTTCGAGGGCGAGGTGGCGCGGCCCGAGCGGCTGGCCTTCGTGTTCCAGGAGCCGACACTCCTGCCCTGGCGGAGCGCGCTGGCCAACCTGCGCATCGTCCATCCCGGCCTGACGCGGGCGGCAGCGCGCGAGATGCTGGCGCGCGTCGGCATCGCCGACAAGGCGCGCGCCTATCCCGGCCAGCTCTCGCTCGGCCAGCAGCGGCGCCTCGCGCTGGCCCGCGCCTTCGCCGGGCCGCCCGAGCTTCTTATCATGGACGAACCCTTCGTCTCGCTCGACGCGGAGACGGCAGAGACCATGCTGGCGCTCACCGAAACGCTGATCGCAGAGGCGCGTCCGGCGACGCTCTTCGTCACCCATGCGCGGGCGGAGGCCGAGCGGCTGGCCGACCGCATCCTGCTGCTGGAAGGCACCCCGGCCACGCTGCGCCCGTCCGCCCCCCGCGCGAAGGCGTCCCGATGACCGGAAGCCCCGCGATCCGCGTTGCGCATGTCAGTCTCAGTTATGGGGCGAAGACGGCGCTGGACGACGTGTCCTTCACCCTCGGGCGTGGCCGGTTCTGCGCACTCCTCGGCCCGAACGGCGCGGGCAAGTCCAGCCTGTTTTCCCTGCTCACGCGGCTTCTGGTGACCCGGCAGGGTACCATCGAGGTTGCCGGCCACGACATTGCGCGCGCGCCGCTCGACGCGCTCAGCCGCATCGGTATCGTCTTTCAGCAGCCGACGCTGGACCTCGACATGACGGTGATGCGCAACATGCGCTATTTCGCGGCCCTGCATGGCCTGTCGGGACGCGATGCCGAGCGGCGGATCGCCGCCGCCCTCGACAGGCTCAACATGCGCGAACGGTCGGGCGAGACGGTGCGCGCGCTGAACGGCGGGCACCGGCGGCGGATGGAGATCGCGCGTGCGCTGGTCCACGACCCCGAGGTGCTTCTGCTCGACGAACCGACCGTCGGCCTCGATACCGCGGCGCGACGCGCGATCACCGACCATGTGCACGACCTGGCCGCCGAGGGGCTGAGCGTGCTCTGGGCCACGCATCTGGTGGACGAGATCGAGCCCGGGGATGACGTGGTGGTGCTGCATCGCGGCCGCGTGCTGCAACAGGCGACGGCGGCCGAGGTGGCGGGCAACCGCCCGCTGATCGACGCCTTCATCGAGATGACCGGCGGCAACGAGGCGCGGGCATGAAAGGCTGGCTGACGTCCCTGACCGCCATCGTCACGCGCGAAGCTCTGCGGTTCGTGCACCAGCGGGGGCGCTTTCTCTCGGCGCTGGTGCGGCCGCTGGTCTGGCTCGTGGTCTTCGCCGCGGGGTTCCGCGCGGCGCTGGGTCTGTCGATTATCCCGCCCTACCAGACCTACATCACCTATGAGGTCTACATCGTCCCCGGCCTTTGCGGGATGATCCAGCTGTTCAACGGGATGCAGTCCTCGCTGGCGCTGGTCTACGATCAGGAAATGGGTTCGATGCGGCTCTTGCTGACCTCGCCGCAGCCGCGCTGGTGGCTGTTGTTCTGCAAGCTGCTTGCCGGCGTCGCGGTTTCGCTGTTGCAGGTCTACGCCTTCCTCGGGATCGCCGCCCTCTTCGGGATCGCCATGCCGCCCCTGGGCTATCTCTATGTGTTTCCGGCGCTGGTGCTCTCGGGGCTGATGCTGGGCGCGCTGGGCTTGCTGATCTCCTCGACGGTCAAGCAACTGGAGAATTTCGCCGGCGTGATGAACTTCGTGATCTTCCCGATGTTCTTCCTGTCCACGGCGCTCTACCCGCTGTGGAAGATGGCCGAGAGCTCGGACCTGTTGCGCGACATCTGCGCGGCGAACCCCTTTACCCACGCGGTCGAACTGATCCGGTTTTCGCTCTATGGCAGCTTCAACCCCTGGGCGCTGTTCTGGGTCTGCGCAGGATTCGTCGTCTTCTTCCTGCTGTCGCTCGTCGGGTACGACCCGGCGCGCGGCCTGATGCGGCGGCGCGGCTAGAGACGGGCAGGGATTGCCCGGAAACAGGGCAGATGCCGCAAGGACTGCTCAAATGTCGGATTTGCGTCTGCAGCATTCATCGCGCCGCAGCGCAGCATTGCGTCCGCCCGGCGGTGCGTCAACGCTTCGCGAAGGGTTTCCTGCCAACCTTGCGGCAGGAGCTGACCAGCGAGGTCCCCCATGATCGAACTCGTCTTCATCGCCTGTTTCAGCGCGGCCCAGACCGCCCCCGGCCTCTGCGAGGAACGCAGCCTGATCTTCACCGAGATCTCGCCCATGACCTGCACGATGGGCGCCCAGCCCGAGTTGGCCCGCTGGGTGCGGACGCATCCGGACTGGACGATTTCGCGCTGGACCTGCCGCTACCTCGATACCGCGCAAAAGGATGTCTGACCGCGTGCGGCCGCCGCGCTTGGGCGACCGGCGCCGCCGGGAGCGCGGGCGGCGATGGCGCAACAGGTGCGGGCCATTTGAACTGCCGCCTTGTTCGGGGCTTTCGCCCGGCCTACATGCGAGGCCATGCAACGTTGGCTCCCCTTCCTGAAATCCGGCCCCCTTGTGTCGGTGGTCCGTCTCTCCGGCCCCATCGCGGCCTCGCCGCGGGGCACGAGCCTGTCCGACGCGGGTCTTGCCCAGGTGATCGAGCGGGCGTTCCGGCGCGGCCGGCCCAGGGCGGTGGCGCTCGCGATCAACTCGCCCGGCGGGTCGCCCGTGCAAAGCGCGCTGATCGCCGCCCGGATCCGCCGGCTGGCGCAGGAGCACGAGCTGCCGGTCTATGCCTTCGTCGAGGATGTGGCCGCCTCGGGCGGCTACTGGCTCGCCTGCGCGGCGGACGAGATCTGGGCCGACCGCGCCTCGCTCCTCGGCTCCATCGGGGTGATCTACGCGGGCTTCGGTTTTCCCGAGCTGATCGCCCGCTACGGCGTGGAGCGGCGGGTGCACACCGCGGGCGAGAGCAAGAGCTTTCTCGACCCGTTCCAGCCGGAGAAATCGGAGGACGTGGAGCGGCTGATGCAGCTTCAGACCCCGATTCACGAGGCGTTCAAGGCGCATGTGCGCGCGCGCCGCGGCGCGAAGCTCGCCACCGACACGAACCTGTTCACCGGGGATGTCTGGGCCGGTGACGAGGCGGTCAAGCTCGGCCTGGCCGACGGCATCGGACACCTTGTGCCGAAGATGAAGGAACGATTCGGCGACAAGGTGAGATTCGCGCTGCACACGCCGCGCCGGGGGCTGTGGACGCGGCTCGGCGCGCCCTCGGTTGCGGCGATCGCCGAGGAAGTCGAAGCACGCGCGCTCTGGGCGCGTTACGGGCTCTGAGCGATGATAGTCAAGATCGTGTCCCTGTTCCTGGTCGGCATGGCGGTGCTCGCCATGTTCGGCCGCCTGCGCCTGCCGCGCCCCCGGGCGGGGCGTCTCTCGCTGGGCCGGGCGCGGCCAGCGAAATGCCTCCATTGCGGACGGCACCGGATCGGCAGCGGGCCCTGCCCCTGCGGAAAGGGCTGACGCCACGTGATCGTCGATCTGCTCTATGCCGCGCTCGGGCTCACGATCCTGCTTCTGGCCGGCGACAGCCTGGTGCGGGGCGCGGTCAACCTCTCGCTCCGGCTCGGCGTGCCGGCGCTGATCGTCAGCCTGACCATCGTGGCCTTCGGCACGTCGGCGCCGGAACTCCTGATCTCCGTCAAGGCGGTGCTCGAGAACGCGCCGGGCATCGCGTTGGGCAATGTCGTGGGGTCGAACACGGCCAACGTGCTGCTCGTTCTGGGCGTGCCGGCGCTGATGACGGGGCTCAGCACCCACGAATGCGACACGCGCCGCACCTACACCCTGATGCTGGCGGCCAGCCTGTTCTTCCTCTCGTTGTGCCTCGTCGGGCCATTGACCTGGGTCCATGGGCTCGCGCTCTTGGCGGTGCTGACCGTCGTGCTGGCCGACGCCTTCCTGTCGGCCCGTAACTACCGCCGCGACAACGCCGTGCTGGCAGGGCCAACGCCTGATCCGGGCGCAGGCGCGGCCCCGGACGCGCCCGCCGAGCCGGAGATCGACGAGATCGAAGGCGCCGACCCCAGCCTCGGCTGGCCCAAGATCCTGGTGTTCCTGGCGCTCGGCCTGCTGGGCCTGCCCCTGGGCGCCGATCTGCTGGTCGACAGTTCCATGAACATCGCCCGCACCCTGGGCGTGTCCGAGACGGTGATCGGCCTCACGCTGGTGGCCCTCGGCACCTCGCTTCCCGAGCTGGCAACCACGGTCATGGCGGCGCTGCGCCGGCAGGCGGATGTGGCGATGGGCAACGTGATCGGGTCGAACATGTTCAACCTGCTCGCGATCATCGGCTTGGCAAGCCTGGTCGGCGATATCCCCGTGCCGGCCGAAATGCTGCGGTTCGACCTGTGGGTGATGCTGGGGGCTTCGGTCCTGCTGGTGCCCTTCATCTTCCTGAAGTGGGGGCTGGGCCGCGCCTGGGGCGCCGTTTTCCTCGGCTTGTACGCTCTTTACATCCTGATGGTGCTGACATGACGGAACGGGCACTCGTGACCGGAGGGGCCAGGCGCCTGGGCCGGTCGATGGCGCTTCACCTGGCCGAGCGCGGCGTCGACGTGGCGGTGCATTACGCCGGCAGCGCCGAGGCGGCCGAAGAGACCGCCGCCGAAATTCGCGCGCTGGGCCGCCGGGCCGCCACGCTGCAGGCCGACCTGCTGGACGAAACGGAGGCCGGCGCGCTGGTCGGCCGCGCGGCCGAGGCGCTGGGCGGGCCGCTGACCGTGCTGGTCAACAACGCCTCGATCTTCGAACACGACACGATCCACACCGCGACGCGCGAAAGCTGGGACCGACACATCGGGTCGAACCTGCGCGCCCCGTTCCTGCTGACGCAGGCATTCGCGCACCAGGCCCCCGAGCATGGGGTTTGCGAAGCGGGCGAGCCCTGCGCCTCCGGGCTCGTCGTCAACATGATCGACCAGCGGGTGCTGAAGCCGACGCCCGAGTTCATGACCTACACGCTGGCGAAGATGGGCCTTTGGGCCTTTACCCGCACGGCGGCCCAGGCGCTGGCCCCGGCGATCCGGGTCAACGCGATCGGTCCGGGGCCGACGCTGCGCGGCGGCCGGCAGAGCGAGGATCACTTCGCCCGGCAGCGCGCCGCGACGATCCTCGGGCGCGGCGGAAGCCCCGACGAGATCTGTGCGGCGCTCGATTATTTCCTCGCCGCGCCGGGGGTTACCGGGCAGCTGATCTGCGTCGATGGCGGGCAGCACCTGGCCTGGCAAACCCCTGACGTGCTCGGGGTGGAGTAGGCGTCCCGCGCTCGCCGCGTCCGTTAACTTTTCCACCGCCCGTCGGAGGGTCATATTATCTTCACGAATTCTTTAGGAATTTCAGAGATTTGTCCGGGCGCAAGAAATAATCCTTGTAAATCAATGGCATGATATGTCGCCTAAAAATTGAGCAAACCATTGAACGGGGCGGAAAACAATTAAAATTTCGCGACGCCCCAAGCTTATGCGCAGACTTATCCACAGATTTCGTGGACATGTTTTGTCTTGATACAAGTCATTTTGCGTTGCAGCCAAGGCGAGGAATCACGATCTGCCTGACATGACCGCACCGACGACCGACCCCGACGTGGACGCCCGGCCCACGGGACATGCCTGCATCCAGTCCTACCTGCCGACGCTGGACAACTCCCCCGGCGTCTACCGGATGCTCGATGCCGAGAGCCGGGTCCTTTACGTCGGCAAGGCGCGGAACCTGAAGAAGCGGGTGGCGAACTACGCCAAGCCCTCGGGCCATTCGGCGCGGATCGCGCGGATGATCCGCGAGACCGCTTCGATGATGTTCCTCAGCACGCGCACCGAGACCGAGGCGCTCCTGCTGGAGCAGAACCTCATCAAGCAGCTCAAGCCGCGCTACAACGTGCTGCTGCGCGACGACAAGAGCTTCCCGAACATCCTGATCCCCAAGGATCATCCCTTCCCCCAGATCCGGAAACATCGCGGCGCCAAGACCGAGAAGGGCGCCTATTTCGGCCCCTTCGCGTCGGCGGGCGCGGTCAACCGCACGCTGAACCAGCTGCAGAAGGTGTTCCTGCTCAGGAACTGCTCGGATTCGATGTTCGAAAGCCGGACGCGGCCCTGTCTGCTTTACCAGATCAAGCGCTGTTCCGGCCCCTGCGTCGGGCGCATCTCCGAAGAGGCGTACGCGGCTTCGGTGCGCGACGCCGAACGCTTCCTGCAGGGCAAATCCACCGGTGTGCAGGAGGCGCTGGCCGCCGAGATGGAGGCCGCCGCCGAGGCGCTGGAATTCGAGCGCGCCGCCGCGCTGCGCGACCGCATTCGCGCGCTGACGCAGGTGCAGTCGGTACAGGGCATCAACCCCCGCGGCGTGGCCGAGGCCGACGTCGTCGCGCTCCACATGGAGGGCGGGCAGGCCTGCGTGCAGGTGTTCTTCATCCGCGCGAACCAGAACTGGGGCAACCGCGACTACTATCCGAAAACCGGCTCGGGCGCCGATGCGGCCGAGGTTCTGCGCGGCTTCCTCGGCCAGTTCTACGAGAACAAGGAGCCGCCCCGGCTGATCCTGCTGTCCCACGACATCGAGGACCGGGCGCTGATGCAGGAGGCCCTGTCGGAGCGCGCGGGCCGCAAGGTCCAGATCGCGATGCCCCAGCGCGGCGAAAAGGCCGACCTCGTCGCCGGCGCCGCCCGCAACGCCCGCGAAAGCCTGGGCCGCCGGCTGGCCGAAAGCGCCGCCCAGGGCAAGCTGCTCGCCGGGCTGGCCGAGGCGTTCGACCTCGACGCGCCGCCGAAGCGGATCGAGATCTACGACAACTCCCACATTCAGGGCACCAACGCGGTGGGCGCGATGGTCGTGGCCGGCCCCGAGGGCTTTGTCAAAAGCCAGTATCGCAAGTTCAACATCCGCGGCGACAGCCTGACGCCGGGTGACGATTTCGGCATGATGAAGGAGGTTCTCACCCGCCGCTTCCAGCGTCTGCTGAAGGAAGACCCCGACCGCGAGGGCGAAACCTGGCCGGACCTGCTGCTGATCGACGGCGGCGCCGGACAGGTCGCGGCGGTGGCGGGTATCCTCGGCGATCTGGGCGTCGAGGACATCCCCGTGGTCGGCGTCGCCAAGGGCATCGACCGCGACGCCGGGAAAGAGGAGTTCCACCGCCCCGGCCAGCGCCCCTTCGCGCTGAAGCGCAACGACCCGGTGCTGTATTTCACCCAGCGCCTGCGCGACGAGGCGCACCGCTTCGCCATCGGCGCGCATCGCCAGAAGCGGTCCAAGGCCGTGGGCGCGACGCCGCTGGACGAAATCCCCGGCGTGGGTGCTACCCGCAAGCGCGCGCTGCTCACCCATTTCGGCAGCGCCAAGGCGGTCAGCCGGGCGGGGCTGGCCGACCTCAAGGCCGTGGACGGCATTTCCGACAGCCTGGCCGAGAAGATCCACGCCTTCTTCCATGAGCGCGGCTGACGCGGTAAGGAGCGGGGCATGACATGGACCCTGCCCAACATCCTCTCGGTGCTGCGCCTGTTCGCCGCGCTGCTGTTCCCGCTGATCTACTTCGTCTGGGACAGCCCGACCGCCGACCTCGTCGCGGTGCTGGTCTTCGTCGGCGCCTCGATCACCGACTGGGTGGACGGCTACATCGCGCGCGCCTGGAACCAGACCAGCCGCTTCGGCGCGATGGTCGACCCGATTGCCGACAAGGCCATGGTGCTGGTGGCGCTGCTGGTGGTGGTGGCGCAGTTCGGGATGCCGCTCTGGATCACCCTCGCCGCCGGCGTCATCGTGTTCCGCGAGGTGTTCGTCTCGGGGCTGCGGGAATTCCTGGGCGCGAGCGCGCGCCAGCTTCAGGTGACCAGGCTCGCCAAGTGGAAGACCACGGTGCAGATGGTGGCGCTGACCGTGCTGCTCGCCCATGGCCTCTTCGCCTCCGCGGCGGTGGAGGTGCTGGGCACGGGGCTGCTGCTGCTTGCCGCGGGGCTGACCTTCGTGACCGGAACGGAGTATTTTCTCAAGGCCTGGCCCCATCTGCGGGAGGAGACGGGCAAATGATCGACGTGCTGTATTTCGCCTGGGTCCGCGAACGGATCGGCCTGCCGAAGGAACGGGTCGAGACCTCCGCCGCCACGGTCGCGGAGCTCGTCGAGGAGTTGAAGGCGCGGGAGGAGCGGTATGCCGCGGCCTTCGCCGACCTTTCGGCGCTGCGCGTCGCGGTGGACCAGGACCTGGCCGAATTCGACGCGCCGCTGGCCGGCGTGCGCGAGGTGGCGTTCTTCCCGCCGATGACGGGGGGCTGACCGGTGCGGGTGCGCGTCCAGGCCGAGCCGTTCGATTTCGGCGCGGAATGCGCGAGCTTCGCCGCCGGGCGCCCCGACGTGGGCGCGGTGGTGACCTTCGCGGGGCGGGTGCGCGACGATGGCGGGCTCGACCGGATGGAGCTGGAACACTATCCGGGCATGACCGAGGCGGCGCTCGCGAAGATCGCGTCCGAGGCCGTCGCGCGCTGGGCCTTGAAGGACTGTCTCGTGATCCACCGCGTCGGCCCGATGCGGCCGGGCGAGACGATCATGATGGTCGCCACCGCCGCGCCGCATCGCGCCGATGCCTTTGCCGCGGCCGAGTTCCTGATGGACTTCCTGAAATCCCGGGCGCCGTTCTGGAAGAAGGAATACGGCGCCGACGGCGCGGCCTGGGTGGCGGCGAAGGACGAGGACGAGGCCGCGCTGGGCCGCTGGTGAGGCCGCAGGCGGCGGGCCGACCGTCGCGGCGTCAGGCGCTAGTCCGCGCTGATCCGTTCGACATAGGCGCGCAGTTCGTCGGCCTCGTGGCGCGCGTCCCTCAGCCCGTCCATCGCCGCGCGCAGTTCCGCCTCGGACTGGCTGAGACGGTTGGTCAGCTCGGCTTCGCGCTGATGCAGATAGGCGATCGCCTGGTCGCGGCTTTCCTCGGCCTCGTGCAGGGCATGCGCCATGTGGTCGAGATCGTCCATGTTCTCGTGCGTCACGCGCGTCAGGCGCCCCACCAGCCAGGAGGCGGCCCATCCCAGGAGGAACGCCGCGAACAACACCAGCGCCGTAACGATCACGAACTCAGTCCTGTCCATCCTCTCCTCCGTCGCCCGCCGTCGCGGTGTCTTGATCGGGTTGTTCGCTTGCGTCCGTATCCTCCGCCGGGATCAGGCGGAACTCGATCCGTCGGTTCGCCTCGCGGCCGTCCTCGGTTCCGTTATCCGCGATCGGCCGGCTTTCGCCATACCCTTTCGCGGTCAGGTTCGAGGTCAGCACGCGCCGCGCCATCAGCGCGGTCAGCACCGCCTCTGCCCGGCGCTGGCTGAGCGAGGCGTTCATTTCCTCGCCGCCCTGGCTGTCGGTGTGCCCGCCGATCTCGATCCGTGCGCCGGGGCAGCCGCGCAGCACGTCGGCGATCCGGTCGACCACCCGCACCGCCGACCCCTCGATGTCCGTCGAGCCGGGCGCGAAGGTGATCTTCTCCTTGGCGAGGATCTCGCCGATCCGGGCCACGCATTGCGCGGGCGAGGGCCGGTTGTCGGGCACCGCCGGCGGCGCCCGATAGGTGATCTCCAGCTGGAAATCCTGCGCGTCCCCCAGCCGGTCCGAAAGCGTGCGCGCGATTCGCGCCTTCGCGGTGTCGTCCATCGTGAGCCCGCTGAGTTTCACGAAGCCGGCCTGCACGATCACCGACCCGTTGCGCAGCTGCGAAAGCGCCTCGAGCCCGGCCAGCATGCGCAGCGGCCAGCCCTCGGGCAATGCCGGGTCGATGCGCATCGCCGCGTGGATGCGCTCGCGGCCGAAGCGCGACCGCGCATAGCTTTCGGCCGCCGCCAGCGCCAGCGCGTCGGGCACCCGACCGCGCAACTGGACCAGGCCCTCGGGGCTGAGGGTGGCGACGAACTCGGCGGGACCGTCCTCGCCGCCGCTTCCATCCACCTTGACCGGTTCGGCAAGGACCGCGTGCAGGTCGAACGGCGCCGGCAGCGCGGCCTCGAAATCGGCGACGGCCTTGTCGAACCGCGCCCGGTCGCTGCCGGTCCGGGCCACCAGCGTCACGTCGCCGTCCGAGAAGGTCAGCGCCCCGCCGCCGATCCGGCCGAGCGCCGCGATCCCCTCGGCCACCGCCTGCCCCCAGCCCGGATCGGGCACGCCGAGGCCCAGCAGGCAGTCGGGCGTGCCGACATAGCCGACCTGCCGGGCGGCGTCGAGAATCGCCTCGGTCGCGACCGCGCTGTCGGTGGCGCAGGCGTCGAAACGGGCGCCGCCGTCGTCCAGCAGGAAGCGCAGGGTGAACGGCGCGATCATCGGCCGGGGCGCGGAAATGTCGAGGGCGAGTTCCAGCCCCTCGGGCGCCGCGGCGGCAAGATCGCGTTCCAGCCGCGCCTTCCGGGCCGCGCTGTCCGAGATCGCGTTGATCGCCACGCGGCCGGGCGCGATCGAGACCTTGGCGCTCTCCAGACGTTCGAGCGCCTCCAGCCCGAAGTCGAGCGCGGCTTCCCACCCGTCCGGGGCCGGGTGACTGGCGCTGTCCAGCATGTCGGTGACGGTCTTACGCCCGGCGATGCGCGACAGGGTGCGGGCCAGCGCGTCGCGGTCGGTGGCCTCGGGCAGCAGCCCGATGACCGAGATGCCGCCGTCGTTGCGCAGCAGCTCCACCCCGAACTCGGGCGGGGACAGCGCGTTGGGCGGCTCGACCTCGATCCCGTCGAGCACATGGGCCGCGTCGACCACCGCCCCGGCCGCCGAAAGCGCGTGGAACCGCGCCGCCTCGTCGGGGGCGGTGCCGGCGAGATGCACCAGCATGCCGTCGGCCTCCGCGGTGGCCCAGTCGATCCCCGCCTCGGCAAGCGCGGTGCGCACCGCCTTGCCGGTGCGCGACTCCAGCAGGTCCACCGCCGCCAGCGCCGCGATCAGGCAAAGCCCGGCGGCCAGCGCGATCACGGCGGGCGTCAGCAGGCGATAGGCCAGGTGGGTCATGCGCGTCTCCCGGCGGTCGGGGTCACGGGACGTTCCTCTCTGGGCGGGCACGGGCGCTGCGCCATCATGCCAGGACCGCGAGGCCGAAGAACAGCACCGGAATGAGCCCGGCATCGCGGTTCGCGCGGAACAATGCAAGACAGGTGTCGCCGTCGTCGATATCGAGCTGGCGCAACTGCCAGTAGAGATGCGCGCCGAAGCCCGCCACCCCCATCAGCGCCACGATGACGGCGGTCCGGTTCTCGGCCGGGCCGATCGCACCCAGCGCCGCGAGCGCCATCAGGATCAGGCTCGCGACCAGGAACTGCTGCAGGCGCAGCGCGGTCTGGTCGCCGAACAGCAGGGCGGTGGACTTCACCCCGATCAGGGCGTCGTCCTCCTTGTCCTGGTGGGCGTAGATCGTGTCGTAGAAGATCGTCCAGCAGATGCCCGCGGCATAGAGGAACACCGCCGGCCAGCCCAGCGAGCCGGTATGCGCGACCCAGGCCAGAAGCGCGCCCCAGTTGAACGCGAGCCCAAGGAAGATCTGCGGCCAGTAGGTGAACCGCTTGGCGAAGGGATAGATCGCGACAAGCCCCAGCGAGGCCACGCCCATGGCGATGGCAGCCCCGTTGAAGGTGATGAGGATCAGGAACGCGGTCAGCGATTGCAGCACCATCCAGACGACCGCGTTCGTCACCGACACCTGCCCCGAGGGAATCGGCCGCGACCGGGTGCGCGCCACGCCCGCGTCGATCTCGCGGTCGGTGATGTCGTTCCAGGTGCAGCCCGCCCCCCGCATCAGCCACGCGCCGATCCCGGTGCCGAGCACGATCCAGATGTCGATCCAGCGGAACCCCGTGCCGGCCGCGGCCAGCGCCACGCCCCACCAGCAGGGCAGCAGCAAGAGCCACGTCCCGATCGGACGGTCCGCGCGCGACAGCCGCAGATAGGGCCGCGCCCAATCGGGTGCCTCGCGGTCGACCCAGTTGCCCTTGTAGGCATCGGCGACCTGGCCCTGCGGCTCTGGCGTTTCGGCGGTGTCAGGCATATCAATGACCCCCATGAGCGATAGCCGGTCAGCGAAAATCAGGCTCTATGTAGAGCAGCCCTTGGGGGAGGGGCAAACCGTTCCTCTGTCGCGGGATCAGGCGCATTATCTCTTTTCCGTGATGCGGCTTGCCGCCGGCGACCGGGTGCTGGTCTTCGACGGCCGGTCGGGCGAATGGCTGGCCCGCGTGGCCGAGGCCGGCAAGAAGGGCGGCACGCTGGTCTGCGAGGCGCAAACCCGGCCCTTGCAGCCGCCCCCGGACCTGTGGCTGTTCTTCGCGCCGATCAAGAAGGCGCGCACCGATTTCATCGTCGAGAAGGCGGCCGAGATGGGCGCGGCGCGCATCTGCCCCGTGCAGACCGATTTCACCAATGCCGAGCGAATCCGCCGCGACCGGCTGCAGGCCCATGCCGTCGAGGCGGCCGAGCAATGCGGCGGCACCTTCGTGCCAGAGGTCTGCGAGATGCGGAAACTGTCCGAGGTGCTGGAGGGCTGGCCCCACGGCCGCCGGCTGATGTTCTGCGACGAGATGCTGGCCGGTGCGGGCCGCGCGCTGGGCGACGCCGCCCCCGGCCCCTGGGCAATTCTCATCGGCCCCGAAGGCGGGTTCTCGGAGGCCGAGCGCGACCGCCTCCGCGCGCTGCCCTTTGCGCATCCGGTCAGCCTCGGCCCGCGCGTGCTGCGCGCCGACACGGCGGCGGTGGCGGCGCTGACCGTCTGGCAGCAGGCGCTGGGGGACTGGGCATGATCCGGCCCGAGATCCTCGCGCGGCTGTTGCGCTGGCGCGATCTCTTCGGGGCGCTGTTCGTCGCGGCCGTGGGGGGCTGGGTGTTCGGCTTCGGCGGCTATTTCTATCAGGGGCTGGGGGTGCTCTTCGTGCTTGTCGGGGCCGGACTGGCCGTCGCGGCGATCCGGCAGCTTCGCTTCCATGCCGAGGGCCGCGCGCCGGGCGTGGTGCAGGTGGACGAGGGCCAGATTACCTATCTTGCGCCGGACAACGGCGGCTTTGTCGCGCTCAGCGAACTCGATACCGTCGAGATGGTCTTCGACCGGCAGGGCGCGCGCTGCTGGCGCCTGTCGCAAGAGGGCTATCCGACAGTCACGATCCCCGCCGCCGCCAAGGGTGCGGATGCCCTGTTCGATGCTTTCGTCTCATTGCCCGGCGCGCGGGCCGGGCATATCCTCGCCGCGCTCGACAGGCCCCCGAGTGACGGGCCGGTCACGGTCTGGCGCCGGGAGGGCCGTCCGGCCTTGACTTGAGCGACCGACCGCCGCAGGTGACGGGCCGAACGACGCGAACGAACCGGAGGCCGTTGCCCCATGTCCATTCCCCAGTCCGGCGGCGGCCCGATCGAGTCCCATGCCCAATTGGCTGAATATCTCGAGGCCGGCTGCAAGCCGAAGGACGACTGGCGGATCGGCACCGAGCACGAGAAGTTCGGCTATTGCAAGGATACGCTGAAGCCCATCCCCTATGACGGCCCCCACTCGGTCAAGGCGGTGCTGGAGGGCCTGCGCGACCGCCACGGCTGGGACCCGATCTTCGAGTCGGACAACATCATCGGCCTGCAGAAGGACGGCGCGAATGTCAGCCTGGAGCCGGGCGGCCAGCTCGAGCTCTCCGGCGCGCCGCTGGAGACCATCCACCAGACCTGCGACGAGGTGAACGAGCACCTGCGCGAGGTGAAGGATGTCGCCGACGAGATCGGGGTGGGCTTCATCGGCCTCGGCGCCGCACCGATCTGGCGCCACGAGGACATGCCGATGATGCCCAAGGGGCGCTATCGGCTGATGACCGACTACATGGACCGCGTCGGCACCATGGGCAAGACGATGATGTATCGCACCTGCACCGTGCAGGTGAATCTCGACTTCGCCTCCGAGGCCGACATGGTGAAAAAGCTGCGCGTCGCACTGGCGCTGCAACCCGTCGCCACCGCGCTTTTCGCCAACTCGCCCTTCCTCGAGGGCAAGCCCAACGGTCACAAGTCCTGGCGCTCCCGCGTCTGGCGCGACCTCGACCCCGCGCGGACCGGCATGCTGCCCTTCGTGTTCGAGGACGGGTTCGGCTTCGAGCGGTGGGTGGACTATGCCTTGGACGTACCGATGTATTTCGTCTACCGCGACGGGGAATACATCGACGCGCTGGGCCAGTCCTTCCGCGATTTCCTGAACGGCAAGCTGCCGGCCCTGCCGGGCGAGACGCCGACGCTCTCGGACTGGGCCGACCACCTGACCACGATCTTCCCCGAGGCCCGCATCAAGAAGTTCATCGAAATGCGTGGCGCCGATGGCGGCCCGTGGCGGCGGCTCTGCGCGCTGCCCGCGCTTTGGGTGGGGCTGACCTACAATCAGTCGGCGCTGGATGCCGCCTGGGACCTGGTCAAGCACTGGGATGCCGAAACCCGCGAGGCCTGGCGCGTGGCCGCCTCGGTCGACGGGCTTCAGGCTGTGGTGAACGGGCGTTCGATGCTGTCGCTCGCCGCCGAGGTGGTTCTGATCGCCCGCTCGGGCCTCAAGGCGCGGGCGCGCCCCGGCCTCGGCGGCATGGTGCAGGACGAACGCCACTTCCTGCACGCGCTGGAAGACAGCGTCGAGACCGGCAAGGCGCCCGCGGACGAGTTGCTGGAACAGTATCACGGCGATTGGCAGGGCGATCTCAGCCGGATTTACGCCGAGTTCAGCTACTGACACCGGCCCGGCGGGCGCACCGGAGCTGACAAAGGCCACACGGCACTCACATGCGGCTATGGCGTCCGGCGCTTGCCGGTCAGCCCTTCTTGCCGATCCTGGTCTCGGTCCCGGCCCGCAGCCGGCGGATATTCTCCGCGTGGCGGACATAGATCAGCACCGCCAGAAGCGCGCCCAGAACCGCCATGTCGCCATGCCCAAGCACGATCGCCCAGACCGGCGCCAGCCCCGCCGCGACAAGTGCCGACAGCGACGAATAGCGCAGCGCCGCCGCCACGATCAGCCACGTCCCGCAGGCCGCCAGCCCCACCGGCCAGGCCAGCGCCAGCAGCGTGCCCAGGAAGGTGGCCACGCCCTTGCCGCCCCTGAACCCCAGGTAAACCGGGAAAACATGGCCCAGGAAGGCGGCGAGCCCGGCGACTTGCGCCGCGTCCTCGCCGGCCAGCGCACGGGCGATCAGCACCGCGATGCCGCCCTTGCCCGCGTCCAGCGCCAGCGTCAGGAACGCCGCCAGCTTGTTGCCGGTGCGCAGCACGTTCGTCGCGCCGATATTGCCCGAGCCGATCTTGCGCAAATCGCCCAGCCCGAACAGGCGTGCCATCACGATGCCGAAGGGCACCGCACCCAGCAGATAGGCCGCCAGCGCGACCAGACCCAGGATCAGCGGCGCGGTGTCGAAAACGGGCATCGTCTAGTCCTCTCCGAAAACGCGGCTGCCAGCCACCCAGGTGCCCAGCACGCGGCCCTGCATCCTGGCCCCGTCGAACGGCGTGTTCTTCGACTTCGACCGAAGCGCGAACCTGTTCAGGACAAACGGAGACTCGGGGTCGAACAGCACCAGGTCCGCCGGCGCGCCTGCCGCCAGGCGGCCGCCCTCCAGTCCCAGCCGCCGCGCCGGGTTCAGCGACAGCGCGCGCCACAGCCGCGGCAGGTCGATGGCGCCGGCGTGATACAGCCGCATCGCCGCGGGCAGAAGCGTCTCCAGCCCCACCGCGCCGCTGGCCGCCTCCTCGAAGGGCAGGCGTTTCGATTCCTCGTCCTGCGGCGTGTGCATCGAGGAGATCACGTCGATGAGCCCCGTGCCGACCGCCTCCACCAGGGCCACCCGGTCGTCCTCGGCCCTGAGCGGCGGTTTCACCTTGAAGAAGGTGCGGTAGTCGCCGACGTCCAGCTCGTTCAGCGTGAGGTGGTGGATCGACACGCCCGCGGTCACGTCGCGGCCGTTGGCTTTGGCGCGTTCCAGCGCCGGCAGGGCGCGGGCCGCGGTGATCTGGTCGGCGTGGTATTTGACGCCGGTCATCTCGACCAGCGCCAGGTCGCGATCCAGCGCCATGCGTTCCGCCATGGGCGAGACCGCCGGAAGCCCGCGCAGCGAGGCGAACTTGCCGCTGGTCGCGCAGGCCCCGTCCGACAGGCCCGGCTCCTGCGGGTGCGCCATGACCAGCGCGCCCAGGCTGCGCGCATAGGTCATGGCGCGGCTCAGCACCTTGGTGTTCTCGACCACCCTGTCGCCATCGGTGAAGGCTACGGCGCCCGCATCCTGCAGGAATCCGATCTCGACCATCTCGCGCCCGGCGCGCCCCTTTGTCAGCGCGGCCATCGGCCTGATGCGGATCGGGCTGGCCTCGCGCGCGCGGCGGATGACGAATTCCAGCACTTCGGGGGTGTCGATGGCCGGCACCGTGTCGGGACGCGTGACCATCGTGGTCACGCCGCCGGCCGCGGCCGCCGCTCCGGCCGAGCCGAAGCTCTCCTTGTGCCGCTCGCCCGGTTCGCAGACCTTCACGCCGATATCGACGATACCGGGGGCGAGGCACTTGCCGGCGCAGTCGACGACACGCTCGGCCGCGGGCGCCTCGCCGGTGCCGGTGGCGCGGATCGTCCCGTCCTCGACCAGCAGCCACCCGGGCGCGTCGGTCCCGGCCTCGGGGTCGATCAGGCGGGCGTCGGTGAAGGCCGTCCTCATGCGCCCCGCGCCCCATCGATCTGCGCGCGCACCGCGTCGGGGTCGGCGAGGAACTTGATCAGGTGCTTGTCGCCGGTCCGCGTGATCACCTGCGCCGCGCTGCCGAGCTTGCGCACCTTCTCGACGTTTTCCAGAAGCACGCGCCGCCCGTCTGGGCCGACCAGCGCGCGGTCGGTCAGCGTCCAGACCGCCGACAGTTCCTCGCTCATCAGGTAGGCGCCGCGCACGCCGACACCCAGCACCGCGGCCACGATCCCGACCCAGGGGTGAGGATTGCCGATCGCCGCCAGCACGGCCGTTGCCACCGCACCGCCCACGAGCGCCAGCAACAGATGCGCCTTGATGTAGGTGCCGCGGTCGGCGCGGAAGCGCGCCACCGCCCGCTCGTCCGCCTCCGGCGGCGTTTCCTTGGTCGGATCAAACATAGACGCCGCCCTCCCCGGCGCGTTCGGCGCGCAGGTTCCGCGCCAGAAGGTCCATCGCCGCCATCCTGACCGCCACCCCCATCTCGACCTGTTCCTGGATCACGGATCGGTTGATGTCGTCGGCCAGCGTGCCGTCGATCTCCACGCCGCGGTTCATCGGCCCGGGATGCATCACGATGGCGTCGTCCTTGGCATGGGCCAGCTTCTCGGCGTCCAGCCCGAAGCGGTGGTAGTATTCGCGCTCCGAGGGGATGAAGCCTCCATCCATCCGCTCTTTCTGGAGGCGCAGCATCACCACCACGTCGGCGCCCGCCAGCCCCTCGCGCATGTCGTCATAGACCTCGACCCCGAACTCGGCGGCCCGCGCGGGGATCAGCGTGGGCGGGCCGATCAGGCGCACCCGGTTCTCCATCTTGCCCAGCAGCTGAATGTTCGACCGGGCCACGCGGCTATGCGCGATGTCGCCGCAGATCGCCACCACCAGCCGGTGCAGCCGCCCCTTGGCCCGCCGGATCGTCAACGCGTCGAGAAGCGCCTGGGTCGGGTGTTCGTGCCGCCCGTCGCCCGCGTTCAGCACCGCGCAATTGACCTTTTGCGCCAGCAGATCCACCGCCCCCGATTGCGGATGCCGCACCACCAGCAGGTCGGGATGCATCGCGTTCAGCGTCAGCGCCGTGTCGATCAGCGTCTCGCCCTTTTTGATGCTGGACGCCTGCATCGCCATGTTCATCACGTCCGCGCCAAGGCGCTTGCCCGCGATCTCGAAGCTCGCCTGGGTGCGGGTGGAGGCCTCGAAGAACATGTTGATCTGGGTCAGCCCGGCCAGGATATCGGAATGCTTCGTCGTGCTGCGGCTGAGGTCGACATATTGGTCGGCGAGGTCGAGGACGGCGCGGATATCGCCCGGACCGAGCGGCTCGATGCCCAGCAGGTGGCGCAAGCGGAACGTCATGGGGCCTCCGACATGATCGCCCCGCTTATAGGAAGCGTGCCGGGGCCCGGCAAGGGACCCGATGCCCATTGCCGCCGCCCGCGGCGCGGCCTAGCCTCTGGCCATGGAGTCGGGACTGGACGGGCATACGGCGCTGGCGCTGCTGCGCTGGCAGATCGAACTCGGCGCGACCGAGGCGATCGGGGATACGCCCGTGAACCGCTACGAGGCCGAGCCGCCCCGCCCCGCCGTGCCGGCCGCCGGGCCGCAGACGCCGCCGCGCCCGGACCTCCCGCCGCCCGCGCCCGAGGTGGACCCGGTCGAGGTCGCCCACGCCGCGGCCTCCGCGGCCCGCGATCTCGACGCGCTGCGCGCGGCGCTTGGCGACTTCGCCCATTGCGAACTGAAGAAGGGCGCGCGCAACCTCGTCTTCGCCGACGGCAACCCGGCGGCCCGCGTCATGGTGATCGGCGAGGCGCCGGGCCGCGATGAGGATATCCAGGGCAAGCCCTTCGTCGGCCGTGCCGGGCAGCTTCTGGACCGGATGTTCGACTGCATCGGGATGGGCCGGGCGGCCCCGGCGGCCGAAAAGGCGCTCTACATCACCAACATCCTGCCTTGGCGCCCGCCGCAGAACCGCGACCCGAAACCCCACGAGGTGGCGATGCTGCTGCCCTTCGTCGAACGCCACGTGGCGCTGGTGGACCCGGACGTGCTGGTGCTGATGGGCAACCATTCCTGCGGCGCGCTTCTGGGCCGCAAGGGAATCACGCGCCTGCGCGGCAAGTGGGGCGAGGCGCTCGGTCGCCCGGCGCTGCCGATGTTCCACCCCGCCTACCTGCTTCGAAACCCGCATGCGAAACGCGAGGCCTGGCACGATCTGCTGATGCTGCAGGCCCGCCTGAAGGAGACCCCATGAAGATACTCGCCTTTTCCGACCTGCACCTTTCGCGGCGCGCCGCCGCGCAACTGGTCGCCGCCGCGCCGGAGGCCGACGTGGTGATCGGCGCGGGCGATTTCTGCAACCGCCGCGAGGGGTTGGACCAGGCCATGGAGATGCTGTCGGGCATCGACCGCCCCTTCGTGATGGTGCCCGGCAATTGTGAAAGCGACGAGGAATTGCGACTGGCCGCGCCCCGGGGCGCCCATGTGCTGCACGGCGACGGTTGCGAGATCGGCGGCGTGCGGTTCTTCGGCCTCGGTTACGGTGTGCCGCCCACGCCGTTCGGCGACTGGTCCTGCGACCTGACCGAGGCGGAGGCCGAAGAGTTGATGGCCGGTTGCGTCAAGACCGACGTGCTGGTCGTCCACTCCCCGCCCAAGGGCGTGGCCGATGTCACGTCCACGGGCCAGTCGGTGGGGTCCGTCGCGATCCGCGAGGTCATCAAGCGCTGCCGTCCGCAACTCGCGCTTTGTGGCCACATCCACGACTGCTGGGGGAAGGCGGGCATGATCGGCGAGACCCGCGTGGTGAATCTCGGCCCCTCGGTCAACTGGTTCGAGATCGAGGGCGCGGCGTGAGCGGGATCGACGAGGCCAAGGCGTTCGTGCCCGTCCGGGTCGCGGTGCTGACCGTGTCCGATACCCGCACGCCCGAGGAGGACCGCTCCGGCCAGACCCTGGTCGACCGGATCGAAGGGGCGGGCCATGTCGTCGCCGACCGCAGGATCGTGCCCGACGAGCGGCCGACCATCGCCGAGCAGTTGCGCGCGTGGTGCGCCGACCCCGAGATCGACGTGGTGATCTCCACCGGCGGCACCGGGCTCACGGGGCGCGACGTCACCGTCGACGCGCACCGGGACGTCTACGAAAAGGAGATCGAGGCCTTCGCCACGGTCTTTACCATCGTCTCGATGCAGAAGATCGGCACCTCCGCGGTGCAAAGCCGCGCGACCGGCGGGGTGGCCCGGGGCACCTACCTCTTCGCGCTGCCCGGCAGCCCCGGCGCCTGCAAGGATGCCTGGGACGAGATCCTCGTCCACCAGTTCGATTACCGGCACCGCCCCTGCAACTTCGTCGAGATCTTTCCCCGCCTCGACGAACACCGGCGACGGAAATAGCTGCATCCTGCGTAACGCATTAGTGGCTTGGCGCCCGCGCGCCCGGCCACTATGTGATTGACGCGCGTGACGGTTTCCCCGGCCGGAAAAGGAAGTTGGCAAATGGGATTTCTCCGCCGGAGCCTCGTCGGGCTGTTCCTGCTGGCGGTGACTGCCGGTCTGCTGGCCTATGCGGGCCATTCCGTCACCTCGGCGATCCAGGCGCGTCTGTCCGACGAACCGCGCGAGCGCCCGGCGCGGGAGCGGGTCTTCTCGGTCAATGTCGTGCGGGTGGAGCCCCGGACCATCGCTCCCGTCCTGACCGCCTTCGGCGAGGTCCGCTCGCGCCGCACGCTTGAACTGCGCGCCGCGGCCGGCGGGCGTGTGGTCGAGCTGCACCCCGCGTTCGAGGAAGGCGGGCGCGTCGCGGCGGGCGAGGTGATCCTGCGGGTGGACCCGAGCGACGCGCGATGGGCGCTCGACATCGCGCGAACCGACCTCGAGGAGTCCGAGGCCGACCTGGCCGATGCCGAACGCACGCTGGAGTTGGCGCGCGAGGAACTGGTCGCGACCGAAGACCAGGCGCGGTTGCGCGCGCAGGCCCTGGGCCGCCAGCGCGACCTGCGTGACCGCGGGGTCGGCACCGACGCCATGGTGGAGGAGGCGGAGTTCGCCGCGGCGGCCGCGAGCCAGGCGGTGGTCGCGCGCCGCCAGTCCGTCGCCCAGGCCGAGGCCGCGCTGGCCACGGCCCGCACCGCGTTGGCCCGCGCGCGCATCGCCCTGGCCGAGGCCGAGCGCGACCTTGCCGACACCGAGTTGCGCGCGGCCTTCGGCGGCGTGCTCAGCGACGTCTCGCTGGTCGAGGGCGGGCTGGTCTCGGCGAACGAGCGGGTGGCCGACCTGATCGACCCGGACGCGCTGGAAGTCGCCTTCCGCGTCTCGACCGGGCAATACACGCGGCTGTTGCAGGACGGCGCGATGCAGCCGATGCCGGTGACGGCCGTGCTGGACGTGTTCGGTGCCGATCTCGAGGCGTCGGGAGAGCTGACCCGCGAAAGCGGCGCGGTGGCCGAGGGGCAGGTGGGCCGGCTGCTCTATGCCCGGCTCGACGCGGCCCCCGGCTTCCGGCCGGGCGATTTCGTGACGGTCCGGTTGCAGGAGCCGGCGCTCGACCGGGTCGCGCGGTTGCCGTCGACGGCGCTGAACGCCGCCTCCGAGGTGCTGGTGCTGACCGGGAACGACAGGCTGGAGAGCGCCCCGGTGGAACTGTTGCGGCGCCAGGGCGACGACGTGATCGTGCGGGCCGCGGGGCTTGCCGGGCGCGAGGTGGTGGCCGAACGCACACCGCTTCTGGGCGCCGGCATCAAGGTGCGCCCGATCCGTCCCGAGGCGGATGCCGCGCCCGCGCCG
Source organism: Rhodovulum sp. ES.010 (assembly GCF_900142935.1). NCBI lineage: Bacteria > Pseudomonadati > Pseudomonadota > Alphaproteobacteria > Rhodobacterales > Paracoccaceae > Rhodovulum > Rhodovulum sp. ES.010. Next base: position 2,371,250 of record NZ_FSRS01000001.1, on the reverse strand, counting down.
CCTGAGATGGTCGCGCTGACGCCCGAGCGCCGGGCCGCCCTTATCGCCTTCATCGAGGGCAGCGCGATGATGCCCAGCGAGGCCAAGGCGCGGGTCAGGGCCCAGCTGGAACAGGACCTCGTGCCCGCCGGCATGGTCGAGCGGATCGAATCCCGGATGGGGGGCTAGGCCGTGGCGCGCCGCATCCCCAGCGCCGCCGGCGGGGTTCTGTCCTACTTCGCCCGCCACCGCACGGCCGCCAACCTGTTGCTGGTCGTACTGATCGCGCTGGGCCTGGCCGCCGCGCCGCGGATGCGGGCGCAGTTCTTCCCCGATATCGTGATCGACAACGTCACCGTCTCGGTCGTCTGGGAAGGGGCGGGGGCCGAGGATGTCGATGCCGGGATCGTCCAGCTTCTCGAACCCGCGCTGATGGCGGTGGAGGGGGTCGAGGAGACCGGCTCCCGCTCCACCGAGGGGCGGGCCTCGATCACGCTGGATTTCGAGCCCGGCTGGGACATGGGCCGCGCCGCCGACGAGGTGCAGGCTGCCGTCGACGGGATCACCGAACTGCCCGAGGAGGCCGAGGAGCCCGAGGTGCGCCGCGGCGCCTGGCGCGACCGGGTGACCGACATCGTCCTCACCGGGCCCGTGGCGGTGGACCAGCTGGGCCGGTTCGCCGACGAACTGGTGGCGCGGCTCTTCGCCGAGGGCGTGACGCGCACGACCATACGGGGGCTCGCCGCGCCCGAGACCATCATAGAGGTGCCGTCCGCGGAACTCATCCGCCACGACGTGACCATGGCCGAGATCGCCGCGGTGATCGCGGCCGAGGTCGACACCGCCCCGGCCGGCGACGTGGGCGGCGGCAACGCGCGGGTGCGGACCGGCGTGGAGACGCGCGCGGCCGACCAGATCGCCGCGCTGGTCCTGCGCTCGAACCCGGACGGCTCGGCGCTGACCGTCGGCGACGTCGCCACATTGCGCGTCGAGGGCGTGGACCGCGAGCGCACCTATTTCGTGGGCGAGGACCCGGCGATCTCGATCCGGGTGGACCGGTCCGACCGGGGCGACGCGATCGCGTTGCAGCGCCGGGTCGAGGGCGTCGTGGCCGATCTCGAGACGACCCTGCCCGAAGGCGTCTCGGTCGACCTGATCCGCACCCGCGCCGAATACATCTCGGGCCGGCTCGACATCCTGCTCGACAACGGGCTGCTGGGGCTGGGTCTGGTGCTGGCGTTGTTGTTCCTGTTTCTCAACGCGCGCACCGCCTTCTGGGTCGCGGCCGGCATTCCCGTCGCGATGCTGGCCACCATCGCGCTGATGTATGTGGCGGGACTCACCCTCAACATGATCTCGCTCTTCGCGCTGATCATCACGCTGGGCATCGTGGTCGACGACGCGATCGTGGTGGGCGAGCATGCCGATTTCCGGGCGCGCCAGCTGGGCGAGGACCCGGTGACCGCCGCCGAGAACGCCGCGCGGCGGATGTCGGCGCCGGTGTTTTCCGCGACCCTGACCACGATCATCGCCTTCTTCGCGCTGGTCGCCGTGGGCGGGCGGTTCGGCCACATGATCGCCGACATCCCCTTCACCGTGATCGCGGTGCTGACCGCTTCGCTGGTGGAGTGCTTCCTGATCCTCCCGAACCACATGGCGCACGCGCTGATGCACTCGGCGAAAGACCACTGGTACGACCTGCCCTCGCGCGTCTTCAACCGCGCCTTCCGCTGGACGCGCGAGCGGCTGTTCCGGCCCTTCATGTGGTTCGTGATCCGGGCGCGCTACCCGGTTCTGGCGTTGACCGTGGTGCTGCTGGCCGGCCAGGTCGCGCTGTTCATCCGCGGCGACATCCCGTGGCGCTTCTTCAACGCGCCCGAGCAGAGTTCCGTCTCGGGCAATTTCGCGATGCTGCCGGGCGCCACCCGCGCCGACACGCTGGAGATGATGCGCGAGATGCAGCGCGCGACCGAGGCGGTGGCCGACCGCTACGCAGAGGAACACGGCCGCAACCCCGTCGACTACGTGATCGCCGAAATCGGCGGCAATACCGGGCGCGGGCTGTCGGGCGCGGACACCAAGGATGTCGATCTCCTGGGGTCCATCGCGATCGAGCTGATCGACCCCGACCTGCGGCCCTATTCCTCGTTCCAGTTCGTGGCCGCCTTGCAGGACGAGGTCCGCCAGCACCCGAAGGCCGAGACGGTCAGTTTCCGCGGCTGGCGGTCGGGGCCGGGCGGCGACGCGCTCGACGTGCAGTTCTACGGCGCCGAGGCCGACACGCTGAAATCGGCGGCCGAGGCGCTGAAGACCGCGCTCGCCCCCTATGGCGAGGTCTCCGCGCTCGAGGACAGCATGGCCTACGACAAGGAGGAACTGATCCTCGACCTCACGCCCCAGGGCGCGGCGCTGGGCTTCACCATCGACAGCCTCGGGCGGGTGTTGCGCGACCGGCTCAACGGCATCGAGGCCGCCACCTTCCCCGACGGCCCGCGGTCTTCGGCGATCCGCGTGGAACTGCCCGCGGGCGAGCTGACGTCGGATTTCCTCGAACGCACGCTCCTGCGCGCGCCCTCGGGCGAATACCTGCCGCTGGCCGATCTCGTGACGGTGGAAGAGCGCACCGGCTTCTCGACCGTCCGGCGCGAGAACGGCCTGAGAGTCGTCTCGGTCAGCGGCGACCTGTCCGAGGACGATCCGGCCCGCGCCGAAGAGATCATGGACGAGCTGCGCGAGGTGATCCTGCCCCGGATCGAAAGCGAAAAGGGCGTCGCCTGGCGGCTGTCGGGGCTGGCCGAGCAGGAGCGGGAATTCCTGTCGGATGCGCGCGACGGGCTGATCCTCTGCCTTCTGGGCATCTATCTGGTGCTGGCCTGGATCTTCTCGAGCTGGACGCGGCCCGCGGTGGTAATGGCGATCATCCCGTTCGGGCTGGTGGGCACGATCTACGGCCACATGGTCTGGGACGTGCCGCTGTCGATGTTCACCGTGGTCGGCCTGATCGGGATGGTGGGAATCATCATCAACGACTCGATCGTCCTGGTCAGCACGGTCGACGAATACGCCGAAACGCGCGGGCTGGAGCCGGCCATCGTGGATGCGGCGGCGGATCGGCTCCGGCCCGTGATCCTGACCACGCTGACGACCGTTCTGGGCCTTGCGCCGCTTCTGTTCGAAACCTCGCAGCAGGCGCAGTTCCTGAAACCCACCGTCATCACGCTGGTCTACGGGCTGGGCTTCGGCGTGGTGCTGGTGCTGCTGGTGGTCCCGGCGTTGCTGGCGGCGCAGCACGATATCGGCCGGCAGGTGCGGGCCGTGCGCCATGCCTTCGGCGTGTCCTCCCGCGCGCGCGGCATGGCGGTCGTGGCAGGGGGCGCGGCGCTGGGTCTCGGCGTGCTCTTCGCGATGACGCTGGGGGCGGCGATGGTGACGGGCACCGTGTCGGGCGCGCTCGCCGCGATCTGGCCCGGGCTGGGCGAGGCGGCGGGCATGGGCGTGGCCCTGGCGCTCTTCGTCGCCGCGTCGGGCGTGTTCCTGATCCTGGTCTACGCCGTCGCTGCCCTCGTGTTCAGCCGGCGCGGTGCGGTCCGGTCGCGCCGCGCGTGACAATTCTCCGGGACGTCCCGGCGCGGCACTTGCGCGGCCCTGGGGCGGTCAGCGCCCCGTGCAGCCGCGGATATCGACGGCCCGGCTCTCCCCCAGAAGCGTGATCCGCACCGTGGAGCGGTCGAGCGCGAAGGGCTGTCCGCTCACCGGCACCAGGTCGGCGCGCGCAACGAGGCGGTCGCCGTCACGCGTCATGTCCGCCTCCGAGATCCAGATCGACGGGTCGGCCAGTTCGAACACCGCCGCCTCGCGCCCCCCGAGCGTGGGCAGGTCGATCTCGGCGGTCAGCCGCAGCCCGTCCGAAATCGGCTCGACGGCGCAGCGCACGCCCCGCACCTGCGCTTCGCCCGCGCTCATCGGCCGGTCGGCGAGGGCGGCGCGGATCGGCGCCGGGCGGGGCGCGTCGGGCAGGTGGCCCGTCAGGCTGAGCTCCAGCGGCATGCAGATGTCCTGGCAGACCCCAAGTTCGACCCGGCCGCGCAGGTCCATCGGCCGGCCGGCCTCCTGCGGGGTGATCTCGATCGGAAGCACGACGTCGTTCTCGTAGCCGATCGTCCGCAACCCGTTCGAGACGAACACCCGCGGCGTCGGCCAGTGCAGCTCTGCGCCCGCAATGTTCCGCGACCCCGCCCAGTCGAAGCGGGGCGGAATGCCGGCATCGCCGGGCGCGCGCCAGTAGGTCTTCCAGCCGGGGGCCAGCCGCAGGTGCAGACCGGCCATGTAGGTGCCGCGGTCGGTTTGCCAGCCGGGAATGAACTCGGCGCTGATCACGCCTTCCGGCGCGTCGGCGTTTGCGGTCGGGACCGCCGCGGCGGCAAGCAGCGCGGCGGCGCACAGGGAACGGAACAGGGTGTAACTCATGCCGCCAAGATAGGGATGCCGCCGCGGGCAGGAAATCACTTTCGGGCGAGAGGGCCGCGAAAATAGTGCCCGCGCGCCCTTGCGCGGGCCCGGCCCGCGCCACATTGTCAAGGGAACGCACAAGCGGAAGGTGCAGAATGCAACTTGGCGGCAAGCTTCTGATCGCGATGCCAGGCATGGGCGACCCGCGCTTCGACAAGAGCGTGGTGTTCCTCTGTGCCTATTCCGAGGAGGGCGCGATGGGGCTGATCGTCAACAAGCCGATGGCGGAATTGTCCTTCTCGGACCTGCTCGACCAGCTCGACATTCCAAAGGCCCCCGGCGCGCGCGACATCCGGGTGCATTTCGGCGGGCCGGTGGAACATGCGCGCGGGTTCGTCCTGCACAGCGGCGACTACAATTCCGGCAGCGACACGACATTGCGGGTCGACACCCGGTTCGGCATGACCGCGACGCTGGATATCCTGGAGGACATCGCCAGGGGCGAGGGCCCCGCCGAGTCGCTTCTGGCGCTTGGCTATGCCGGCTGGGGGCCGGGGCAGCTGGAGGGCGAGATCCAGGAGAACGGCTGGCTCACCTGCGATGCGGCGCCCGACCTCGTCTTCGACAAGAGCGATGCGACCAAATGGGAGCGGGCGCTCGGCACGCTCGGGATCGACCCGTTGATGCTGTCGCCCGCAGCGGGGCGGGCCTGAGTCTCAGTCTCGCGGTGCGGCGGCCCGGCGCAGCCGGTCGTTGATCGCCCGTCCAAGGCCGTGGTCGGGGACCGGCGCCACCGCGATCGGCTGTCCGGGCGCGGCGCGGGCGTCGAGCTCCCGCAGCGCGTGGAACAGGTTGGCCGCCGCCTCGACCAGATCGCCCGAGGGCGACAGGTTCAGCGTCGCCCCGTCGCAGCCCGGCCCGAAGCCCAGCCAGAGCGCGCCGGAAGGCGGCGTCGAGGCCTCCAGCACGACCTGCGCGCCGGGGGCGTAATGCGACGAAAGCTGCCCCGGCGCAGTGACCCCGGCTTCCGCGCCGCGGGAGGCGAGCGGGGCGCCGAGGCAGGCCTCGATCGCCTCGACGGGGAGCCCGCCGGGGCGCAGCAGCGTGGGCGCCGGGTCGGTGCCCACGATGGTCGATTCCACGCCCACCGCGCAGGGGCCGCCGTCCACCACCGCCGCGATCCGGTCGCCCAGCCCGGCCAGCACATGCGCGGCTCGGGTCGGGCTGACGCTGCCCGACGGGTTCGCCGAGGGCCCGACCACCGGGCCGCCGAACGCGGCAAGCAGCCCCTGCGCCATCGGGTGGTCTGGCACGCGCAGCGCCACGGTCGGAAGCCCCGCGCTGACCAGCGGCGACAGGCCGGCCTCGGGCCGCAGCGGCAGAACCAGCGTCAGCGCGCCCGGCCAGAACGCGTCGGCCAGCCGCTCGGCCGCGTCGCCGAAGCGCGCGACGCGGCGCGCCGCGGCGATGTCGGGCAGGTGGATGATGAGCGGGTTGAACCGCGGCCGGCCCTTGGCCTCGAACACCCGCGCCACGGCTCTGTCCGAGGTCGCATCCGCGCCCAGCCCGTAGACCGTCTCGGTCGGGAAGGCGACGAGCCCGCCGTCCCGTAGCATCTCCGCGGCGCGGGCCAAGCCCGCCGCATCGGGCGGCAGCAGCTCTGCGGACACGGCGGCAATCTCCTTTGACGTGGCGTCGTGCCTTGATGGGCCGGCGGCTTCGGTTACGCTTTGACGGGCGCTTCGGGGTCACATACAGGATGTGCCGGCGCGGGAACAGGCCGCATCGCGAGGGAGGAAGCCATGCCGTACCGAGCCCCGGTGGAGGAGGTCCGCTTCATCTGCGAGCATGTCGTCGGGCTGGGCCAGGTGACGGCAACGCCGCGCTTTGCCGAGGCGACGCCCGATGTCGCCGCGGCGATCCTGTCGGAGGCCGGCAAGCTCTGCGACGAGGTGCTCGCGCCGCTGCAACGGGCCGGCGACCTGCACCCGGCGCGGCTGGAAAACGGTGTGGTGCGCACCAGCCCCGGTTTCGCCGAGGGCCAGCGCGCGCTGGCCGAGGGCGGCTGGGTCGGGCTTGCCGCCTCCCCGGACCATGGCGGCATGGGGCTGCCCCAGACCCTGGCCGCGGCGGTCAACGACATGATGAGCGGGGCCTGCCTCGCGCTGCAGACCAACCCGCTCCTGACCCAGGGCCAGATCGAGGCGCTGACCCATCACGCGAGCGACGCGATCAAGGCGCTGTATCTGCCCAAGCTGATTGCGGGCGCGTGGTCGGGGACGATGAACCTGACCGAACCGCAGGCCGGCAGCGATGTCGGCGCGCTGCGCACCGTCGCGCGCCCGAACGGCGACGGCACCTACGCGATCACCGGGCAGAAGATCTATATCACCTGGGCCGACGCCGATTTCATGGAGAACGTGGTGCACCTGGTGCTGGCGCGGCTGCCCGATGCCCCGCCGGGGTCGCGCGGGATCAGCCTGTTCCTGTTGCCGCGCAACATTCCCGGCGCGGACGGGGCGCCGGGTGTCGCCAACCGGCTCCGCGTGGTCAGCCTGGAACACAAGATGGGCCTGCATGGCAGCCCGACCGCGGTAATGCAGTATGACGGCGCGACCGGCTGGCTGGTGGGCGAGGAGAACAAGGGGCTGGCCGCGATGTTCACCATGATGAACAACGCGCGCCTGGCGGTCGGGACGCAAGGGATCGGCGTGGCCGAGGCCGCCTACCAGCAGGCGCTGGCCTACGCGACGGAGCGTCGGCAGGGGGCGACGCCGGTGGGCGACGGCTCCGGGGCCATCGTCGACCATGCCGACGTGCGGCGGATGCTGGCCACGATGAAGGCCGAGATTTTCGCCGCGCGCGCCATCGCGCTCTCCTGCGCCGTCGCGATCGACATGTCCACCGCGACCGGTGAGGCGGACTGGGCCGCGCGCGCGGCCTTTCTCACGCCGATCGCCAAGGCGTTCGGCACCGATATCGGGGTCGAGGTGGCCTCGGAGGGCATCCAGGTCCATGGCGGCATGGGCTATGTCGAGGAAACGGGCGCCGCGCAATTCCTGCGGGACGTGCGCGTGGCAACGATCTACGAGGGCACCAACGGCATCCAGGCGATGGACCTCGTCGGCCGCAAGCTCGCCGATGGCGGCGAGGCGGCCTGGCGCCTGCTGGAAGAAATCGAGCAGGCGGCCGAGGCGGTGCGGCGCGTCCTGCCCGAGCTTGCCGGGGAGGTCTGGGCCGCCGCCGAGAGCTTGCGCGAGGCGACGGAGTGGATGCTGAGCCAGGACCTCGAAGACCGCTTTGCCGGGGCGGTGCCGTTCCTCAGGGCGTGGGCGCGCCTTCTCGGCGGTCATCTGCATCTCGCCGCGGCGATGGCCGCCGGCGGGGCGGGGCCGCGCACGGCGCTCGCGCGGATCTATATCGCGCGCCGCCTGCCCGAGCATGCCGCGCTTCTGGCGCAGGCGCGGGCGGGGGCGGCGGATCTCTACGCGCTTTCGCCGGACGATCTGGCGGCATGATGGACGGCGCCGTCTCTCCCATCCGCTACCCGCTGCCCGAGCCGCCCGCGCCGGACGGCGCGGTCGAGATCGCCGAGGGCGTGCTCTGGCTGCGCCTGCCGCTGCCGATGGCGCTCGACCACGTCAACGTCTTCGCGCTGGACGACGGCGACGGGTGGAGCGTCGTCGACACCGGCATCGCCTCGCGCAAGAGCCGGGCGCTGTGGGAAGCGCTGCTGGCCGGCCCGCTCGCGGGCAAGCCCGTGACCCGCGTGATCCTGACCCACCACCACCCCGACCACGTGGGGCTGGCCGGCTGGTTCCAGGAGGCCGGGGCCGACCTCTGGACCTCGCGGGTGGCCTGGCTCTTCGCCCGCATGCTGCAGATGGACGAGCAGGAGCGCCCCGCGCCCGAGACGCTCGCCCATTGGCGGGGCGCGGGAATGGACCCGGCGCTTTACGAGGAACGCGCGAACCAGCGGCCCTTCAACTTCGCCGACACGGTGGCGCCGATGCCGCTGGGCTTCCGCAATCTCGGCGAGGGCGACGTTATCCGCGCCGGCGGGCGCGACTGGGACGTGCGCCTGGGCGACGGGCACGCGCCCGACCATGTCACGCTCTGGAGCCGCGACGACCACCTGGTGATCGGCGGCGACCAGCTCCTGCCGTCGATCTCGCCCAATCTCGGGGTCTACGCGACCGAGCCGCTGAACGATTCCGTCGCCGGCTGGCTGGAAAGCTGCACCCGTTTCGCGCGCCACGCCCGCGAGGATCACCTCGTCCTGCCGGGCCACAAGCTGCCCTTTACCGGCCTGCCGATGCGGTTGCGGCAACTGGCCGAAAACCACCATGGCGCGCTTGCCCGGCTGATCGAGCATCTTGCCGAGCCGCGCACCGCCTGCGACTGTTTCCTGCCGCTCTTCAAGCGCGAGATCGGGCCGGGGGAATATGTGCTCGCGCTGGTGGAGGCCGTGGGGCATCTCAATCACCTCTACCTCACCGGGCGGGCGCGCCGCTGGCAGCGCGACGACGGGGCGTGGCTGTTCCAGGCGGTGCGCCATGCCGGATGACGACACGCCGAAGGCCCGCGCGGTCCATGCCGACCCCGATGCGCCCGAGACGGCCGAACAGCGGCCCCTGCCGGAGACCGTGGCGCGCAAGCCGGTCAAGCGGAAGAGCCCGGCCGAATGGGCCTATCAGCGGCTGATCCTCTACCTGCAGAACTTCGAGGAGCAGCTCGACAACGAGCACGAGGTGGCGATCGGGCTGACCGGGGGCGAGCCCGGGGTGATCCGGATCGAGGGGATCGGCTATTTCGACCCCGATATCATCACCTTCTACGGCACGGACGGGACCGGCGCGCGCACCCAGCTCGTCCAGCATGTCAGCCAACTCAACGTCATGTTGCGGGCGATGCCGCGCAGCACGGCCGAGGCGGCGCCCCGCCGCATCGGCTTCCGCCTGGCCCGCGAGCTTGAGGACGAGGACGCAGGGCCGGACGGGGCGTGACAGCCCCGCGCGGATCGACTAGCGTGCACGCCCAACGGGTCCGACACGGGAAAATCGCCCCATGACAAGCCACTGCCGCGCCGGCAGCGGGGTCCTGACCGACGCTTTCGCTTGCGCCGGCGGCGCTCTTTTTCGCCGTCGGGCCCGCGCGTTCAGGCAGATGCGCGCGCAACCCTCCGGCGCCCCGACGGATCGCGTGACCGCCATCCGCCGTTTGCTGCTCGGCCTCCTGCTGCCCGCGCTCCTGGCCGGCTGCGCCCAGCCCGTCTGGGCGCCCGACGAGGCCGTCGCGCGCGCCGCCTATCGCCATCCGGGGCCGCCCAGCGTCACGCTGATCACGGTCGTCTCGAACCGGTCCAACTCGGGGGCGCATTCCGCGCTGATGATCAACGCCAGCGAGCGCGTGCTGTTCGACCCGGCGGGCAGCTGGTGGCACCGCGCCGCGCCGGAACGCAACGACCTGCATCACGGCATCACGCCCCAGATCCTCGACCTCTACCTCGACTACCACGCGCGCGAAACCTACCGCGTGGTCCTGCAGACGGTGGAGGTCAGCCCCGGCGTGGCCGAGCAGGCCCTGCGCATCGCCCGGGAGTACGGCGCCGTGTCCAAGGCGCTTTGCGGCCGCTCGACCAGCGATATCCTCAACCGCCTTCCGGGCTTCGAGACGATCCCGCGCACCGTGCGGCCGAGGCCGATCATGGCGGCCTTCGGCGCCTTGCCCGGCGTTCGGACCGAGACGGTGCGCGACGACGACGCAGACGAGAATCGCGACCTCCTGCGCGCCCAGCAGACCGCCGGCGCGAACGGCTGACGCCGCGGGCGTCAGCCCAGCAGGAACAGCATGCCGTAAAGCGTCACCCCGCCCGCCCCGATCGCGGCCAGCACGTTCTTGGTGGCGTAGCCCACGCCCAGCGTGGCCAGCGCCGCCAGCATGCGCGCGGGGTCGGGCTCGCCGCCGGTCGCCTCGGGCCAGACGACAAGCGGCGTCACCAGGGCGGGGAGCACTGCGACGGGCGTGTAGCGCAGGTGGCGCAGCAGCCAGGCGGGCAGGCGGCGGTCGCCGATCAGCCCTATGAACGAGAACCGGATCAGGAAGGTCCCGATCCCGAGCAGGAGGATGACCAGCCATATCACCAGCGGCGACTGGGTCATGCGCGCCGCCCCAGCCACAGTTCGACCTGCGCGCCGGCCGCCATCGCCGCGACCCCGGCGACCAGCACGCCCAGGCTGTAGGGCAGCCCGGCCAGCAGCAGCGCCACCAGCACCGAGACGACCGCCGCGGCCACATGGGCGAGCGTGCGGAGCGCGGGGGCGACCATCGCGAGGAAGGTGATCGGCACCGCGAAGTCGAGCGCGTAGCCCGGCGGGATCGCCTCGCCGATCAGCGCGCCGGCCAGGGTCGCGGCATACCACAGCGGGCAGATCGGCGTGACCGCGCCGAAATAGTAGGCGACCCGGTCGGACAGGGTCATCTCGGGGCGCGCCTCGAACCGCGCCTGGCCGAGCGCGTAGGTCTGATCGACCAGGAAATAGGCGGCGAGCGCGCGTATCCAGAGCGGCGCGGCGCCCAGATGCGGCGTCAGCGCGGCGGAATACATCGCCATGCGCAGGTTCACCGCCAGTGCCGTGACGATCACCAGGAGCGTCGGCGCCTCGTCCGCCATCAGTTGCACCGCGGTGAACTGCGAGGCGCCGGCGATCACGACGACCGAAAAGCCCATCACCTCGGCCAGGTTCAGGCCGGCCTCGGTGCCCACCACGCCGAACAGCAGGGCGAAGGGCCCCACGACCACCATGAACGGCGCGCCGTGGCGCACGCCGGTCCAATACTGCGATTTGGCGGTGGAGGCGGACATGCGCGGGCTCTACCTTGGGGGTGCCCGGCGGGGGTACGCCGTCGGGACGCACGATGCAACGGGTAAGGTCGGAGGCGCCATGCGGATCGCCGGGGTGATCCTGGCCGGTGGAGAGGGGCGGCGGATGGGCGGCGCGGACAAGGCGCTGATCCGGCTTGGCGGCGCCCCCCTGCTCGCCCGTGTGGCGGCGCGGTTCGGCCCGCAGGTGGACGCGCTCGCCCTCAGTGCAAACGGGCCGCCCCGGGCCTATGCGGCGGCGGGGATGCCGGTGCTTGCCGATACGCGCCCCGGCGGGCAGGGGCCGCTTGCGGGCGTTCTCGCCGGGCTCGACTGGGCGGCGGACGCGGGGGCCGATCTGCTTGCCACGGTGGCGGTCGACACGCCGTTTCTGCCGCAAGATCTGGTGGCGCGGCTGGCCGAGGCGCGCGCGCGGGCCGACGCCGCGGTGGCGTTCGCGGAATCCGGCGGGCGGCGCCATCCCACGGCGGCGCTCTGGCGGGTGGACCTGCGCAGCCCGCTCCGCACGGCGCTGGCCGCCGGCACGCGCAGGATGGAGGCTTTCGTCGGGGCGCGGGGGGCGGTGCCGGTGACGTTTGCCATCGGCGCGGTGGACCCGTTCTTCAACGTGAACACTCCCGACGACCTGGCAAGCGCCGAACGGTATCTGGCCGAAAATGCGCGGTGAGGCCCCTGGCCCGGTGCCGGCCCGCGCTCAGTGGCGCGGCGGCGTCAGGACGGCTCGTGCCCGAACGCGCGGGCGGAGACTTCCTGCAGACCGTGCACCAGGAACACGCCCATGATCCCGTGATAGAGGATCAGGCCGCCCAGAACGTGGAGCATGTTGATCCATCCCCAGGCGAAGGCCGCCGCCGCGGTGACGAGCAGCGCACCGGCCGCCGAGATCGCCAGCGCCAGCAAAAGCGCGCGGCCGTTCGGCCCCATCCGCTTGGCAAGGATCGCGCTGCGCTCCATCGCGGCGGCGCCGAGCAGCAGCATGAGCGACAGGACGAGGTATAGCGCAAGGACCTGGAACAACTCTTGCCTCCTTCGCGATTGCGTCGGCGATACGGGCCGCCGACCGGAGATGTCCTTACCCCGTGCGCCACCGATCCGCAATGAGGCGGAGCGTCCCGCGCCCCGCGCGGCCGCGGCGGGCCTAGCCGAACATCCCCGTCACCCGCCCCAGGAGCATGAACGCGCGGGAGGTGCGGGTCTCGGCGAGATCGCTGATCTCCTGGTCGCTGGCGGTCTGTTCGAACTCGACCATCAGGCGGTCGAACTGGCGCAGGAAATGGTGGGCGACATCGCGGAAGATCGGGTCCTGCTTCATGCGCGCCGCCGTCAGCGCAAGGCAGGATCGGTCGCGCACGCCGCCCAGCGCCGCCACCGCGGGGCCCCGTTCGCCCTGCGCGAAACGGCGCCAAAGCTCGGGGCGGGCCCGGTCGGGCTTGAGGTCGTCCATGTAGATGCCGTCTTGGCTCAGCAGGGTCAGCACGTCCTGGGCCGAGCGCACCAGCTTGGCGGCCATCCGGTCCTCCAGCGCCCGGCGCAGCGCCCGGAACCCTTCGCGGTCGCCGGTCGTCTCGGGAAAATTGAGCGCGCGCAGCAGCTCGTGGGTCTCCAGCGGCGGCCGCAACGCCTCGGCCGGGGCCCCGAGCGCGAGCGAGGCCTGCGCCTCCGGCTCTGCGCCCGCGCGGGGGGCGGCGGGGGGCGGCGCGGCCGGCTCGGGCTCTCTGGCGCGGGTCGAGGCGAAGGTGGCCAGCGCGCTCTCGGTCTGGCGCTGGGCGCGGGCGAGTTCTTCCAGCTTTTTCTCGAGCGCCGGGCGGACGTCGACGCCCGCGTTCTGCTGTTGCTGGATGTGGCTCTGCCGCAACGCGTCGATGGCGGCTTCCAGCCGGGCGGCCTCCTGGCGCATGATGCGGGCGCTCTTTGTCGCCGCCGCGCCCACCCAGATCAGCGCGACCGGCGTGACGACCGCCAGCAGCACCAGGATGTGACCGAGCGGGGCGGCGCCCGGCGCGCCCGCGTCGCGCCCCACGAAGGCGAAGACCGCGCCGGCGATGCAAAGCCACGCGACGCTCAGCGCCAGCGCGACGATGTCCGAGGCCGTGACCCCGCCTTCGCGGCCGAGCGGCACGAAGAAGCCCAGATCGAACGGCTTGTCCTTGCGCTCCCCGGACATGTTTCCCCGCTCCCGGCGTCAGACGTAGCGGATCTGCAGCACCTCGTAGCTGCGTTCGCCGCCGGGCGTGCGCACCTCGACGCTGTCGCCCTCCTCCTTGCCGATCAGCGCGCGCGCCAGCGGCGACTTGATGTTCAGCAGCCCGTTCTCGATATCGGCCTCGGCCTCGCCGACGATCTGGTAGGTCCGCTCCTCGTCGGTGTCCTCGTCCACCAGCGTGACCGTGGCGCCGAACTTGATCGGCCCCGACAGCCTGGCCGGGTCGATCACGTCGGCCCGCGACAGCAGTCCCTCGAGTTCCTTGATCCGTCCCTCGATGAAGCTCTGCTTCTCGCGCGCGGCATGGTATTCGGCGTTCTCCGACAGGTCGCCATGCTCGCGGGCCTCGGCGATCGCCCGGATGACCGCCGGCCGCTCGACGCTCTTGAGCGCTTTCAGTTCTTCATCGAGCGCGGCATGGCCCGCGCGGGTCATCGGTATCTTTTCCATAGCACTCTTCAGGACGATTTGTTCCGGGGGCGGGCTTCGATCCGGCCCGCCTCCGCTCGGCTTCGCCCCACACCTGAACCGAGCTTGCGGCGGATTGCAAGGGGTCAGGTCGGGCGCCGGGCGTGCTTCCGCCGCCCCCAGGAAGACGCCGGACCGCGCCATGCCGCGTAGCAGCGAGATGATGTTGCGTCGCAATTGAATTGGACGGCGCGCTGCGCTAACGGTTTGCGGGATGTATTAACCGCGGCGGCGCGGATGCCCGTCGAGAGGGGAAGTCTGATGGCCGAGATCGAACGGGAATCCATGGAATACGACGTCGTGATCGTGGGGGCGGGGCCGTCGGGCCTGTCGGCCGCGATCCGGCTCAAGGAACTCGACGCCGATCTCGATGTCGTCGTGCTGGAAAAGGGCTCCGAGGTGGGGGCGCATATCCTGTCGGGCGCGGTGCTCGACCCGGTCGGCCTCGACGCGCTGTTCCCCGACTGGAAGGACCGCGGCGCGCCGGTGACCGTGCCGGTCAAGGAGGACAATTTCATCTTCCTGGGCGAGGCGGGCAAGATGCGCTTCCCCAACTGGCTGATGCCGCCGCTGATGAACAACCACGGCAACTACATCGTCTCGATGGGCAATGTCTGCCGCTGGCTGGCCGAACAGGCCGAGGCGTTGGGGGTGGAGATCTTCCCCGGCATGGCGTGCTCGGAAATCGTCTGGGGTGACGATGGCCGGGTGAAGGGCGTGGTCGCCGGCGAGTTCGGCCGCAACCCCGACGGCACGCCGGGGCCGAACTACGAACCGGGCATGGAACTGCACGGCAAGTACGTCTTCCTCGGCGAAGGCGTGCGCGGCTCGCTGTCGAAGCAGGTGATCGGCAAGTTCGGTCTCTCCGAGGGGCGCGATCCCCAGAAATTCGGCATCGGCATGAAGGAAGTCTGGGAGATCGACCCTGCCAAGCACCGTGAGGGGACCGTCACACATACCATGGGCTGGCCGCTCAACGGCAATGCCGGGGGCGGCTCGTTCATCTACCACGCCGAGAACAACCAGCTCTTCATCGGCTTCGTGGTGCACCTGAACTACGAGAACCCGTATCTCTACCCCTACATGGAGTTCCAGCGGTTCAAGCATCACCCGATCGTCGCGGACCTTCTGAAGGGCGGCAAGCGCATCGCCTACGGCGCGCGGGCGATTTCCGAGGGCGGCTACCAGTCGATCCCGCAGGCGGCCTTCCCCGGCGGCGTGCTGCTGGGCTGTTCGGCGGGGCTCGTGAACGTGCCCCGGATCAAGGGCAACCACAACGCGATGATGTCGGGGATCGAGGCGGCCAAGGCCGCGGTCGCGGCGATCAAGGCGGGCCGCTCGGGCGATACGCTCGAAGACTACGACACCGCGCTGCATGCGGGCCCCATCGCCAAGGACCTCAAGCGGGTGAAGAACGTCAAGCCGCTCTGGTCGCATTACGGCAACTTCCTGGCCACCGCGCTGGGCGGGTTCGACATGTGGGTGGCCAACCTCACCGGCCGGAACCCGCTGGGCACGCTCCACCACCAGAAGACCGACGCGGCCCATACCGGCAAGGCCGGGGATTTCGAGAAGATCGACTATCCCAAGCCCGACGGGGTGCTCAGCTTCGACCGGCTGACCAACGTGGCGTCCTCGTTCACCAACCACGAGGAAAGCCAGCCCTGCCACCTGCAGCTCAAGGACCCGTCGATCCCGATCGACGTCAACCTGCCGGAATACGCCGAACCGGCCACGCGCTACTGCCCGGCGGGCGTCTACGAGGTGGTCGAGAAGGACGGCAAGCCGGAATTCGTCATCAACTTCCAGAACTGCGTGCACTGCAAGACCTGCGACATCAAGGATCCCAGCCAGAACATCAACTGGGTGACGCCGCAGGGCGGCGACGGGCCGAATTATCCGAACATGTAACTTCCGCGCGACGGCAACGCCCTTTCCCCGCGGGGCCGGGGCGTGCGCATTGCCTTGCGGCGCCGCGGGCTCTACCTTGTCGCGCATGCCGACCGGAGTTCCATCTTGACGTCTGACCGCCCGCGCCTTGCCATCGCCGCCGCTGCGGGGCTTTCCGTTCTGATGCTGGCGATGCCCGCGAAGGCGCAGCAGGGGCTTTCCGGGGCCTATCTCGCCGCCCGCCACGCCAGCATGTACGGCGACTACCGCGCCGCGGCGCAGTATTACGGCGAGGCGCTGGTGCGCGACCCGTCGAACCCGCGGCTTCTGGAAAACGCCCTGACGGCCTATGTCGGCCTCGGCCAGGTGGACAAGGCCGTGCCGGTGGCCCGCCGGCTCGAATCCGGCGCCAATACCAGCCAGATGGCGAACCTCGTGATCGTGGTCGAGCAGGCCCGGCGCGGCGACTGGGCGCAGTTCCTGGCCGACCTGGAGGCGGGCCGGAAGACCGCGCCGCTGGTGGATGCCCTGCTGGCGGCGTGGGCGCATTTCGGCGAAGGCCAGATGTCCGAGGCGCTCGCGGCGTTCGACGCGGCGGCCGAGACGACGGGGCTCAAGGCGTTCGGGCTTTATCACAAGGCGCTTGCGCTGGCCGCGGCCGGCGATTTCGAGGGCGCCGACCGGATCCTGTCGGGCGAGGCCGAGGGGCCGTTGCGGGCCACCCGCCGGGGCATCATCGCGCACGCCCAGGTGCTCAGCCAACTCGAGCGCAACGGGGCCGCGATCGAGCTGATCGATGCAACCTTCGGGATCGAACTCGACCCCGGCATCGCGGGGCTCCGCGCGCGGCTCGCCGCCGGTGAAACGCTGGCCTTCGACATCGTCCGGGATGCTACGGACGGCGCGTCCGAGGTGCTCTACACTGTGGCCGGCGCGCTCAACGGGGATGCGGTCGACAGCTATACCCTGATGTATGCGCGGCTGGCCGAATACCTGGCGCCGTCGAATGCCGACGCGATCCTGCTGGCCGCCACGCTGCTCGAAGCCCAGGAACGCTACGAGCTCGCGATCGAGACCTACGCGCACGTGCCCTCCGACGACCCGGCCTTCTACGCCGCCGAACTCGGCCGTGCCGAGGCGATGCGCCGGGCGGGCGATGTCGAGGGGGCGATCTCGGTGCTGCGCGGCCTGACCGAGGATTTCCCGGACGTGCCCATCGTGCATGTCACCCTGGGCGACACGCTGCGCGGCGAGGAACGTTACGACGCGGCGCTGGAGGCCTATGACGCCGCCATCGCGCTGTTCGAGGACCCCGCCCAGCCCCAGTGGATCGTCTATTACGCCCGGGGCATCGCGCATGAACGGCTCGACATGTGGCCCGAGGCCGAGGCCGATTTCCGCGAGGCGCTGGAACTCCAGCCGGACCAGCCGCAGGTGCTGAACTATCTGGGCTATTCCTTCGTCGAGATGCAGACCAATCTCGACGAGGCGCTCGGGATGATCGAGCGCGCGGTAGAGGCGCGCCCCGGCGACGGCTACATCACCGACAGCCTCGGCTGGGTGCTCTACCGGCTGGGCCGTTACGGCGAGGCCGTGCCGCACATGGAGCGCGCCGCCGAACTGATGCCGATCGACCCCATCGTCAACGACCATCTCGGCGACGTCTACTGGGCGGTCGGGCGCAAGACCGAGGCCCGGTTCCAGTGGCGCCGGGCGCTGTCCTTCGACCCCGAGGAAGAGGAGGCCGAGCGCATCCGCCGCAAGCTGGAGGTCGGCCTCGACCGGGTCCTGGAAGAAGAGGGGGCGCCGCCCCTCAGTGCCGCCAATGACGGTTGAGGCCTTCGCGCCCGCCAAGATCAACCTGACCCTGCATGTCACCGGGCAGCGGGCCGACGGCTATCACCTGCTCGACAGCCTGGTGATCTTCGCCGATGCGGGGGACCGGCTGCGCTTTGCCCCCGCCGAGTCCCTGACGCTCCGGGTGACCGGCCCGCGCGCCGAGGGCGTGCCCACCGACGGGCGCAACCTCGTGCTGCGGGCGGCCGAGCTGTTCGGGGGCCGCGAGGGCGCGGCGATCACGCTCGAGAAGTACCTGCCCGCCGCGGCCGGCATCGGCGGCGGATCGTCCGACGCGGCGGCGGCATTGCGCGGGCTGGCCGCGCTCTGGGGCCGTCCTTTGCCGTCCGACGTCGCGGTGCTTGGCCTCGGCGCCGACGTGCCGGTCTGTCTCGACCCGCGGCCGGTGCGGATGCGCGGCGTGGGCGAAGAGATCGTCGCGGGGCCGAAGCTGCCCGAGCGGATGGGCCTCCTGCTGGTCAATCCGGGCGTCGAGGTCTCGACGCCGGCGGTGTTCCAGGCCCTGGCGCGCAAGGACAACCCGCCGATGCCGCACCCGCCCGGCTGGTCCAGCGCCGCGGTCATGGCGCACTGGTTGCGCGAACAGCGCAACGACCTGGAGCCGCCGGCCCGCCGGCAGGCCCCCGTGATCCGCGAGGTTCTGGACGTGATCGCCGCGACCGAGGGCTGCCACCTGGCCCGCATGTCCGGCTCGGGCGCGACCTGTTTCGGACTCTACGACACCCGCGACCAGGCCGAGGACGCGGCCCGTCTGATCGGGACCGGCGCGCCGGGGTGGTGGGTCGCCGCCGCGAGCCCCTACAGGGCAGAGACGCGCGCGCTCAGCTGATCCGCGCCACCACGTAATCGGCCAGATCGCTCAGCATGTCGCGGATCTCGTGGTCCGGCAGGTGGGTCAGGGCCTCCTTGGCCCGCGCCGACCAGGCCAGCGCGTCATCCCGCGTCGCCGCGATCGCGCCGTGCCCGGCCATCAGCGACAGCGCGTGCTCCAGGTCGCCCTCGCGCTGGTCGCCCTTCTCGATGGTCCGCTTCCAGAAGGCGCGCTCCTCGTCGTCGTCGGCGGCGGCCACGGTCTTGATGATCGGCAGCGTCAGCTTGCGCTCGCGGAAATCGTCGCCGATGTTCTTGCCGGTCGTCTTGGCGTCGCCCGCCACATCCAGCAGGTCGTCGACGATCTGGAAGCTCACCCCCAGCGCGTCGCCATAGGTATGCAGCGCGCGTTGCTGTTCCTCGGGCATCCCCGCGATCACGCCGCCCACCTCGGTCGCGGCGGCGAACAGCGCGGCGGTCTTGCCGCGCACCACCTTCAGATAGATCTCCTCGGTCGTCTTCAGGTCGCGCGCCGCGGTCAGTTGCAGCACCTCGCCCTCGGCGATCACCGCGGCGGCGTTCGAGAGGATGTCCAGCACCTGCAGATTGCCCGGCGCCACCATCAACTGGAACGACCGCGCGAACAGGTAGTCGCCCACCAGAACGCTGGACTTGTTGTCCCACAGAAGGTTCGCGGTGGGCCGTCCGCGCCGCTGGCCGCTTTCGTCCACCACGTCGTCGTGCAAGAGCGTGGCGGTATGGATGAACTCCACCGTCGCCGCGAGGTAGACGTGATAGGGGCCGTCATAGCCGCACATCCGCGCCGCCGCGATGGTCAGCATCGGCCGCAGCCGCTTGCCGCCCGCGCCCACGATATGGGCGGCGACCTCGTCGATCCGGGGGGCGTATTCCGACCGCATCCGCTCGCGGATCAACCGGTCGACCTCTGCCATCTCTCCCGAAAGCAGCGCACCCAGACGCTCATGCGGTTTGCTGATTGCGTCGTCCAAGCCCATCACGGCCTCGTCAGGTTTCTCGACAAAGGGGAGTTTCTGCCCTTAAGTCGCTGGCATGAAAGAACTGATACGCACCAATGACCCGACGCTCATAGCGTATGTCTCGGCGCTGCTCCAGGGGGAGGAGATAGACTGCTTTCATATGGATGTCCACATGAGCGTGCTGGAAGGATCAATAGGCGTATTGCCGCGCCGGATCATGGTGGCGGACCGGGACCTGTTCCTGGCCCGCGCGGTTCTGCGCGACAACGGGATCGAGGTCAGCGAAGGCGACTGAGCGTGGCAGACGGCCTGACGCATGACCTGTTTCTGGGGGGGCGGCTCGCGGTCTGGCAGCCCGAGAAAGGCTATCGGGCGGGCATCGACCCGGTGCTCCTGGCGGCCGCCGTTCCGGCGCGTCCCGGCCAGTCGGTGCTGGAACTGGGCTGCGGGGTGGGCGTGGCGAGCCTGTGCCTCGGCGCCCGCCTGCCGGGGCTGGACCTGGCGGGCGTCGAACTGCAAGAGGCCTACGCCGCGCTGGCCCGCCGCAATGCCGCCGAGACGGGGATCGCGTTCGAGGTGACGACCGCCGATCTCGCGACGCTGCCCGCACCGCTGAGGGCGCGCAGCTTCGACCACGTGATCGCCAACCCGCCCTATCACCGGCGCGAGCGGGGCAGTCGCGCGCCCGAGCCGGGCCGCGAGCGGGCGCTGGGCGAGGATACGCCGCTCGCGCTGTGGTTCGGCATCGCCGCGCGGCGGCTGGTGCCCGGCGGTCGCCTCACCGCCATCCAGCGAATCGAACGCCTGCCCGAACTGCTGTCGGCGGCCGAGTCCGCACGTTTAGGTAGTATCGAGGTTCTGCCGCTTGCACCGCGGCCGGGGCGTTCCCCCAAGCTCGCGCTGCTGCGCGCGCGCAAGGGCGGGCGAGGCGCCTTCCGGTTGCATAATGCCTTGATTTTGCACGCAGGAGAGCGCCACGAGCGCGATGGCGAAAGCTACGCCCCGGCGATCCTCGCGGTTCTGCGACAGGGCGCCGCACTGGCCTGGCCGGCCTGACCCGAACCCGTTAAGCGCGAATCCGCCGGTTTCAAGGGCGTGACAAGACGGCGTTTTCGTGGTGCACTTAACTCCCCTAACGGCACCAGGAGAGGAGCATTCCCATGAACCTGAGTTCGCATCTGCAGGAACTCCGCAGGAAACACCAGGCTCTCTCGGAACAGGTGGAAGAGGCGCAGCGAACGCCCGCGGCGGACGGCCTCCAAATCGCCGAACTCAAGAAACAGAAGCTCCGGATCAAGGAACAGATCGAACGGCTGTCTCACGGCTGAGCCAGCCGGGCGCTGGCCCGCGCGGCCAGCGCTGCCCCGCCGGTGATCAGGATCGCGGCGGCGAAAAGGGTCGGGGTCGGCGCAGCGATGCCCGCCCCGACAAGGACAAGCGTCGACAGCAGCGGCGCGGCGTAGCTCGCGACGCCGAGAAGCTGGATGTCGCCGCCCTTCACGCCGATGTCCCAGACATAGAACGCCAGCCCGACGGGCCCCAGACCGAGCGCCAGAACGCTGAGCCATCCGATCGGCCCGGTCGGCCAGGCCGTGTCCTCCAACGCCAGATGGAACGGCAGCGACAGCGCGGCGCTGGCCAGGCAGAACACCGCGACCGTGGCGGTCGGCGTGGCGCCCAGGCGACGCGACAGCACCGAATAGCTCGACCAGGTCAGCGCGCACAGGGCCGCGAACCCGTAGCCCGGCAGGGCCGCGCCGTCGAAGCCCGCGCCCCCCTTCGCCACGATCAGCGCCGCCCCGGCAAAGCTCGTCACCGCGCCCAGCACATGGCCCGCCCCCAGGCGTTCGCCGGGCAGAAGCCCCGAGAACAGCACGATCAGCAGCGGCCAGATATAGGCGATGAGCCCGGCCTCGGCCGGCGGTGCGAGGCGCAGCGCCGAGAAATAGAAGGCGTGATAGCCGAAGAGCCCCGCCGTGCCGAAGAGATAGACCCTCAGCGGCACGGCGCGAAGCGCCTGCGCCCCGCCCGTCCTCGCCACCCAGATGAGCCCGAGCGCCCCGCCGATGGCAAAGCATATCGCGTTCAGCTGAAACGGGGGCACCGGCGCGGACCCCACGGTAAAGAGCGCCAGCAGCGCCCAGAGCAGAACGGCGACGAAGCCGGTGGCGGTTGCGCGGTTACGGGACATGCGCCGAGCCATAACGCGGGACCGGCGGGCCGGCCAGACCGTTCCCCGCGTGCACCCGCGGGCCGACGAAAAAGGGGAGAGCGCCGCTCCCCCCCTTCTTCTGGCTTCAAATATCCCCGCCGGAGGCCGGCGGCGCACGGCGCCTCAGACGAAGAACTGCCCGCCGTTGGCCGAGATGGTCGAGCCGTTGATGAACTCCGACTCGTCCGAGGCGAGGAAGGTGACGCAGCGCGCGATCTCCTCGGGCTCGCCGAGGCGGCCGGCCGGGATCATCCCGATGATCGCCTCGCGCACCTTTTCCGGCACCGCCATCACCATTTCGGTCGCGATATAGCCCGGGCAGATCGCGTTCGCGGTGATCCCGAAACGCGCGCCCTCCTGCGCCAGCGACTTGACGATGCCCAGATCGCCCGCCTTGGTCGCGGCATAGTTGACCTGCGCGAACTGGCCCTTCTGCCCGTTGATCGACGAGATCACGATGACCCGGCCGAACTTGCGCTCGCGCATGCCGGGCCAGACCGGGTGAATGGTGTTGAACACGCCGGTCAGGTTGGTGTCGATCACCTCTTTCCACTGCTCCGGCGTCATCTTGTGGAACGGCGCGTCGCGGGTGATGCCCGCGTTGGCGACCACCACGTCGATGGGGCCCAGCTCGGCCTCGACCTTCTCGATTCCGGCCTTGGAGGCATCGTAGTCGGCGGCATTCCACTTGAAGGTGGGGATGCCGGTTTCGTCGGTGAACTTCTTCGCGGCTTCGTCATTGCCGCCATAGGTCGCGGCGACCGAATAGCCCGCGTCCTTCAGCGCCTTCGAGATCGCCGCGCCGATGCCACGGGTGCCGCCGGTGACGAGTGCAACTCTTGCCATGATTCCTCCAGAATGGGTGCCGGTGTGTCGGACATGGTGTTACGGAAAATGAAGAGGGCGCGCAACAATATTGCGCGCCCGTTCCGTCGTGCCCGGCGTCAGGGCCGTTCGACGCACATCGCGACGCCCATGCCGCCGCCGATGCACAGCGTCGCGAGCCCCTTCTTGGCGTCGCGGCGCTTCATCTCGAACAGGAGCGTGTTGAGCACGCGCGCGCCCGAGGCCCCGATCGGGTGGCCGATGGCGATGGCGCCGCCGTTCACGTTCACGATCTCGGGGTCCCAGCCCATGTCCTTGTTGACCGCGCAGGCCTGGGCGGCGAAGGCCTCGTTCGCCTCGACGAGGTCCAGGTCCTCGGGTTTCCAGCCGGCTTTCTCCAGGGCGCGGCGCGAGGCCGGGATCGGACCGGTGCCCATGATCGACGGGTCGAGCCCCGCGGTCGCGTAGGAGACGATGCGCGCCAGCGGTTCCAGCCCGCGCTTCTCGGCCTCTTCCGCGCTCATCGCCAGCACGCCGGCCGCGCCGTCATTGATGCCCGACGCGTTGCCCGCGGTGACCGAGCCGTCCTTGGCGAAGGCGGGGCGCAGCTTCTGCATGTTCTCGATGGTGGCGCCGTGGCGGATGTATTCGTCGTCCTCGACGATCGTCTCGCCCTTGCGATGGGTGATGGTCACCGGCACGATCTCGTCCTTGAACCTGCCCGCCTTCTGCGCGGCCTCGGCCTTGTTCTGGCTGGCCAGCGCGAACGCGTCCTGCTGCTCGCGGCTGATCTGCCACTTCTCGGCGACGTTCTCGGCGGTCTGGCCCATGTGATAGCCGTTGAAGGCGTCCCACAGCCCGTCCTTGATCATCGAGTCGATGAACTTCATGTCGCCCATCTTGTGGCCGGCGCGCAGGTTGGCGACATGCGGGCTCATCGTCATGTTCTCCTGCCCGCCCGCGGCCACGATCTGCGCGTCGCCCAGCTGGATGTGCTGCGCCGCCAGCGCCACCGCCCGCAGGCCCGAGCCGCAGACCTGGTTGATGCCCCAGGCGGCCGATTCGATGGGCAGGCCGGCATTGATATGCGCCTGGCGCGCCGGGTTCTGGCCCTGGCCGCCGGTCAGCACCTGGCCCAGAATGGTCTCGGACACCTCGGACGTGTCGATGCCGGCGCGCTCCACCAGCGCTTCGAGCATCACGCGGCCCAGGTCGTGGGCCGGCACGGTGGCGAAGGCGCCGTTGAAGCTGCCGACCGGCGTGCGCGCGGCCGAGACGATGACGACGTTGGTCATGGGTTCTGGTCCTTTCCCCCTCAGGTGGCGTATCGCGGCGGACTATAGGGGATGCGGACGCGGAAAGGCACCCCCTCATGGGGGGAAGGCAGGCGGCAAAGAGAACGTGTCGGCAATGGCTTGCCGCCCCGCCGCGGCGCCGTGGCGCGGTGTCAGGCGCGGCGCTTCTCGCGGCCCTCGCGCCAGGGCGGCACCAGCGAGGGCGCGCCGAAGGCGAAGCCCTGCATGCAGTCGATTCCCGAGGCCGCCAGCCAGGCGGCGTCGCGCGCGGTCTCGACGTTCTCGGCCACGGTGAACATGTCGAAATGCTGGGCGATGGCGATCAGCGCCGAGGCCAGCACCTGGTTGTCGGGATTGTCGGCGATGCCGCGGATGAACTGGCCGTCGATCTTGAGGATGTCGAAGTAGAACTCGCGCAGGTAGCGGAACGCGGTGTAGCCCGCGCCGAAATCGTCCAGCGCGAAGGCGATGCCGCGCGATTGCAGGTCGCGCATGAACACGGTGACGAGGTCGGGCATGACCATGGCCGAGCTTTCCGTGATCTCGAGGATCAGCCGCTCGGCGATGGTGTCGTCGCGCGCAAGGCCCTGGTCGAGGATCTTCTTCCAGCGCGGATAGCCGATGGAGCGGGCGGACATGTTGACCGCGAGCCGGAGATCGGGGGCCTCGGCGAGCGCGATCAGGCCCATTTCCAGCGAGAGGCAGTCCATCATCCGGCCGAGTTCGGTGGTTTCGATCGTGTCGATGAAGTCGCGCGCGGGAATCACCCGGCCGGACTCGTCGATCACCCGGATCAGCCCCTCGTAAAAGGCGGTCTGGCCGTGTTCGACGGCCTGCACGACGGGCTGAAACGCCAAGAGCACTTCGCGCCGCCTGATCGCGCTTTGCACCGTCTGCATGATGTCGCGGTCGCGCTGCGTGATGGCCGCGGAAAGCGGGCTGTCCTGGCCCGTTTCGACGGTGAGATTCGGTTCGATCTTGGCGCTCGGCATGCTGTCCCTCCGCTTCGGCCCGACCCTGATGGGCCTCCTGCGGTTAAAGCGGAATGAATGTTCGTATTTAGTTCCAATTCGTCATAACTTGGGGCTTCGGGGCCAATGGCCCGTGTTTCAAGGAGATTTCGATGGGAGAGCGGTGCGGCTGGTGCGGAACGGATCCGCTTTATGTCGCGTATCACGATACCGAATGGGGCATGCCCGAGCGCGACGGGAGGGCGTTGTTCGAGAAGCTGATTCTCGACGGATTCCAGGCGGGCCTGAGCTGGATCACGATTCTCAGAAAGCGCGCGGCGTTCCGCGCGGCCTTCGCGGGCTTCGAGCCGGAGGTGATCGCGGGCTGGGGCGAGGCCGAGGTCGCGCGGTTGCTGGCCGACCCCGGAATCGTGCGCCATCGCGGCAAGATCGAGGCCACCATCGGCAACGCCCGCGCCTGGCTCGAGATCGAATCGCGCGAGGGGTTTTCGGACCTCCTGTGGCGCTATGTCGACGGCCGCCCGGTGCAGAACCGCTTCGCCACGCTCGACGAGGTGCCCGCCGAGACGCCGCTTTCGCGCCGCGTGTCGAAGGACTTGCGCGGCCACGGCTTCCGGTTCTGCGGCCCGACCATCACCTATGCCTTCATGCAGGCGGTGGGGATGGTGAACGACCATCTCGTGACCTGCCCGCGCCATGCGCAGGTGGCGGAGCTCGGTCAGTAGAAGCCGACCCCGGCCACGGACACATCCGCAACATGGTCGCGGCCATAGGCGGCGATGCCGAGGCTTTCGACGGTGCCGGGGCGCAGGGTGGCACGCTGGAACCCGCCTTTCGGCGCGAAGGCCGAAAACGGGATGCGGACCTCGCGCCAGTCGGCCGAGGTCTCGAACGGCGCCTGGTAGAACTGCCAGGGCATCTTCAGGCCCCGCGTGCGCAGGTGCACGTAATAGCGCTCGCCGTTGCCGCGCACCTTCAGAACGAGTCCCTCGGCCCCCTCGGGCGGGTCGATATCGCGCCGCATCTGCAGGAACCCGCCGCGATTCTCGGTGCTGACATCGCCGGTGAGGCGCAGGAAGCCCGTCTCGCCCTCCTCGGCATAGGCGGCGCGGCCGTCGGACACGCCGCCCATCACCTGGTCGCTCAGGAAAGACCAGTCGCGCGCGGTCTTCTTGGTGATCGGTTCCATCGCTCCGGCCGCCATTGCGGGCAGCGCGAGCGCCAGCGCGAACGCCGCCGCCAGCCGCCTCATGTCCCGTCCAACAGCGCCGCCACGATCGCCTTGGCGCTGTCGCTGTCCCATTCCGCGTCGCCCTGCATGCGCGCGATCTCGCGCCCCTCGGGGTCGAGGATCACGGTTACCGGCAGGCCCATCACCGCCATCTGCCGGGCGAGCGCGGAGTCCTTGTCCTGCCATTTCGGAAGATGCCGGATTTCAAGCTCGGAAAACAGCCGGTCGATGCCCTGCGGCGAGTTGCGTCCGGTCGCCACGGTGACCACGGCGAAGCTGTCGCCGCCCAACTCGGCCTGCAGCCGGTCGAGCGCGGGGAGTTCGTGCCGGCAGGGCGCGCACCAGGTGGCCCAGAAATTCAGCACCACCCACTGGCCGCGATAGTCCGACAGGTCCCGTTCGGCGCCCGTCGCGTCGATCAGAACGGCCTCGGGCACGGGGCGCGCCGCGGCGTGGAAGTTCAGCTTCTTCATGCCGCCCTCGCGCAGCGCCTCCAGCGCCGCCGTGCCGGCAAGAGCGGCGTTTGCACCGAGCGCGAGGGCCGTGTAGAGCACGAGCGACCTGATCAACGACATGTATTCCTCCGAAGGGCCTTTCCCATGACCCAGGACCAATCCAACGCGATGTGGGGCGGGCGCTTCGCCGCCGGGCCGGACGCGATCATGGAGGCGATCAACGCCTCGATCTCGTTCGACCAGCGGCTCGCGGCCCAGGACATCGCCGGTTCGCGGGCCCATGCCGCGATGCTGGCGGCCACGGGCATCCTTAGCGATACGGATGCCGAGGCGATCCGGGAAGGGCTGCTCACGGTCTTGTCAGAAATCGAGTCGGGCAAGTTCGTGTTCTCCTCGGCGCTGGAGGACATCCACATGAATGTCGAGTCGCGGCTGAAGGAGACCATCGGGGAACCGGCCGGCCGCCTGCACACCGCGCGCTCGCGCAACGACCAGGTGGCGACCGATTTCCGGCTCTGGGTGCGCGACCAGATCGACGCCGCAATCGCCGGGCTGGAGGCGCTGATCCGCGCGCTGGTCGACCAGGCCGAGGTCGGCGCCGACTGGGTGATGCCGGGCTTCACCCATCTGCAGACGGCGCAGCCGGTGACCTGGGGCCACCACATGATGGCCTATGTCGAGATGTTCGGCCGCGACATGGGCCGGTTTGCCGACGCGCGCGCCCGGATGAACGAATGCCCGCTCGGCGCCGCGGCGCTGGCCGGCACCTCCTTCCCGATCGACCGCGAGATGACGGCCGCGGCGCTGGGCTTCGACCGGCCCTGCGCGAATTCGCTGGACGCGGTCAGCGACCGCGATTTCGCGCTGGACTTCCTCTCGGCCGCCTCGATCTGCGCGATGCACCTGTCGCGCTTCGCCGAAGAGCTGGTGATCTGGTCCTCGGCGCAGTTCCGCTTCGTTGCGCTCAGCGACCGCTTCTCCACCGGCTCCTCGATCATGCCGCAGAAGAAGAACCCCGACGCGGCGGAGCTGATCCGCGCCAAGATCGGGCGCATCTTCGGGGCGAACGTGGCGCTGATGACCGTGATGAAGGGCCTGCCCTTGGCCTATTCCAAGGACATGCAGGAGGACAAGGAACAGGTCTTCGACGCGGCCGACAACCTGATGCTGGCGCTCGCCGCGATGGAGGGCATGGTCAGGGACATGGCCGCGAACCGCCCCGCGCTGGAGGCCGCCGCCGCCAGCGGGTTTTCCACCGCCACCGACCTCGCCGACTGGCTGGTGCGCGACCTCGGCCTGCCCTTCCGCGAGGCGCACCACGTCACCGGGCGGCTGGTCGCGATGGCCGAGGCCAAGGGCTGCGACCTGCCGGACCTGACGCTGGCCGACTTGCAATTGGTGCATGACGGCATCTGCGAAGACGTGTTCGACGTGTTGGGGGTGCACAACTCGGTCGCCAGCCGTGTAAGCTATGGCGGTACCGCGCCCGCCCAGGTGCGGGCGCAGATCGCGCGCTGGAAGGAACGGCTCGGATGAGAGGACTGGCGGCCATGGTGCTGACGGGGCTCGCCGCCTGCGGCGCGCCCTCGGGGCAGGTCGCCGTCACCCCGGACGGCCAGGCCGCGGGCCGGGTCAGTTCGGGCAACGTCACCGTCGCGGGCGGGCCGTCCGGCCCGGCCGCCGCGGTTCGGGTGATCGACACCGCCAGCACCGATGTCACCGTGGGCACGGGCGGCGCCACCGCCTCGGTCGCGCCGCGCGGCCTGCCGGTGCGCGTGGGGCTGGGCAGGGGAGGGATTCGCCTTGGCTTCTAGACTTCTGCGCGCGTCGCTGCTGGCCGCCCTGCTCGCCGGGTGCGGCGCCGACGGCCCGCCCGAACGCCCCGCCGGGCCGTCACCCGCAATCACCGTCACCGGCACGGCCGAGTTTGGCGTGACAGGAGGAAACCGCTGATGTCGCCGATGAGACTGATCTTTCTGGCGCTCGCGATCTGGGGCGCCATTCACCCGATGTATTATTTCCTGAGCTGGTATTTCGCCAACGGCCAGGATTTCGCGGGCATGATCGACGCGTGGTATGTCAACGACAGCACCACCGGGCTGGTCTGGGACCTGACGATCACCGCCATCGCGCTGGTGGTCTGGATCGTCGCCGACAGCATCAAGCGCCGCGACTGGCTGGGGCCGGTCGCGATCCTCGCCATCGGGATCGGGGTGTCCTGCGCGCTGCCGCTCTACCTTTTCCTCCGCTCGCGGCCCGCAAAGGCCGGGACCGCCTGACGCCGGAGCCCCCGAATGGATCATTTCCTCTACCGCGACGGCGTCCTCCACGCCGAGGACGTTCCCCTGCCCGAGATCGCGGCCCGGGTCGGCACGCCGTTCTACTGCTATTCGGCGGCCACCCTGACCCGGCATTACCGCCTGTTCGACGAGGCGCTGGCGGGCACCGATCACCTGGTCTGCTACGCGATGAAGGCCAATTCCAACCTCGCCGTGGTCAAGCTGATGGGCGATCTCGGCGCGGGGGTCGACGTGGTCTCGGGCGGCGAATACCGCAAGGCGCGCGCCGCCGGCATCCCGGGCGAGCGGATCGTGTTTTCCGGCGTCGGCAAGACGCGCGAAGAGATGCGCCTCGCGCTCGAAGGCGGCATCCGCCAGTTCAACGTCGAGTCCGAACCCGAGATGGCCGCGCTGAACGAGGTGGCGCTGTCGATGGGCGCCGTCGCGCCGATCACCGTGCGGGTGAACCCCGATGTCGACGCCCAGACGCACGAGAAGATCGCCACCGGCAAGGCCGAGAACAAGTTCGGCATCCCCATCGCGCGGGCGCGCGAGGTCTATGCCCATGCCGCGACGCTCAAGGGGCTCAAGGTCGTCGGCATCGACGTCCATATCGGCAGCCAGCTGACCTCGCTCGAACCCTTCGAGATGGCCTACGGCAAGGTCGCCGAGCTGACGCAGGCGCTGCGCGCCGACGGGCACGAGATCACCCGGCTCGACCTCGGCGGGGGCCTGGGCATCCCCTACGAACGGTCGAACGCCGCGCCGCCGCTGCCGCTGGAATACGGCGCGATGGTCCGCCGCGTCGTGGGCGACCTCGGCTGCGAGATCGAGATCGAGCCGGGCCGCCTGATCGCGGGCAATGCCGGCATCCTGGTGGCGCGGGTGATCTACCTGAAGGAAGGCGAGGGCCGGAACTTCCTGATCCTCGACGCCGCGATGAACGACCTCGTGCGCCCGGCGATGTATGCCGCCCATCACGATATCGTGCCCGTGGTCGAGCCCGAGGCGGGCGTCGAGCGGACCCCGTTCGACATCGTCGGCCCGGTCTGCGAAAGCGGCGACACCTTCGCGAAAAGCCGGATGCTGCCGCCCCTGGCGGAGGGCGAGCTGGTCGCGTTCCGCTCGGCCGGGGCCTATGGCGCCGTGATGGCCTCGGAATACAACATGCGCCCGCTGGTGCCCGAAGTGCTCGTTCACGGGGATCACGTCGCCGTCATTCGCCCGCGCCCGTCCTTTGACGAGATGATAAACCGCGATACCATTCCCGAGTGGCTCTGACCGGCACTGCCGCCGGTCTGCCACGGGATGGGAGCATGACCGACCGGACGCCGAGCCCCGAAACCGCCCTCCGCAAATTGCGCTGGCCGCTGCGTCTGACGCGGGCCGGCATGGTGGCCGAACGGCTGGCCCGTGCCTTCTGGCCGCTGGCGAGCCTTCTGCTGATCGTCTGCGCGCTGCTGGCCTTCGGCGTGCACGAGATGGTGCCGCGCGGCTGGGTGCTGGCCGGGCTCGGGCTGTCGGCGGTCGCGGCGCTCACGGTCCTGGTGCTGGGCGTGCGCGGCTTTCACTGGCCGAGCCGGGCCGAGGCGCTCGCCCGGCTGGACCGGACGCTGCCCGGCCGGCCGATCGCGGCGCTGTCCGACAGCCAGGCGATCGGCGCCGGCGACAGCGCCTCCGAGGCGGTCTGGCGCGCCCATGTGACCCGCATGGCCGACCGCGCCCGCGCGGCCAGGGCCGTCTCGCCCGACCTGCGGATGTCTGCGCGCGATCCCTACGCACTGCGTTACGTGGCGCTCACCGCCTTCACCGTCGCGCTGATCTTCGGCTCGCTCTGGCGTGTCGCCAGCGTGGGCGAGGTCGCGGGCCAGGGCGGGGCCGCGCTCGCCTCCGGCCCGGCCTGGGAAGGCTGGGTGGAGCCGCCCGCCTACACCGCCAAGCCCAGCCTCTACCTCAACGACATCGAGCAGGCGACGCTGACCGTGCCCCATGGCAGCCGCCTGACCCTGCGGCTCTATGGCGAGGTCGGGGCGCTCGACGTGCGTGAAACGGTGTCGGGCCGCCCGGTCGCCGAGACCGGCCCCGAGGGCGCCGACGCCATGGCGCAAAGCTTCGACGTGGTGCGCCCCGGCGAGCTTGCCATCGAGGGGCCGGGCGGGCGCAGCTGGCAGATCGTGCTGACCCCCGACACGCCCCCCGAGATCGCGCTGGACGGCGAGGTGCAGGTCGAGGCGAACGGCGAGATGCGCCAGCCCTTCGCGGCGCGGGACGATTACGGCGTCGTCGCCGGGCGCGCGGAGATAACGCTCGACCTCGACGCCGTCGAACGCCGCTACGGCCTGGTGCCCGCGCCCGACCCGCGCGCGCCGCTGGTGCTGGACCTGCCGATGACGATCACCGGCGACCGCAGCGATTTCGGCGAGGTGCTGGTCGAAAACCTGTCCAGGCACCCCTGGTCGGGCCTTCCGGTCGAGATCGTGTTGAGCGCCGAGGACGCGATGGGGCAGGAGGGGCAGAGCGCCCCCGAGGCGATGACCCTGCCCGGCCGGCGCTTCTTCGACCCGCTGGCCCGCGCCGTGATCGAGCAGCGCCGCGACCTGCTGTGGACGCGCGACAACGGCCCGCGCGTGGCCCGGCTCTTGCGCGCGGTCAGCCACCGGCCCGACGAGGTGTTCCGCGACGAGGGCGCCTATCTGCAACTGCGCGTGGCGATCCGCCGGCTGGAGTCCGGGGTCGGTGCCGGGCTGACCGAAGAGGCGCAGGCCGAGATCGCAGAGGCGCTGTGGAACATCGCCGTGCTGATCGAGGAGGGCGACCTGTCGGATGCCGCCGAACGCCTGCGCCGGGCGCAGGAGCGGCTGGCCGAGGCGATGAAGAACGGCGCCACCAACGAGGAGATCGCCGAGCTCATGGAGGAGTTGCGCGAGGCGATGCAGGACTACATGCGCCAGCTCGCCCAGCAACAGCAGCAGGACGGCCAGCAGCAGGCCGAGAACCAGCAGAACATGCAGGAGATCACCGGCGACCAGTTGCAGCAGATGCTCGACCGGCTCCAGCAACTCATGGAAGAGGGCCGCATGGCCGAGGCGCAGCAACTGCTCGAGATGCTGCGCCAGATGATGGAGAACATGCAGGTCACCCAGGGTCAGGGCGGCCAGCAAAGCCCCGGCCAGCAGGCGATGGAAGGTCTGGCCGAGACCCTGCGCGATCAGCAGGGCCTCAGCGACGAGGCGTTCCGCAACCTTCAGGACCAGTTCAACCCCGGCCAGCAGGGCCAACAAGGTCAGCAGGGTCAGCAAGGGCAACAGGGGCAACAAGGCCAGCAGGGCCAGGGTCAGCAAGGTCAGGGCCAGCAATTCGGCCAGGGGCAGGGCCAAGGCCAGGGGCAACAGCCCGGCACCCAGGGCCAGGAGGGTGATCTGGGCCAGAGCCTCGCCGACCGGCAACGCGCCCTCCGCCGCGAGTTGGAGCGTCAGCAGCAGGGCCTGCCCGGTCTCGGCAATTCGCCCGAGGGCGAGGCGGCGCGCGAATCCCTCGACCGCGCCGGCCGGGCCATGGACGACGCAGAGGACGCGCTCAGGGGCGACGACCTCGCCGGGGCGCTCGACAGCCAGGCCGAGGCGATGGAGGCGCTCCGCGAGGGGATGCGCAATCTCGGCGAGGCGATCGCGCAGAACCAGCAGCCGGGTCAGCAGGGCGAGGGCATGGGCCAGGCCCAGGCCGGCGACCGCCGCGACCCGCTGGGCCGCGAACAGGGCGCGATGGGCCGGGTCGGCTCCGACGAGCAGATGCTGCAGGGCGAGGACGTCTACGGCCGCGCGCGCGAGCTTCTCGACGAGATCCGCCGCCGCTCGGGCGAACAGGAACGCCCCGATCTCGAACTGGAATATCTCCGACGCCTGCTCGACCGGTTCTGAGCGCCGCGCGCGGAGGGGCGCGGAACGGCGGTCGTCCTGGTCGCGTGGAAAACCCGCCCGGGCCCCGGGGCGGCGCGCGCCGTCAAAGGGCGGAGACCGGGCGCGGGGACTGGTCCTGCCGTCTTATCTCTGCCCAGATCGTTACCCGGATAATCACGAATCCTGACACATTGTGAACTCATGACCCCGATAGCCTCGTCGATGGTGTGCGAGGTGTATCA
Source organism: Rhodovulum sp. ES.010 (assembly GCF_900142935.1). NCBI lineage: Bacteria > Pseudomonadati > Pseudomonadota > Alphaproteobacteria > Rhodobacterales > Paracoccaceae > Rhodovulum > Rhodovulum sp. ES.010. The sequence goes on along the minus strand of NZ_FSRS01000001.1, from coordinate 2,338,307 downwards.
TGGTCAGGACTCTTCTCCTAATCGTGGTGGGGGTATTTTTGCTGTCGAATCCGGCGCTGGCGCAGAAGGCCGGGGTCGGTGCGTGGGAGAATCCGCGCTACACGATGATCCGGTGGATCGAGGAAACGCCGGGGCTCGGCTGGTACTACAACTGGCGAACGGACCAGATCTGGTCGCGTCAGCGGCACCGCCGCGATGTCGAATTCGTGCCGATGATCCACAGCGCGAAAGACGTGAACGCCCCGATCCGCTCGGATCGCCGCGTCTCCGCGCTGCTGGGCTTCAACGAGCCGGACGGCTATGGCGGCCCCCACCAGGCGGGCATGTCCGTCGCCGAGGCGATCGCCCTCTGGCCCAGGCTGGAGGCGCGGGGCCTGCGGCTTGGCAGCCCCTCCACCTCGACGCACGAGACGCTGGGGCCGAACTCCTGGCAGGGCCGCTTCATGGCCGAGGTCGAGCGGCGCGGCCTGCGCGTCGATTTCATGGCCGTGCACTACTACACCACCGATGGCGACGTGGACGCCTTCCGGCGCTGGCTCACGCAGGTTCACCGCGAATACCGCCGGCCGATCTGGGTGACGGAATTCGCCTTTATCGACTGGAGCCGGCCGGGGCGCGCAAGCTATGACAGGAACGCCGCCTTTGCCGCCTCCGCGATGGCGATGATGGAGCGGCTGCCCTTCGTCGAACGCTACGCCTGGTTCGCGGCGAACCCCTATCCGTGGAAAGGCCGCACGCCGAAGATCAACCTCGTCGACGACAACCTGCGTCCGACGCCGGTGGGGCGGACCTACGAACAGGTCATGGCCCGGATGGCCGGGGTGCAGGTGGCCAGCGCCGAGTGATCAGGGCAGCGGCCCGGTGCGGAAAAGCTGAACCTTCAGCCCGCCATGCGGCACCGGCGGGCCGGACTCCAGGCCCGGCAGCCCGGTGGCGCGCGCCAGCGCGGGCTCGCTGGTGACGAGCCCGACGCGCCAGCCGGAGAACCGCGCCTTCAGGACCTCGCCCAGCGTGCCGTAAAGCGCGTAGAGCAGCTTGCGGTTGCCGATCCGCCCGCCATAGGGCGGGTTCACCATCACCAGGCCCGGCGGGCCGTCGGGCCGGGCCAGCGCCGAGATCGGTTGCCGGGCGAAGGCGGTGACCCCCGCGACACCGGCCCTTTCCGCGTTGTCGCGACTTGCCGCGACGGCCCCGGCGTCGCGGTCGAAGCCGTGGAACCTGAAGGGCGGCGGGGCGGGCGCGCGGGCGCCGCGCAGCGTGGCCCACGCCGCGGGGTCGAAACGCGCCAGGTTCTCGAAGGCGAAGCCGCGCGACCGGCCCGGCGACAGCCCCGCCGCGATCTCGGCCGCCTCGATCACGACTGTGCCCGAGCCGCACATCGGGTCCAGCACCGGTTCGGTGCCGCGATAGCCGCATTGCCGCAGGAAATGCGCCGCCAGCGTCTCGCGCAGGGGCGCCTTGCCGGTGGCCTGCTTGTGCCCGCGCCGGTGCAGCGGCTCGCCCGAGCTGTCGACGCTGATCGTGCAGAGATTGTCCTCGATCCGCACCATGAGCCGAATCGGCGCCTCCGCCGCCACGGGGGCGCCGAGGTCCCCGGCGACGGCCCGTTCGATGCGCTGGGCGGCGGCCCCGGCATGGTAGATCTTCGAGCCGCGGCAAGTGGCCTCGACGCGCACCGGCACGTCCGGGCGCAGCACCTCGGCCCAGGGCACCTTGCGGGCCCGCTTGTCCAGCTGCGCGAGGTGGAAGGCGCGGAACGCGGCGATCCGCACCAGCACCCGCGTCGCGCCCCGGAGGTCGAGATTGGCGCGCCACACCTCGGGCCAGTCGCCGCGCGTGGTGACGCCGCCCGGAACCGCGGCGGGCGCGTCGAAGCCCTTTTCGCGGGCCTCCTCCGCCAGGCTCTCTTCGAGTCCGGGCGGCGCGGCGAGGAAGATGTCGAGCGGGGGGACTGTTTCCATGCCGCTCTTCCTATCCCGCCCGCGCGCGGGGGGCGAGGGCCGTTTGGCCCCGGGCGCGGCCCCCGGGGGGCTGCGGCAATCTGGGCCCCGCACCGCGCGGCGTGCTTTGCTAGGCTCGTCCCATGACCATTCGTCCGGCCACCGCAACCGACTACGGCGCCATCGCCCGGCTGTTGACCGACGCCTTCGGCCGCCCCGACGAGGCGCGGCTCGTCGAGGCGCTGCGGGCCGATGGCGCGATGGCGCGCGAGATGGTGATCGTCACCGGGGCCGAGGAGGTGCGCGCCTATCTCGCCCTTGTGCGCATGGTCGAGCCCGAGGGCTGGCTGGCGCTGGCCCCGGTCGCGGTGGCCCCGGCCTCGCAGGGTCTCGGCCTCGGCAGCCGGCTGATCCACGCCGCGCTCGAGGTCGCCGAGGCGCCGGTGGTCGTGCTGGGCGAGCCCGGATACTACGCGCGTTTCGGCTTTTCGGTCGGCCGGGCCGCGCGCCTGGTCTCGCCCTACCCGCTGGAATATACCGGGCTCCATGAGCCGAGTGTCGAGGGGGAGCCGCCGGTTGCACGCCTCGTCTACCCGCGGGCCTTCGGCGCGTGAGACGCCGGGACCGCCGCGTGCCGCGCCCATGAGCGGGCCCGGGGCGGGCCGCCGTTTCGGTGCCGCACCGGCCTGCCGTGACGGTGTCGCGCGCGCGCCGGGACAGGGCGCCGGGCGGCGACCGGCGGGCGGGGCCACACGCCACCCTCTCGGACCCGCGCGCGGCACGGCCCGGACGGTCGCCATGCTGCGGCTGTCCTGTCTGCTGCTGCTGCTGGCCCTCGCGTCCCCCGCGCGCGCCGATTGCGTGGTGCTGCTGCACGGGCTCGCGCGCAGCCCGGACTCGCTGTTCCTGATGGAACGGGCGCTGGCGCATCAGGGGTTTCGCGTGGTCAATGCCGGCTACCCCTCGACAGAGGCGCCGATCGGCGAGCTGACGGCCGTCCTGCCGCGGGCCTTCGCCGCGTGCGGGCCGGTGGCGCGGGTGCATGTCGTCACGCATTCCATGGGCGGCATCCTGGTGCGCCTGTGGCTCACCGACACCCGGCCCGAGACCCTCGGGCGGGTGGTGATGCTGGCGCCGCCCAATTCCGGCTCGGAACTCGTCGACGCGCTGGGCGACTACGAGGCGTTCGCCTGGGTCAACGGCCCGGCCGGCCTGCAACTGGGCACCGGGCCGCGCAGCCTGCCGAACCGGCTGGGGCCGGTGGACTTCCCGCTGGGGGTCATCGCCGGCAACCGAAGCCTCAACCCGCTCTACTCCGCGCTGATCCCGGGGCCGGACGACGGCAAGGTCTCGGTCGCCTCGACACGGGTTCAGGGGATGGCCGCGCACCTGACGCTGCCGGTCAGCCACACCTTCATGATGAACGACCCCCGCGTGATCGCGCAGACGCTCGCCTTCCTGCGAACCGGGCGGTTCCGGCCGGAACTCGGCTTCGGCCGGGCGCTGGAGCGGCTTCTAGAGTGAGGCCGGCCCGAGGCGGCGGTTCGCGTGCCCCATCTTGCGCCCCGCCCGCGTCTCGGCCTTGCCATAGAGGTGGAGCGCCACCGCCGGATCGCGCGCCAGCGCCGGCACCTTGTCGACATCGTCGCCGATCAGGTTCTCCATCTCGATGTCGGAATGGCGCGTGCCGTCGCCCAGCGGCCAGCCCGCGATGGCGCGGACATGCTGTTCGAACTGGTCGATGACACAGCCGTTCTGCGTCCAGTGCCCGGAATTGTGGACGCGCGGCGCGATCTCGTTGACCAACAGGCCCCCGGGCGTGACGAACAGCTCCACCCCCATCACGCCGACATAGTCGAGCGCGTTGAGGATGCGGCCCGCCAGCAGCACCGCGTCGGTGCGCTGGGCGGTCGACAGCGGCGCGGGCACGGTCGTGGTCCGCAGGATGCCCTCGCGGTGGACATTGGTGCCGGGATCGTAGCAGGCGACCTCGCCCGAAAGCCCGCGCGCGGCGATCACCGAGATCTCCTGGGTGAAGTCGACGAATCCCTCGTAGATCGCCGGCGCGCCCGCCATCGCGGCCAGCGCGGCGGCGGCGTCCTCGGGCTGCGCGATCCGCGCCTGGCCCTTGCCGTCATAGCCGAAGCGGCGGGTCTTGAGGATCGCGGGCAGGCCGATCTCCTCCATCGCCTCGGCCAGGTCCACCTCGTCGTCGACGGCGGCGAAGGGCGCGGTGCCGATGCCGCGCTCGGAAAGGAAGGCCTTTTCGGTCAGCCTGTCCTGGCTGACGGCCAGGGTGCGGCGGTTCGGGCGGATCGGCACCGCGGCCTCAAGCGCGTCCAGCGCGGCGGTGGGGATGTTCTCGAACTCGTAGGTCACGACGTCGACCGAGGCCGCGAACCCGGCCAGCGCCTGCGTGTCGTCATAGGCGGCGGTGGTGACGCGATGGGCGACATCGGCCGCGGGCGGTTCGGCGCCGGGTTCGTAGACATGGCAGCGGAAGCCGAGGCGGGCGGCGGCGGCCGACAGCATCCGGCCCAGCTGGCCGCCGCCGAGAATCCCGATCGTGGCGCCGGGGGCGAGCGCGTCAGTCATCGGCGGGCACCTCGGGGATCGAGGCCGACAGCTCGGCGCGCCAGCGCTCCAGCCGCTCGGCGAGCGCGGGATCGGACACGGCCAGGATTTCGGCGGCCATCAGCCCCGCATTGGCCGCGCCGGCCGCGCCGATCGCCATGGTGGCGACCGGAAAGCCGCGCGGCATCTGGACGATGGAATACAGGCTGTCGACCCCCGACAGCGCGCGGGTCTGGACCGGCACCCCGATCACCGGCAGGCGGGTCTTGGACGCGATCATGCCGGGCAGGTGCGCCGCGCCCCCCGCGCCCGCGACGATGACCTTCAGCCCACGCGCGACGGCGCCCTTGCCATAGTCCCACAGCCGGTCCGGCGTGCGGTGGGCCGAGACGATGCGCGCCTCGAAGGCCACCCCCAGCGTGTCGAGGATTTCCGCCGCCTCCTTCATCGTGGGCCAGTCCGACTGGCTGCCCATGATGATGCCCACGTCCACATCCGCCATATGCGCCCCCTCATCCGTGCGAGCGGGCACTATAGCCGTGCGCGGGGCCTACGCAATGATGTCGGGCGTCAGCTGGTCCTCGACCAGCGCGATCTGGTCCTTCAGCGCCAGTTTTTCGCGCTTGAGCCGCATTAGCGTGAGGGAATCGACCGTCCCCCGCTCCTGAAGCGCCCGGATCGCTTCGTCGAGATCGCTGTGCTTGCGGCGCAGGACCTCCAGCTTCACCTGCAGAACCTCTTCGGAGTTCATTTCACTGGCGATGTTCATCGGTCTCCCGGGATGAGTCGGCGCATGTTCCGAGAGTGTTAACATAGCCTTTTTCGGGCGAGGCGGGAAGCCGGTCTTGCGGGGCGGCGGGGCGGCCCCCATATTTTGTGCAGACTGCCGCCGCCGCGGGGTCATCCCAAAGACCAGGTCGCTTGTTCAAGGGCTTGCACACATGACGAAACTCACCCTCGGCTCGCATCCCTTCCTGCTGGGATTCGAGCAACTCGAACGCCTCGTGGAACGGACCGCAAAGTCCGGGAACGAGGGGTATCCTCCCTTCAACATCGAGCAGACCTCGGAGACGAGCTACCGCATCACGCTCGCGGTGGCGGGCTTCCGCGAGGACGATCTCTCGATCACGGTGGAGGATCGCCAGTTGGTGATCCGCGGCCGGCAGGCCGAGGACGCGGCCGACCGCGTCTTCCTGCATCGCGGCATCGCCGCGCGCCAGTTCCAGCGCAGCTTCGTGCTGGCCGACGGTGTCGAGGTCTCGGGCGCGACGATGGAGAACGGTCTTCTGCACGTGGATTTGCAACGCGCGGTGCCCGAAAGCGTCGTTCAGAAGATCGATATCCGAAAGGCCTAGGCAACAGGAGGGAAACCGATGGATACCGAGTACGACTTCCTGCCCGAAGCGGGCGAGCGCATCGTCTATGTGCGTCCCGTGCGGGTGGCCGATCTGCCCGAAGAGGTGCGGCAAGAGGCCGAGGGGCTGGACGAGCTCTACGCGGTGCACGACGCCAGCGGCGAGCGGCTGGCCCTTGTGCGCGACCGCGACATGGCCTTCGTGCTGGCGCGGCAGAACGACCTCGCGCCCGTCCACGTGCATTGAGCCGGCGGGCCGTCGCGCGGGCGGCGCGGCCTGACCGGCCTCCCCGCGGCCCGTCTCCGTAGACCTCCGCTAATCGCTCGGCGGCCACAGGCCGTGCCGGGCATGGATCGTCTGCGCGGCCGCGGCGTTGGCCTCGGCGCGGGTGCGGCCGCCGATCCGCGCGTCCTGCAGCGCGGCCGGCCGCGCCAGCGGCACGCACGCGGCCCGCGCCGCCGGCGCCAGGCGGATCGGCAGGCCCTGCGCCGCGTACTGCCCCGACAGCCAGATATCGTCGACCGCCCAGGCGGGCGCGGGGATGTCATGCGCCTCGGGCGGGATCATGTCCGGCGAGATCAGAACCCCCGAAAAGCCCTGCGCGATATCGGCCTCGCCCAGCCCCGGCGAGCGGCGGCGCAGACAGGTCACCGGAAAGCCGGAGGCCGCGACCACCTCGCGCCCCTGCCGCGCAGCCACAAGCGCGGCGGTCCAGCCGGGGCCGTAAAGGCAATCGTCGTCGCAATAGACAAGGTCCGCGTCGGGGCCGACGGTGCGGGCGGCCGGCAGGACCTTCGTGGCGGGGCCGAGATCGCGCGCGCTCCACACCAGTTCGACGCCTTCGGGCAGCGGCGGCGCCTCCACCGCGCCGGGGAACCGCCGATAGGCGCGGGGCAGGGCCAGGATCACCCGGTCCGGGCGGCGGCGCTGGGCGAGGATCGACTCCAGCACCGGCCCGAGGCCCGAGAAGCGCGGCGGGATCGAGGTCAGGCTGACGACGAGCATCGCGCGCCCCGCGCCGCCCGGCCCCGCTACAGCGAGACGCGGCCCCAGTTGCCCGAGATCAGCCCCAGCTGTTCCAGCTTCAGCAGCACCTGGTGGGCGCAGTTGTCCACGTCCACCCCGGAGGTGTCGACGCGGAGTTCCGGGGTCTCGGGTTCCTCGTAGGGGTCGGAAATCCCGGTGAACTCCTTGATCTTGCCCTCGCGCGCGAGCTTGTAGAGCCCCTTGCGGTCGCGGCGTTCGCATTCTTCCAGAGGCGTGGCGACATGCACCTCGCAGAAGGCGCCGTATTGCTCGATCATCTCGCGCACGGCGCGCCGCGTCGCGGTGTAGGGCGCGATGGGCGCACACAGCGCGATGCCGCCGTTCTTGGTGATCTCGCTCGCGACATAGCCGATCCGGCGGATGTTGATGTCGCGGTGTTCCTTGGAAAAGCCCAGTTCCGAGGACAGGTGTTTCCGCACCACGTCCCCGTCAAGCAGCGTGACCGGACGCCCGCCCATCTCCATCAGCTTGACCATCAGCGCGTTGGCGATGGTGGACTTGCCCGACCCCGACAGCCCCGTGAAGAACACGGTGAAGCCCTGTTGCGCCCGGGGCGGGCGGGTCTTGCGCAGCTCGTTCACCACCTCGGGGAACGAGAACCAGTCGGGGATCTCCAGCCCCTCGGCCAGACGGCGGCGCAGTTCCGTCCCCGATATGTTCAGGACGGTCACGCCCTCCTCGATCTCGTCGGCGGGCTCGTATTGCGCGCGTTCCTGCACATAGACCATGTGCTTGAAGGGCACCATCTCGATGCCGATCTCGTCCTGGTATTCCTTGAACAGCTCCTGCGCGTCATAAGGGCCGTAGAAATCCTCGCCCGCGCTGTTCTTGCCGGGGCCGGCATGGTCGCGGCCGACGATGAAATGGGTCACGCCGTGGTTCTTGCGGATCAGCCCGTGCCAGACCGCCTCGCGCGGGCCGGCCATCCGCATCGCCAGGTTCAGAAGGCTCATCGTGGTGGTCGCCTGCGGATACTTGTCCAGCACCGCCTCGTAGCAGCGCACGCGGGTGAAATGGTCCACGTCGCCCGGTTTCGTCATGCCGACCACGGGGTGGATCAGCAGGTTCGCCTGCGCTTCCTTGGCGGCGCGGAAGGTCAGTTCCTGATGCGCCCGGTGCAGCGGGTTGCGGGTCTGGAACGCCACGATGCGGCGCCAGCCCAGCTTGCGGAAATGGGCGCGCAGCTCGTTCGGCGTGTCGCGGCGGCCGCGGAAATCGTAATGCACCGGCTGCTGGATGCCGGTCACCGGCCCGCCCAGATAGACCTTGCCCGCGCTGTGGTGCAGGTAGTTCACCGCCGGATGCGCCAGGTCGTCGGCGCCGAACACCTTTTCGGCCTCGCGGTGCTTGTCGGGCGTCCAGCAGTCGGTGACCGACAGGATCGCGAGGATCACGCCCTCCTGGTCGCGCAGCGCGATGTCCTGGCCCACCTCCAGCCCGGCGGCGAACTCCTCGGACACGTCCAGCGTGATCGGCATCGGCCACAGCGTGCCATCGGCCAGCCGCATCTTCTCGACGACGCTGTCGTAATCCTCTTCGCCCAGAAAGCCCTTGAGCGGGTGGAAGCCGCCGTTCATCAGCAACTCCAGGTCGCAGATCTGGCGCGGCGTCAGGTCCCAGCTCTTCAGGTCGCCCGCCTCGGACTTGAGCTTCTGGGCGCTCTCGGGGGACACGTAGAGTTCGGGGATCGGGGTAAGGTTGGAAAGCGACATCGGGAAACCTGACTCCTTGGGGCAAAGCCGAACGGGCCGGGCGGCGCCGGCGTCGCGCGCGCCTTACCGTGCAAGCGCAGCACGGTTCAACCGAAATGCGAACCGCCCCCAGACAATGGGCGCGCGCGGCGCGGATTGTGGGCAACAGTGCCCGGTCGGGGCACGGGTCCCGCGCGCCGGGGACCCGTGCGGCCGGCTGCGGCGCGCGGGCGGGCCGCGCGCCGCTTCAGGACGCGGCGTCGACCGGCGCGCCGTAGCCGAGCGGTTCGGTCACGTCCTTGCCCTCGTCGATGCCGGCCTCGGCCAGGAACTTCTCGGCCTCCAGCGCGGCCATGCAGCCCATGCCCGCCGACGTCACGGCCTGGCGGTAGACATGGTCGGTCAGGTCGCCCGCGGCGAAGACGCCGGGGATCGAGGTGGCGGTGGAATCGGGCTTGGTCACGACATAGCCGCCCATATGCGTCTCCAGCTGGTCGGCCACCAGTTCCGAGGCGGGCGCGTGGCCGATGGCGATGAAGACGCCCTTGACCGGCAGTTCGCTCACCGCGCCGGTGTGGACATGGCGCACGCGGATCCCCTCGACCCCCTTGGGATCGTCGGTGCCGACCACCTCGTCGAGCGCGTGGTCCCACAGGACCTCGACCTTGGGGTTCTTCAGCAGCCGGTGCTGCAGCACCTTTTCGGCGCGCAGCTCGTCGCGGCGATGCACCAGCGTGACCTTGGAGGCGAAATTGGTCAGGAACAGCGCCTCTTCCACCGCGGCGTTGCCGCCGCCGATCACCGCGACCTCCTGGCCGCGATAGAAGAACCCGTCGCAGGTGGCACAGGCCGAGACGCCGAAGCCCTTGAACTTCTCTTCCGAGGGCAGCCCCAGCCATTTCGCCTGCGCCCCGGTCGCCAGGATCAGCGCGTCGCAGGTGAAGGTGGTGCCGCTGTCGGCGACGGCGGTGAACGGCCGTTTGGACAGATCGACGCTCGAGATGTGGTCCGACACGATCTCGGTGCCCATCGCCCTGGCGTGGGCCTCCATCTTCTGCATCAGCTCGGGGCCCTGGATCTCGGCCTCGCCCGGCCAGTTCTCCACCTCGGTGGTGATCGTCAGTTGCCCGCCCGGCTGGATGCCCTGCACCAGCACCGGGTCGAGCATCGCGCGCGCGGCATAGACGCCGGCGGTGTAGCCCGCCGGACCCGAGCCGATGATCAGAACCTTCGCGTGGCGCGTCTCGCCCATGGCATGTCTCCTTCGTGGTGAACGGGCCGGGCCCGGCGCCCGATATAGACGCGGCATCGCCCGCTTGAAAGACCCGGCGTGCCCATCCGCCGCATCCCGGCCCCTCCGGTGCGCGTCAAAATATTGCGCAAAGGCGAAACTTTATTGCGCGCAGATCGGCGCGTGCCTATTATCCGCAAAAATCCGAGGGGAGCAGGATGCCTGGCACCAGACTCGACGCGATCGACCGCAAGATCCTGGCCGAATTGCAGGCCGATGGCCGCATGACCAACGTGGAACTGGCCCGGCGCGTCGGAATCTCGGCCCCGCCCTGCCTGCGCCGCGTCCGCACGCTGGAGGAGGCCGGCTTGGTCCGCGGCTACCATGCCGATGTCGACAGCCGCGCGCTGGGCTTCGAGGTGCAGGTCTTCGCCATGGTGGGCCTGCAGAGCCAGGCCGAGGCGGACCTGACGAAGTTCGAGAACCGCTGCCGCGCCTGGCCGCTGGTGCGCGAGTGCCACATGCTGAACGGCGAGGTGGATTTCATCCTGAAATGCGTCGCCCCCGACCTCTCGACCTTCCAGAGATTCCTGACCGAGGAACTGACCGCGGCCGAGAACGTGGCCAGCGTCAAGACCTCGCTGGTGATCCGCTGCGCCAAGGACCAGCCGGGCGTGCCCTTCGACGTGCTGGAAGAACGCCTGGGCCGTTGGGCCTGAGCGCCGGTCTCAGGCCGCCCGCATCGCATCCATCTCGAACGCGGTGAGCCGCGGCAGCGGCATCGGCCCGAACCCGTCGAAGCCGTCGAGATGGGGAAACAGCGCCAGGAATTTCAGCCGCGCGGCGTAATCCATCACCTTGTCGGCGCTCTCGCCGGGGTGGTAGCTCTCGACCTCCACGCCGTTGGCGCGCAGGATGTGCTGGCTTTCCAGCGCCAGGTGGAACACGCGCGTCGGCCGCACCGCCCGAAGCGCGATCAGCGCGACCCCGTCCACGAAGGACGAGGCCGGGGCGAACGCGGCATCGCTGCCGACAAGGTCGCGGCAGGCCGGGTGGCGGAACAGCATCCGCGCCCGCGGGCCCAGCACCAGGTCGGGCATCGGCCGGCCCAGCCCCAGGCTGTCGGCGGTCACCCGCGTCAGCACGGGCGTGTCCTGCGGTCGGCCCTCGGCGTTGGGGGCCAGCACGGTCGAGCCGATCCACATCAGCCGCCGCGGCCCGGCGTCGACCGTCGCCAGGGCCATCCCCGGTTGCAGGTCCTCGACGGCGACCGGCCCGTCCGCCGTCGCGATCAGCGTGCCGTGCGAGAAGGCGGCGAAGGCCTCGTCGAGATGGGGATCGGCGGGCATCGCGCGCACGAAAGTCTGCCGCCGGCCATCGGCGCTCGTTCCGGTCACCTCGTAGCGGCGCAGCAGCGGGCGCGCCCCGATCTGTCCGGCGGCGGCAGGATAGCCCGCGGCGCCTGCGCGGCGGGCGTGAGGATGGTCAAGGGACCCCATGCGATCAGTCCTTCCGGTCCGGTCACATCTGCACGGGCCCCCACCCGGGTTGCAGAGGACGAGGCCCATTGACGCGCAGGGCGGCATGTCTGTCAAATTTTACCGGCTATTCCTCCCGGCGGGCGCGGCAATGCCCGGCATGCCCCCCGGATTGTCTCCGGCGCGGCGCAAATGCCCCGGAATCGTCGCGGATGGTTCCGAATCGGCCCCTCCCGGTCTCAGAATTCGATCCGGCTGCCGAGGATCAGGCCGATCGTTTCGTCATCCCGCAGCCCGACGATCCCGCTCAGGGTGATCCAGCTTCGCGCGCCCAGGCGCCGTGCGATCCCCGGCACCAGGCGCAGCGTGTCGTCCCCGTCCACGGGCCGCTCGAAGCGCGTTTCCAGGGTCAGCCGGGTGCGGTCGTCGAGGTTCAGCCCCAGCGCGAGGTCGAGCTTGACGCCCTCGCGCATCGCCAGCGGCAGGCCGGCGATGGTGCCGGGGTCCGCCTCCGAACTCGGGGCGAGGTGGAAAAGCCCCTTGGCGTCGAGATTGACCCAGGCCCAGCCCAGGCCCGTCTCGAAGCTGTGGCCCCAACTCAGCGCGGGTTGCAGCACCGCCTCGGTGCCGATCTCGCGAATGCCGGCCGCGCCGACGCCCAGTTCCAGCGCGACCCGCCCCGGCAGCCGGCCAAGTTCGCGGCCCGTCCGCAGGAACAGCAGCGCCGTCCAGTCGCTCGACGCATCGCCCTTGCCGATATCGAACCCGACGGTGACCCGCCCGGTCAGCCCGTATTCGCCGTAGAGCGTGCTGTAGCCGAAGGTGTCGCCGCCCTCGCGCGGCTGCGTGATCTCGTGGGAAAACGACAGCAGCGCCGCGCCGTCCTCGCGCAGCCACGCGCCCGCCTGCGCCAGCGGTGCCGCGGCGAGCCAGAGGGCCAGCGCTGTCAAGACGGTCGGTCGCATCCCGCACCCGTTTTCCGCCACTCTCGGCCGGAAAACGTTAACCATCCGTTTACCAAGCCGCGCGCCGCTTGCCTTTTCCGCCGCGGCGCGCTTGCCTTGCCACGAAACCCGGAGGGAGGAACGCCATGGCGCTGGTCGCACCGCTGCACGAAGACGAGATGGCGCCGGAGCTGCGCGACGAGGTGCAATTCTTCAAGGGCCCGCTCGGCGTCGTGCCGAACTCGGTCCGCACGATGGCGCACCGGCCCGGGATCGCGCGCGCCTTCACCGCGCTCAACATCGCGGTGATGACCTGCCACGGCGCCGTCACGCCCGAATTCAAGCGGCTGATCGGCTATGTCACCAGCTTCACCTCCGGTTGCCGCTACTGCCAGGCGCACACGATCCTGGGCGCCGAACGCTTCGGGTCCACCGAGGACCGGCTGCGCGACGTCTGCGATTTCGAGGACTCCCCGCATTTCACCGGGGCGGAAAAGGCCGCGCTCGCCTTCGCCCGGGCCGCGGCCGAGGTGCCGAACGGGGTGACGCCCGAGATCGAGACCCGCCTGAAGGCGCACTGGTCCGACGGCGACATCGTCGAGATCATGGGGGTCGTCGCGCTGTTCGGCTATCTCAACCGCTGGAACGACTCGATGGGCTCGGCGCTCGAGGACCTGCCGGTGGAGACCGCCGCGCGGCTTTTGGGCGGCACCGGCTGGGCGGTCGGCAAGCACGTCCCCGAATAGCACTGGAAACCGCCCTGCGTCCCGCGCTATGCTGCGCCGCAGCGCAGGCGAGGCGGGGGCGGACATGGCCGGCACGATCATCACCATCGCCCAGCAGAAGGGCGGCTCGGGCAAGACGACGCTCGCGGCCAATCTCGCCGTGGCCTTCGCCCGCGAGGGCATGGGGGTCGCGCTGATCGACACCGACCCGCAGGGCAGCCTCGGGCGCTGGTTCATGGCCCGGATCGAGGGGCGCGAGGCGCCCGACATGGAATTCTCCACCGCCTCGGCCTGGGGCGTCGAATACGAGACCGCCAAGCTCGCCCGCGCCCATGACGTGGTGCTGGTCGACACGCCCCCCAAGGCCGACAGCGACCTGCGCCCGGCGCTGCGCGCCGCCGATCTGGTGCTGGTGCCCGTCGCGGTCAGCCATGTCGACCTGTGGGCCACCGAGGGCGTGCTCGACCTCGCCCGGCGCGAGGACAAGGCGGCGCTGGTGGTGCTCAACCGGATCAAGGCCAACACCCGCCTCGCCGCCGAGGTGGCCGAAACCGCCGCCGGGCTGTCGGCCACGCTGGCCGCGGCGCGGCTGGCCAACCGCGTCGCCTATGCCGAGACGCTGGGCCACGGGCAGGGCGTGCAGGAAACCGGCCGCAAGGGGCCGGCCGCCGCCGAGATCGCCGACCTGGCGCGCGAGGTGCTCGCTGCGGCACGGGGATGACTTGCGTCAAGGAGGCCCGCGCGCCACTCTGCGATCCTGACCGGATCAAGGGAGGGCGAAACCCGTGTACAAGAACATCCTCGTTCCCGTCGCCGTGGATCACGGCCCCCATCTCGACGAGGTGCTGGAGGTGGCCCGCCGCCTGCGGGCCGAGGGCGGGCGGATCACCGCGCTGACGGTCGCCGAAGCGATTCCGCCCTATGTCGCGCAATACCTGCCCGAGGGGCAGGAGGCGCAGACCCGCGAGTCGATCCGCCACGACCTGACCGGAGAGCTGGAAGCGGCCTCCGATGTCGACGTGCGGGTTGTGACCGGCCATGCCGGCATGACCATCGTCGACTATGCCGAGCGGCACGGCGTCGACTGCATCGTGATGCATTCCCACCGTCCGGGGCTGCAGGACTATTTCCTCGGCTCCACCGCCGCCCGCGTCGTGCGCCACGCGCCCTGCTCGGTCGTCGTGCTGCGCTAGCGTTTCCAACCAGTCCCAAGGGAGTTTCCCATGCCGACGATTTCCCGCGATGCCGATCTGCAGACCGTCATCACCACCTTCGAGGTGACGCCCGGCACCTGCCAGGACCTGCTCGACGAACTGGAAGACGCCTATACCAACTTCATCTCGCGGCAGCCCGGCTTCATCGGCGCGGGGCTGCATGTGAACGATGCCCAGACCCGCATCGCCAACTACTCGCAGTGGAAGCGGCGCGAGGATTTCCAGGCGATGCTGCGCTCCGACGAGATGCGCGCCCGCAACCGCCGCATCTCGGAACTCTGCAAGAGCTTCGAGCCGGTGATGTACGACGTCTTCGGCGCCTTCAACTAGCGGGTCCCGTCTTGACGGGGATCAAGGCGCGCGGCGGCCCGTGCCCTAGGATTCCGCCGTTCGTGCCGTTCGGGAGACCCGCCGATGACGTTTCCGATGCGCCTGGCCGTTCTCGGCCTCGCCCTGTGCCTGGCCGGCCCCGCGGCCCGTGCCCAGACCCTTCTCGAGGACTACGTGGCCGTCATCGGCCGCCAGGACCTGTTCAACTCGCGCGGCGTGCGGCTGACCGAGCCGTGGCAGATCCTGCGCCAGGACCGCGCGAACGTCCACCGCTACGGGCTGCGCGACCCGGGCGACCAGGGCGACGCGTTCTTCGGCGATTTCCAGAACCGCGCGATCATGGAGCGGATGCTGATGCAGGGCTGGATCGCGCCGGCGGCCGCGCGCGACATCGTGGCCGGCGGCGCGACGGTCCTCGTCCAGGTCTGGGGGCAGGGCGGCCGGGGCGCCTACGTCACGGTCGACGTCTACCGCTGAGGCCGAGAAGCGCCGCCAGATAGGCCGCCGCTTCGCGCAGGAGCGTCCACAGGTGCCGCAGCGGGCGGCCCACCCCGTGCCGCGGCGCGGCCGGCGCGACCGCAAGCCCCGCGCGCCGCGCCAGCAGGCGCGCCCGCGGCAGGTGGTAGTAATCGGTCACCAGCGTCACCCCCGTCACGCCATGCGCGGCCAGCAGCGGCGCGGAAAAGGCGATGTTCTGCGCGGTGTTGCGCGCCTCCCGCTCCAGCACGATCCGCGCCTCGGGCACCCCCGCCGCCCGGCAGATCGCCGCGATCGCCTCGGCCTCGCCCGCCGCCCCGCTCGCCACCACCAGCGCCGCCGGGGCGCGCTGCCACAGCGCCGCGCCGTGCCGCGCGCGCCGGATCAGCGCGGGGCCGGGCCGGCCATCGGCGCGCAGCGCCGCGCCAAGGATCAGGATCGCCCTCGTCACCGCGCCACGGTGGACCGTGGGCCGGCCCCCGTCAATCGCTTGGCCCCGCCCGCCTCCGCGCTACGTCATGGAAATGGCTTTGCCGCTCGAAAACGTGCAGGACTATCCCCGCCCGCCCGTTCTGGAACCCGCCGGGGCGCGGCTGCGCGTGGTCTTCGGCGGGTCGACGATCGTCGACTCCGCGCGCGGGCTGCGCGTGCTCGAAACCCACCACGCGCCCACCTATTACATCCCGGCCGGGGACGTGGCCGAGGGCGCCCTGGTGCCCTGCGCCGGCCGCAGCTTCTGCGAATGGAAGGGACGCGCCTCCTATTTCGACGTCTCCGCCGGGGGGCGCGTGGCGCACAAGGCCGCCTGGACCTACCCCGCGCCCCATCCCCGCTTCGCCGCGCTGGCCGATCACGTCGCCTTCTATGCCGGGCAGATGGAGGCCTGCTTCGTGGGCGGGGAAGAGGTCATTCCCCAGCCCGGCGATGTCTACGGCGGCTGGGTGACGGCCAACCTTGAAGGAATCGTGAAGGGCGGGCCGGGCACCTGGGGCTGGTAGCCGGCCGCGCGCACCCCATCTCACCGGAAACGCAGGCGAACAGGGAGAGCGCGCATGAAATGCCCCATCGACGGCACCGAACTCGTGATGACCGAGCGCAGCGGGGTCGAGATCGACTATTGCCCCGAATGCCGCGGCATCTGGCTCGACCGCGGCGAGCTGGACAAGATCGTCGAGCGCAGCGCGGCGGCGGCGCAGCCCGCCATCGGGTCGGACCGGATGGGCGGGTCCAGGGACTATCCCGGCGGCCGCCGCAAGCGCCGCGGCAGCTTCCTCGAAGAGATCTTCGACTTCTAGGCTACCGCCCGAGCACCACCCGCCCCAGCGCGACCACCCCCGTCAGCACCGCCGAGACGAGGATCGCGCTGGTGACGGGGACATAGAGCCGGACCGACTCCCGCTCGATCACGATATCCCCGGCAACCGCCCCAGCCCCAGCCGCGACAGCGGCCCCCAGAGGAGGCCGAGGAGGATGAGGGCGATCCCGAGGAGGATGATGAGGCGGGGCATAGTGCGAGCCTTGTGGGAACCGGTCAAGTGATCAGCGCGAGTTTGAGATCTCTGGCACGAAGCCTTTAAATTGCGTAGCTTTTCCGATTCACAGTTTCAGTCAGTTGGATCATTTAACATCTGGTCAACCACGCCGTTGTAACTGGGAAATACTCGTGAGGTAGTATAGCCTGATTCGCAGAGAAGCCTCCTCAGGGCGGGCGCTTCTGACGATGGCATCTGAAACTCCTTGATTAGATTATGTGTAACCTTGCGTTTCTGTCTCTCGTAGGTGCCGACGATCTTTTCTTTCAGGCAAATTCGTTCAACAATCTCAATTTCTTCCGGCCCCTTTCCCACGCTCTGAGCGAGGTCAGCAAAGCTAAGTCGGGGTGAAATCCAGTGTGAAAATAAACCCTTTTGAGCGGCGAGATTTTGGTTTCCTCCGTAATACGGCGTCACAAATTCTACTGGCATTCCTTCTTGGGTATGACGTTCACCCAAGAGCATCCCCATGTTCAGTGCCCACACCGAGGTTTGGCCTTGGTGAGGGTCTGTTTGTGCCGCGAAATAGGCCGCAATTAGCAGGCCGCTGAAATTCTCTTGCGGCCGGACGGATTTCCCTGACCCTCACCCGTGAGGCCGGCGTCGTCTGTTCTGTGTGCTTGGTCTCGGCCCTGCCTTTGGCGTCAGGCGGCCAGCAGCTTCGGCAGTCTGGCGAGGTTGCAGGCGGCCATGGTGAAGGTGAAGCGGGCGGCGACGCGGTCGAGGCCGCGGTATACGGTCTGGGCCATGCCGCCGACGGTCTTGGCCCAGCCGAAGGGCTCTTCGATCTTCTTGCGGCGCGTCTGGGACAGGGCGTAGCCGGGGTGGCGGGTGGTTCTGCCGTCGATGGCGGAGTGTCGGGCCTTCTGGGCGACATGCGGCGTGACGTGGGCCTGTCGCAGATCGGCGACGAAATCTGCGCTGTCGTAGCCCTTGTCGGCGCCCAGCGTGAGGCGGCGGGTCGAGCCGGGGGAATGGCGGTGGATCATGTCGAGCGCGGCGCGGCGTTCGGCATGGCCATCGGCGCGGGTCAGGTCGGCCTGGACGACGAAGCCATTGCGGTTTTCCATCAGCGCATGCCCCATGTAACAGAGCAGCGCGCCCGTCCCCTGCGACTTGCGGAACAGCCGCGCGTCGGGGTCGGTGATCGAGGCATGGGTGGCGTTGGAGCGCTTCTCGCCGCGGAAGTCGACTTCGGCGTTGCGGTGGCGGCGGCTGGGGCTGGGCATCGGGACGGTCTCGGCTTCGGGCTGGGCAGGGGCGGTGTCGGGGCTGGTATCCTGATCGGTGTCCCCCGGCGGGTCACCCGGCCCGTCCGCGCCGGGCGGGCTGCCCTCGGTCTTCGGCTGGAAGCTCTTCATGGAAGCCCAGGCCTTGATCAGCGTGCCGTCCACCGAGAAGTGCTCGTCTGACAGCAGCGGTGCGACCTCCCGGTGAGCCAGGATCGCGCCCATCACCTTGCGCGCCATGTCGGTGGTCAGCAGCCGGTCACGGTTCTTCGTGAAGACGGTGGGGACCCAGACCGCGTCGTCGATCCCCAGGCCCACGAACCAGCGGAACATGAGGTTGTAATCCATCTGCTCCATCAACTGCCGCTCCGAGCGTACCGAGAACAGGATCTGTAGAAGGCTCGCCCGGATCAGCCGCTCCGGCGGGATCGAGGGCCGGCCCTCCGGGGCGTAGAGCGTCTCGAACTCGGCATCGAGGCTGGCCAAAGCCTCGTTCACGACCCGCCGGATCTGCCGCAACGGATGCCGCGCCGGGATCCGCGCCTCGATGTCAACATAGCTGAACAGCGACCCGCTCGTCTCGTCCGCGCCCCGCATCCCAACCCCTCCGGCAACCGCCCAAGGGGTGAATCACGTCCCTCAACCGACGTCCAGAGCGAGGTTTTTCAGCAGCCTGTTAGAGGGTCGTAAGACCAGTCCAACAACCGCGTTGGAAGCCCGTAGTGCTGGGCAAGTCCAGCAATTTCCAAGTATTCCTCCGGCAGCCATCGCTGGGGGCCTCTTAGTGTAGCTGCCTCCAGGTCGAAAAAACTGTTAATAGTCCTCCGAAGCGTAGGGGCATTCGGAATGTACAGGCCGAGACGATCTGATAGCCGATAGAACCGGCGTAAAGCATAGTTTTCGATCTCGATTTGCCAGTGGGTCCATTCTATCTGATTGCCAATTGGCGCACCAAGGCCGCTGGCGACTTGGAGCTTTGCCCGTTGGTCCAATCTAAGGGCCTTTGGGATCAGTTTGTATTCTGAGTTCCCATGTCCGCGAAATATGTAGTCCCTTAGTTTTCCATTGTTAAGTAGTGGCGAGATTGCGCGCAGTAGCTCTTTTGGGCTGTCGAGTTCGGTCTTCTCAAAGATCTTGGGGTGGTCCTTACACATGCCGATATCATCTCTTGCATCAATCTCTTAGGGTCGTGTGATTGTCTCCTTCACTCACCTTTTTCCAGGTCCGGTTCGGCGTGGGCCGCCCCTTTGCGCCGACGGACGTCTCCGCGATTTCCTCGACTGCCATCACGCGTCAGGTGGATGCCACCTCACCTTCCCCCGTTGCACTCCGCACGCCATGTTAACCGCCCCCCGGGTCCGACAAAAGTCCGATGGAAGTCCGATGAAAACCCGATGGGTTTCCGATCGCCGAACCCTTGCAAAACAAGGGCGTTAACCGTGAGTCGGGCGTTTCGACGGACTCAGGCCCGTCCTACCGCCGCCCCCGCTTCCCGCCGCGCTGCCCGGCGCGCCCCGCCGTCGACCGCCCCTTGGAGCCGACCGACGCCTCCACGGCCTCCTCGACCGCCGACTGCCGGGCCAGCGGGTCGTCGGAGATCGCCAGGTCCACCGCCTCCAGCCGCTTGATCTCGTCGCGCAGACGGGCGGCCTCCTCGAATTCCAGGTTCTCGGCGGCCTTGCGCATCGACGTCCGCAGCCCGTCCAGATGCGCCTCCAGGTTGGCGCCGTGCATCTTGTCGATCTTGGCCGTCACCCGGTTCATGTCGACGTCGCCCTGGTAGAGCCCGGCCAGGATGTCCTCGACGTTCTTCTTGACCGTCGCCGGCGTGATCCCGTGCAACTCGTTGTAGGCAATCTGTTTTTCCCGCCGCCGCTCGGTCTCGCGGAGCGCACGCTCCATGCTGCCGGTGATCCGGTCGGCATACATGATGACGCGCCCGTCGGCGTTCCGCGCCGCC
The DNA here is from genome assembly GCF_900142935.1 of Rhodovulum sp. ES.010. Lineage (NCBI taxonomy): Bacteria > Pseudomonadati > Pseudomonadota > Alphaproteobacteria > Rhodobacterales > Paracoccaceae > Rhodovulum > Rhodovulum sp. ES.010. Next base: position 2,318,580 of record NZ_FSRS01000001.1, on the reverse strand, counting down.
CGCCCGATGGTCTGGATCAGCGAGGTTTCCGAGCGCAGGAACCCCTCCTTGTCGGCGTCCAGAATGGCCACAAGCCCGCATTCGGGAATGTCCAGCCCCTCGCGCAGCAGGTTGATGCCGATCAGCACGTCGAACGCGCCCAGCCGCAAATCGCGCAGGATCTCGATGCGTTCGATGGTGTCGATGTCGGAATGCATGTAGCGGACCTTGATGCCCTGTTCGTGCAGGTACTCGGTCAGGTCCTCGGCCATGCGCTTGGTCAGCGTGGTGCAGAGCGTGCGGTAGCCCCTGGCCGCGACCTGCCGCACCTCGTCCAGGAGATCGTCCACCTGCATCTCGACGGGGCGGATCTCCACCGGCGGGTCCAACAGCCCCGTGGGCCGGATCACCTGTTCGGTGAAGACGCCCCCCGTCTGGTCGAGCTCCCACGGCCCCGGTGTGGCCGAGACGAAGACGGACTGGGGCCGCATCGCGTCCCATTCCTCGAACTTCAGCGGCCGGTTGTCGGTACAGGACGGCAGGCGGAACCCGTGTTCGGCCAGCGTGAACTTGCGCCGGTAGTCGCCCCGGTACATGCCGCCGATCTGCGGCACCGAGACGTGGGATTCGTCAGCGAAAACAATGGCGTTGTCGGGGATGAACTCGAACAGGGTGGGCGGCGGCTCGCCCGGCGCGCGCCCCGTCAGATAGCGGGAGTAGTTCTCGATCCCGTTGCAGACGCCGGTGGCCTCCAGCATCTCCAGGTCGAAATTCGTGCGCTGCTCCAGACGCTGCGCCTCCAGCAGCTTGCCCTCGGCCACCAGCTGGTCCAGCCGCTGCCGCAGCTCCTTGCGGATCGCCTGGATCGCCTGTTGCAGCGTCGGCTTGGGCGTCACGTAATGCGAGTTGGCATAGACCCGGATGCGCTCGAAATCGCCGGTCTTCTGGCCCGTCAGCGGGTCGAACTCGGTGATGCTTTCCAGTTCCTCGCCGAAGAAGGACATCCGCCAGGCGCGGTCCTCCAGGTGCGCGGGCCACAGTTCCAGCACGTCGCCCCGCACGCGGAAGCTGCCGCGCTGGAACGCCTGGTCGTTGCGCCGGTATTGCTGGGCGACGAGGTCCGCGATCACCTTGCGCTGGTCGTAGTCGTGGCCGACCTGCAGATCCTGGGTCATCGCGCCGTAGGTTTCCACCGAGCCGATGCCGTAGATGCAGGACACCGAGGCCACGATGATCACGTCGTCGCGCTCCAGCAGCGCGCGGGTGGCCGAGTGGCGCATCCGGTCGATCTGCTCGTTGATCTGGGATTCCTTCTCGATATAGGTGTCCGAGCGCGGCACATAGGCCTCGGGCTGGTAGTAGTCGTAGTAGCTCACGAAATACTCGACCGAGTTTTCCGGGAAGAAGCGCTTGAACTCCCCGTAAAGCTGCGCGGCCAGCGTCTTGTTGGGGGCGAGGATGATCGCCGGGCGCTGGGTCTCTTCGATCACCTTGGCCATGGTGAAGGTTTTGCCGGTGCCGGTCGCCCCCAGCAGCACCTGTTCGCGCTCGCCCGCCGTCACGCCCTGGGACAGCTCGGCGATGGCCGTGGGCTGGTCGCCCGCGGCATTGAATTCGGTATGCATGACGAACCGTTTGCCGCCCTCCAGTTTTTCGCGCTCACGGACCGGCGCGGCGGGGGCGTTCAGGGCGGAGGGTTCGGTGGAGTAGGGCATGGGGCACATCCTCGGGCAGGTGTCCCAGAGTTGTCCCCGGGCGCGCGGCGTTCAAGGGGGTGCGCCCGTATCCTGCGGTATGCGGCCCCTTGCGGCGCCCCGTCCGAGCCCCCATAACAGGTGAAACGATCCTTGGGGAGGATGTCCATGCGCGCCCGCATCTACCAGCCCGCCAGGACCGCGATGCAGTCCGGCCAGGCCAAGACCCATCACTGGGTGCTGGAATTTGCGCCCGAGACCCCGCGCGAGATCGACCCGCTGATGGGCTGGACGAGTTCCGACGACACCCAGGCGCAGGTGCGCCTGACCTTCGACAGCCGGGCCGCGGCCGAGGACTACGCGCGCCGGTACGGGATCGATGCGGTCGTGATCCGCCCCAAGAAGCGCAAGCCGAACGTGCGCCCGCAGGGTTACGCCGAGAATTTCGCCTCCAACCGCCGCGGGGCCTGGACCCACTGAGCGCTTGCACATGGGGGGCCGGGCGGGCAAAACCGTCGCACGCGGCCCCGTAGCTCAACGGGATAGAGCAGGCGACTTCTAATCGCCAGGTTGAGGGTTCGAGTCCTTCCGGGGTCGCCATGCCGCCCTACCCAGAACGTCACGCGGGCCAGCGCCGCGTGGCCACCGTGGCGAGGGGGCCGCGCCGGAGGCCGGCTTCCCGGCCAGTCCCGTGCCCGTCACCCTCCGGGACGACGTCGGAGCAGAGCCATGCCCCCCAGACCGCCGAGCAGCAGGGCGAGACCGGCAGGCAGCGGGACCACGTTCGAAATGGTGATCGAGGCAGAGTAGAAGTCGCCATCCGCAAACGAGTCGAACGGATTGGCGCCCAGCGGATCGTCGAAGGCGATCAGCGCCAGAACCGACGACCCGAACGCCCCCGCGCCGGAGCCGCTCAGGTTGCCGAACCGGAACTCGATCACGTCCTCGGTGAAGCCGACGGCCAGAAGGTCGCCGGCGAGGAACAGCCCGTCCTCGTCGAAGACATCGAAGCCCCCCGTCGCCTCCGCGGTCGGATCGGCCAGCGAGAACCCCACCCCGAAGCCGATCTCGGTCAGCCCGGTGGGCGACACGCCGTCGGTGGAGTCCACCGCCGCGCCGAACGTCGAGAGGTCGCCGTCCGGCGCGAACTCGATGTAGTCGATGAAAGCCGCGCTGGATGAAAGGCTCGGAGCGCCGGTTGGCAGGCCCAGCGATGCCGCCTGCGCCTGCAGTGCGCCGAAAGCCAGACCCGCGGTGACGAGAGCCGCCGAAATATGTCGTTTCATATGATCTTCTCCCAACTCGCCCGTTCAGTCACGTCAGATCGAATATGTCGTCGGTCACGAAGGTGATGTTGTCGGCGGTCACGCCGTCGCCGCGCACGTAGACCGCGTCCCGGTCTCCGTCGAGGAACACGACGACCTGGCTCGACGTTTCGCGGACCGCTGCGACGGACGCGCCGGCTTCCAGAACGATGGCGTCGATCCCGACCTCGTAGTCGAGGATGACATCGCGTTCGCGCACGCCATTGTTCGTCTCTGCGCCGAAAATGAACTGATCGGCCTCCGCCCCGCCGCTCATCCTGTCGTATTGTCCTGCAAGGCTGCGGAGGGCATCGGCCGCGTCGGTGCCGACCAGCGCGTCGCTGTCTTCCGTGCCGAGCACCTCGTTCAGGCCGCCGCCGTCGTCGTCCTCGATCACGAAAGAGGTGGCGACCGACGAGAACGAGGCGCTTCCGGTGCCGATGACCTCCGTGATGCGGAGACCGAAGGTTTCGTCGCTTTCCACCTCGGTGTCGCCCAGGACGTCGACCGTGAAGGTCTTGGACACCTCGCCGATGTCGAAGTCGATCGTGGCCGGGGCGCCGCTCACATCGGCGGGCGAGGCGTCGCCTGTTGTCTCGAACGTGACCGTCGCGGCGCTGTCCGAGCGGTCGCGGCTGATGGTGAAGCCGATGGGTGTGGACCCGCTGTCGCCTTCCTCGACCACGCCGCTGTCGACGGTGAGAATGTAGTTGGTCGTGGTGATGACCTCCAGCAGGCGCTCGACCACTTCCGTCGGGTTGGAGGCCCGCACGACCGCCCCCCCGGTTTCGTCGGCCAGCTCCTGGAAGTTCGGATCCGGCGAGATGAAGGTGTCGATGAAGATGGTCGTGACCTGGACGATCGCGGTTCCGCCGGGCGGTTCTATCGGGTCGCCCGACGGCACGAAGGGCGGCAGGGTTTCGCCTTCGCCTTCCGGGAAGGCGCCGATCGACTCGCCGAAGGTGAGTTCGAACGTGTCGACCGTCGCGATCTCTCCGAACGCGGCGCTGGCGCTGCCGGTGATCGTCGCGCCGATGGACAGCGCGTAGGTCAGCACCGCCGGCAGCAGGATCGCGTCCTTGGCGCTTGCATCGGTGAACAGCGCGACCTTCTTCACCCCGGCCCCGACACGCCAGTCGCCCATCGAGCCGTCGAGGGCGGTCAGCAGGCCGTCGAAGGCCGTTTCCGGAAAATCGCCGCCCCCGCTCACCGAGATCCCGTTGATCGCGCCGACGGCCGCGGCCTGGCGCGCCGCGAAATCATCCTGGTCCGTGAAGGGCAGGATGACCGAGGTCGGCTCGCCGATGGTGTTGTCGCGGAAGCCGACGATGCCGATGCGGGCGTCGATCGTCGCATCCGCGTACAGCGCGTTGACCACGCCCGTCGCCGCCGCCTTCACCGCTGCGATGTCGTCCCCCATGCTGCCGGTCTGGTCGATGACGAAGGCGAAATCCGTCTGCCAGGTGAGACCGCTCTTCACGAGGTTGAAGGTGCTGTCGGGATCGGCAAAGCGCACGCGTTCGAGGTTCTGGAACGTGTCGGTGCCTTCGTCCTTCGCGCCGCGCACGTGTTCGGACGTCCAGGTGCCATCGGGATTGAGACGGATGTCGTAGTCGACCGGCTTGCCCGACAGCACCACGGTATCGGTTCCACCCAGGCCCCCGTTGAGCGTGTCGTCGCCGCCGCCGCCGAACAGGAAGTCGTTCCCCAGGTTGCCCTCCAGCACGTTGGCCGAGGCCCCGCCGATCAGCAGGTCGTCCGAGAACAGCGTGCCCTTGAAGAGGTTGCCGGTCGCGCTCCACGAGGCGTCATTGGCGAACGAGCGGTCGATCTCGACGCCGCCGGTATAGGCGAAGGAGGGCTTGATGACGGTGTCGAAATTCGCGCTGATATAGGAATTCCGGTTGGCGTAGCCCATCTCGTCATGGATGTCGTTGGTGAAGATCACCGTGTCGCCGCGATAGTCCCCGTCCGGGGCATCGTAGTTGTCGAGCAAGCCCTCCAGCGCGTGGACGAACTCGTGAACGAGGGCGAGTTCGAACGGATACTTCACCGAGTTTCCGTTGTCGTCGATGTAGTAGAGGTTGCTGATGAAGGGGATGTCGATTTCGACCCGCCCGGTGCCAGGGTAGGCTTGGAACACGCCCGCCACGTGCGAGACGGAGATGGTGTTGCCCCCCGAAACCCAGTTCTCGTACATCGTCCGGGCGGTGGCGGAGTTGTTGTAGGTGCTCGTTATCGCGGCCTCGATGGTCGCCTTCTCCGCCGCGCTGAAACCCGTAATCGTCGTTGCGCTCAGAACGTCTGCCAATGACATGAGATCGATCCTTTCAATGCATTGGAGGTCTTAACGGTGTTCTTTCCATGATCCGCTCGTTACTTCAGAAATGTGCGAAAACTCGAAATGGCCGGCTGTGCCCGGCGCGCACAGGGTGGCAAGACGGGCAACGATCTCGACCTGTCGCGAGACGCTTTCGGCGGCGATCCGTTGCATTTCGGCACGGGCCGTTGCCGAGAATGGCAGCAAGGTCGATTGCGGTGCCCGCCGGAAAAGCACCGCAAGATCCGCCGGGAGTTCGCTGCGCAGCAGTTCCTCGGTCTTGCGCGCGGGCAGTGCCGCGCCGTAGCGTTGCGCGTGTCGCTCGAACTCGTCTTGAGAATAGGGCCGACGCGGCGCGGGCGGAACGGGCGCGTCGCCGGTCCGGATGTCGACAAGCAGCTGCCTTTCATTCCAGATCAGAACCGCAGAGAGGCGGGTCTGCTCGTCGTGCCGTCGGATCGCGATTTCCGCCCAGGGGCTGCTGACGGAACACTGCGCCGCTGACGGCGCGGCGCCCATGTCCGGCAGGGCAAGCGGGCGGCGGCCCGGTGCCACCACCGGGATGCGCACGAACCGGATTTCACCGCCCGCGCCGGTCCCAAGAGCGCTTCGCACCGCTCCAAGCGCGCCATCCGCATATGCACGAAATGCCTCGTTCGATATGTCTTCGAGGCGTTCGATCTTCGTTCTGGGCGATGTTGCCGGGTCATGCAATTCGATTTCCAGGCGGCCTGGAATTTCCTTGAAATCGGTTTGCGAGAGCGCCGGCTTCACGAGAACGATCCATCCCAAGGCGAAAAAGAAAAATGCACTGGAAATGAATTGGGTCAACAGAAGCTCCCCTCTTTGGGCGTCGACCCCGACTACACACCTATTGTTTACCATTTGCGGGCGATTCGATAAACATCTTGTTAACTGTTCCGAAAGCCGTGCGCTCACCATCCGCCGCTTGCCCGCCCGGCTCGGTGCCGGGGCGTTGCCGCATCGACCGCGGGCGGAGACATGAAAATCCGGCCGCAGTCCGACTGTGGTTCCGTCCATTTCCACCGCTGTGGCGCACGGTTGGGCCGCGGGTCGTCCGGGTGGTGGGGCAGGGGCCGGCACCTCCGGCGGCGGCCGCCGGCCGGCATCGGGCACGGACCGCCCGATGCCTGAGCAACCTGCCTTCCATGGTGCGAAAGCGACAAGCGGATGTCGAAAACCGGCCTCCAGAGGTTGACACCCCGGCGGGCTCGGGGGCAGGTAGGGTCCCGTTCACGAAGGAAGGAACCCGTTTTGGACTCAAGCCCCGCGCTTTCGGTCAACAGTCTGTTCAAGGTCTTCGGCCACCACCCACAACATGCGATCGAGCTGTATCGCAAGGGGCTCGACAAGGACGCCGTCTTCGACAAGACGGGCATGACGATCGGGGTCTGCGATGCCAGCTTCGAGGTGCAGGAGGGCGAGATCTTCGTCGTGATGGGGCTCTCGGGCTCCGGCAAGTCCACGCTGGTGCGCATGCTGAACCGACTGATCGATCCCTCGGCCGGCGAGATCGTGGTGAAGGGCGCCGACATCGCGAAGATGAGCGAGAAGGACCTCAACGAGTTCCGCCGCAAGCACATCTCGATGGTGTTCCAGTCCTTCGCGCTGATGCCGCACATGACGGTGCTGCAGAACACGGCGTTCGGGCTGGAGCTTTCCAGCATCCCCAAGGACCAGCGCGAGGAGCGCGCCCGCGCCGCGCTGGAACAGGTCGGGCTGGCCGCCAACGAGCAGAGCTATCCCAACGAGCTGTCGGGCGGCATGCAGCAGCGGGTGGGGCTGGCGCGCGCGCTGGCCAACGATCCCACGATCCTACTGATGGACGAGGCGTTCTCGGCGCTCGACCCGCTGATCCGGTCCGAGATGCAGGACGAACTGCTGGAACTGCAGGAAAAGGAAAAGCGGACCATCATCTTCATCTCCCACGACCTCGACGAGGCGATGCGCATCGGCGATCGCATCGCGATCATGGAGGGCGGGCGCGTGGTTCAGGTCGGCAAGCCGGACGAAATCCTGAGCAACCCGGCGAACGACTACGTCCGGTCCTTCTTCCGGGGCGTCGATGTCAGCAGCGTCATCACCGTCGGCGACATCGCGTCGAAACACCAGGTCACGATCATCGAACGGGGCGGGAACCTGCGCGCGGCGCGCGAACGGATCGCCGCGGCCGACCGGGATTACGCCTATGTCGTCGACGGCGCGCACAAGTTCCTCGGCGTGGTCTCTGCCACCAGCCTGGAGCGGGAAATGAAGGCGGTGGATGCGCGGCTCTCGCGCGCCTACCTGCCGGACCTCGAACCGCTCGCGGCGGACAGGAACATCGGCGACGTGATCGCCGAGGTGAACGCGGCACCCTGCGGCTTGCCCGTGGTCGACGACCAGGGGCGGTATCTCGGGGTGGTCTCGCGCGCCATTCTGCTCGGGGCCCTGTCGAGGGAGGCAACGGATGACTGAAGCCATGCAGGACCGCACCTTCCAACTCGCCCAGGCCGAGGACCCCTGGGGCGGCACGGCCGACTCCACCCCGCCGGCGGGGGACGAGTCCGCCTCGAACCCCTGGGGCGGCGGGTCCGGCACGGCGCCGGAGACCGCGACGCCGGACTGGCTTTCGGGCGCTGCGGAGGCGGAGGCCCAGTCCTTCGATATCCTCCATCCGTTCGACCACGCGGTCATCCCGCTGGAATCCTGGGTGGAAACCGCGCTCGATTTCGTGGTCGACAATTTCCGCCCGGTCTTCCAGGCGATCCGCTGGCCCGTCGACGGCGTGCTGTCCACCATCGAGGCGACGCTACTCAGCGTCCCCGCGCTGGTCATGGTCCTGCTGATCGGGCTACTGGCCTGGCAGACCGCCGGTCCGCGGCTCGGCATCGGGGCGGTGCTCTCGTTTATCTTCGTCGGCCTGATCGGCGCCTGGGACGAGGCGATGGTCACGCTGGCGCTGGTGTTCACATCGGTGTTCTTCTGCATCCTGATCGGGTTGCCCACCGGCATCTGGTTGGCCCGGAACGACCGGGCGGCCACGCTGGTGCGACCGATCCTCGACGCGATGCAGACGACGCCCGCCTTCGTCTACCTCGTGCCCATCGTGATGCTCTTCGGCATCGGCAACGTGCCCGGCGTGGTGGTGACGATCATCTTCGCGCTGCCGCCGCTTATCCGGCTGACCAACCTCGGCATCCGCCAGGTGCCCGCCGACCTGATCGAGGCGGCCAAGAGCTTCGGCGCCTCGGATGCACAACTGCTGCGCAAGGTGCAGCTTCCCGTGGCGATGCCCACCATCATGGCGGGCGTGAACCAGACCCTGATGCTGGCCCTTTCGATGGTGGTGATCGCCTCGATGATCGCGGTGGGCGGCCTTGGCCAGATGGTGCTGCGCGGCATCGGCCGGCTCGACATGGGGCTGGCGACCGTCGGCGGGCTGGGCATCGTGCTGCTGGCGATCATCATCGACCGCATGACCCAGGCGATGGGCGTGTCGAAACGCGACCGCGGCAATATCGCCTGGTACGAAACCGGTCCGGTCGGCCAGGTGCGCCGGCTGGTGTTCGGCAAGTCGGCGCGCCGCGCGTCGGCCGCAGGGACGGAACCGGCCGAATAGGCCGATCCGGCGCCGGCCGGTTCCGCAATGATCCACGTGCGCGGCCCGACCGGCCGCGACAAGACCCAAGAGGAGTTCACATGTTTCCGACTGTCACCCGCACAAGCCTCGCCGCCCTGGCGGTTGCCGGGTTCGGCCTCGCCGCGGGGTCCGCGCTTGCCCAGGAAATGCCGGGCGAGGGCGTGAACGTCATCCCGCTGAAGTCGTCGATCGCCGAAGAGACCTTCCAGACGGTTCTGGTGATGAAGGCGCTCGAGGACCTCGGCTACGAGGTGGAAGACATCAAGGAACTGGAATACGCCGCCGCCCATGTGGCCATCGCCAATGGCGACGGCACCTTCCTGGCCGACCACTGGGACCCGCTGCATACGGACTTCTTCGGGGAGGCCGGCGGCTCGGAGAAGATCTACCGCGAGGGCGTCTATTCCCCCGGCGCGCTGCAGGGCTACCTGATCGACAAGGCCACCGCCGACGAATACGGCATCACCAATATCGGCCAGCTGCAGGACCCGGAAATCGCCAAGCTGTTCGACAACGATGGCGACGGCAAGGCCGATCTCACGGGCTGCACCCCCGGCTGGGGCTGCGAGCAGGTCATCGAGCACCAGCTCGACGCGTTCGAGCTGCGCGACAACGTCACCCACAACCAGGGCTCCTACTCGGCGATCATCGCCGACACAATCACCCGCTACGAGAAGGGCGAGTCGATCTTCTACTACACCTGGACGCCCTACTGGGTGTCGGGCGTGCTGGTCCCCGGCGAGGACGTGGTGTGGCTTCAGGTGCCGTTCTCCTCGCTGCCCGGCGAGCGCGCGGATATCGACACCGCGCTGCCCAACGGCATGAACTACGGCTTCCAGGCCAACGACCAGCGCATCATCGCCAACCGCGACTTCGCCGAGGAAAACCCCGCGGCGGCCAAGCTGTTCGAGATCATGGAGCTTTCGGCCAACGACATCTCGGCGCAGAACCTGCTGATGCGCGAGGGCCAGGACTCCGAAGAGGCGATCGAACGCCACGCCGACGCGTGGATCGCAGCCAACCAGGACACCTGGAACGCCTGGCTGGACGAGGCCCGCGCCGCGGCCGAGTGAACCGCGCACATGACGCGCATGACGAACGCCGGCCGCGCGCCGGCGTTCTGCGTTTCGCGGGGGCCTGGCGGCGGCGCATGACGGGCGCAGGCGGCGGGGCGCCCGCGCTGCGTCAGCGGCCACGCAGGCGGCGCACGCCACAGCCTTGCGGCCAGTGCATGTCTGGGTTGGCGATTTGGCCGTTGCCCCGCGGGCCCGAAAGGTCCATTTCGCCTTCAAGGCTTTCGTCTCCTCCCTGATGGAAGCCATTTTCGAAAGCGGCGACGGTCCTTCTCCTCCCTGACCGTCGCCGCTTATTTGTTCGGGGCGCGCCGGGGCCGGGGCCGCGGTCGCGGGATCGCGTCTGTCACCAGTCCGCGCCGCGGCGCGGATGCAGCGCCCGACGGCCCCCTGCGGGGTTGCTGCGGTCCGCCCTTCGGACAGGGACGCCGCCGGGATGTCGGCGGATCGGGACACACACCCTGCTTGACAAGCGTCGCCCGAGATTGAAGGACCAAGGCGGGTCAGATGGGGCGTCCATGGATATCTCGAACAGCAAGGTCCTCGTCACCGGCGCCGATGGCTTCATCGGCTCGCATCTCGTCGAGGCACTGGTGCGCCACGGCTCGGACGTGCGCGCCTTCGTCTGCTACAATTCGTTCAACAGCTGGGGATGGCTCGATCACGCCGACGCGGATGTGCTCGGCAGGTTCGACGTGGTCGCGGGCGATGTGCGCGACCCCCATGCCGTCGATGCCGCGATGCAGGGCTGCGACGCGGTGCTGCACCTCGCGGCGCTGATCGCGATCCCGTTCAGCTACCAGGCGCCGGACGCCTATGTGCAGACCAACGTGACCGGCACGCTCAACGTGCTGCAGGCCGCGCGGCGCAACGACGTGGCGCGGGTCGTCTGCACCTCGACCTCGGAAACCTACGGCACCGCGCAGTTCGTGCCGATCACCGAAGACCACCCCCTGAACGCGCAATCGCCCTATGCCGCGACCAAGGTGGGCGCGGACCAGATGGCGCTGTCCTTTCACCAGTCCTTCGACCTGCCGGTGGCGGTGCTGCGTCCGTTCAACACCTATGGCCCCCGGCAGTCGGCGCGCGCGGTCATCCCCACGATCGTCACCCAGATCGCCGGGGGCAGCCGGCAAATCCGCCTGGGCGCGCTGGCGCCGACGCGGGATTTCAGCTTCGTTCACGACGTGGCGCAAGGCTTCATCCAGGCGGCCGAATGCGACGCGGCGGTGGGGCAGGTGACCAATATCGGCGCGGGCTTCGAGATCTCCATCGGCGACACCGCCGCCGCGATTGCCGAGGCGATGGGGGCCGAGGTCGAGATCGTGCAGGACGACGCGCGCCTGCGCCCCGCCGCCTCGGAGGTCGAGCGTCTTTTCGCGGGCACCGACAAGGCCAGGCGGCTGTTCGGCTGGAACCCGGCCCATGGCGGGCGCGCGGGCTTCCTTCGGGGGCTCGCCAAGACCGCCGAGTGGTTCCAGGACCCCGCCAATCTCGCGGTCTACAAGGCCGACCGCTACAATATCTGAGTCCGGCATGGTCGACCCCGACGCCCTCGCCAACGACATCCGCGAAACGCTGCACGCCGTTCTGGGCCGGTCCGAAGGCCCCGTGCCGTTGCATGCGCCGGAGTTCCGCGGCGAGGAAGAAGCGCTGGTGGTCGACTGCATCCGCACCGGCTGGGTGTCCTCGGTTGGGCGCTATGTCGACGTCTTCGAGCAGGCGGTCGCCCGCGCCTGCGGCACCCGGCACGCCGTGGCCGTCGTCAACGGCACCGCCGCGCTGGAGGTCGCGCTGCGGATCGTCGGCGTGGGTCCCGGCGACGAGGTGCTGATGCCCAGCCTCACCTTCATCGCAACCGCGAACGCCGCCCACCACCTCGGCGCGGTGCCGCATTTCGTCGATGCCGCGCCTTGCACCCTCGGGATCGACCCCGCGGCGCTGAAGTGCCATCTCGAGCGGATCGCCGAGACCCGCGAGGGGCGGACGGTCAACCGGGAAACGGGCCGCCCGCTGGCCGCGCTCGTGCCGATGCACGTCTTCGGCCATCCGGTCGAGATGGACGCGTTGAACGCCCTTGCGGCCGAATACGGCATCCCGGTGGTCGAGGACGCCGCCGAGTCGCTGGGCAGCCGCTACGGCGACAGGCCCTGCGGCGGGCTCGCGCGCGTGGGCGCGCTCAGCTTCAACGGCAACAAGATCGTCACCACCGGCGGCGGGGGGGCCATCGTCACCGACGACGCCGATCTCGCCCGGCATGCCAGGCATCTGACCACCACGGCCAAGGTGGCGCACGCTTGGGCGTTCCTTCACGACGAGATCGGCTATAACTACCGGATGCCCAACCTGAACGCGGCCCTCGGCGTGGCGCAACTGGCCCAGCTCGACGACCGCCTGGCGCGGAAACGCCGCCTGGCCCGCGCCTACATGGACGCCTTCGCGGGCCACGACCATGTCGCGGTTTTCGCCGAACCCGCGGGATGCCGGTCCAACTACTGGCTGAACGCGCTGGTCCTGGCGCCCGGTGTGGCCGACGCCCGCGATACGGTTCTGGAGACGCTGAACGCCGCCGGCATCATGGCGCGTCCGGTCTGGGAGCCGCTGCACAGCCTGCCGATCTATGCCGACGCCCCGCGCGCGGAGCTTCCGGTGACCGCCGATCTCGCCGCGCGGATCGTGAACCTGCCCTCCTCGGCGCATCTCGGGGGCGCATCGGCATGAGGGTGGCCGAGATTGCCCTGCCGATCACATGCGGCGGCCGTCCCCGGATCGGGGCGATCACGGCCGCCGGGGTCGACCCGACCGAGAAGGAGCGCGCCCGATGACCGATCTCGAAGCCCGCTGGCGCCGCGCGCTGTTGCCGAAGACCGCGACGCTGACCGAGACCATCGAGAATCTCAACGCGGTCGGCATCCGGCTTGTGCTGTGCGTGCATGCGGACGGGCGGCTTTACGGGTCGGTCACCGACGGGGACCTGCGCCGCGGGCTGTTGCGCGGGCTGTCGATGGAGGACGCGGTCAGCGAGATCGCGAACCCCAACCCGCTGGTGGTGCCCGAGGGCACCGACCGCGAGATCGTGCGCGCGCTGATGGTCGCAAACAAGGTGCAGCAGGTCCCCGTGGTCGACCCCGCGGGCCGCCCCGTCGGCCTGCACCTCTGGGACACGCTCGACACCCCGCCCGAGCGCGACAATGTCATGGTCATCATGGCCGGCGGCAAGGGCACCCGCCTGCGCCCCTATACCGAAAGCTGCCCCAAGCCGATGCTGCCCGTGGCCGGCAAGCCGCTTCTGCAGCATATCGTGGAGCGCGCGCGGAGCCAGGGGATCAGCCGCTTCGTGATCTCGCTCAACTATCTCGGCCAGATGATCCGCGACCATTTCGGCGACGGCGCGGCCCTTGGCGTCCGCATCGACTACGTCACCGAGGACGCGCCCCTCGGCACCGCCGGGGCGCTCGCGCTGCTCGATCCGCGGCCCGAGCTGCCGTTCCTCGTCACCAATGGCGACGTTCTGACCGATATCGACTATGGCGAGGTGCTGGAATTCCGCGCCCGGCACGAGGCCGCGGCGGTGATGGCGGTTCGGGTCTACGAATGGGCCAATCCGTTCGGCGTGGTCGAGATGGACGGGGTGGACATCGCGGGCTTCGTCGAGAAACCGGTGATCCGTAGCCATATCAATGCCGGCATCTATGCCTTCCTGCCCGATGCTCTCGACCACCTGGAGCGGAACAGCCCCTGCGACATGCCCACGCTGTTCGACCGGCTGCGCGAGGCGGGCCGGCGCACCGTCGCCTTCCCGATGCACGAGCCCTGGCTCGATGTCGGGCGCCCCGACGACCTGACGCTCGCCCGTGCGAGCCTGGAAGACGAGGCGTGATCGGGCGGGCGCGCTCGCCGGCCCCGATGCGCGGGCCGATGGCGGGCGCGTGCACGTGGACGGGGCCCTTGCCCCCGACCGCGCGATCGTCGGGCGACGCCTCGGGCGGGGTTCGGCAAGGGACCCGGTGACGAAGTCACAGACTTTCCGGCCGGATCGTGTCCCATGAAGCCGTCTCCCGCCGACTGCGGCCCCGATGACCGGGCGACGCGGCGGGCAATCACAACAGAGGCCGAGGATTCATGCGCATTGCCGTTGCCAGCCAGAATTTTCGCACCGTGACGTCCCATGCCGGCCGGACGCGCCGGTTCTTCGTCTTCGAGGCGCACCCGGACGCGCCCGCCCGCGAGGTGGACCGGATCGATCTGCCCAGGGGGATGGCGCTGCACGACTTCCATGGCGAGGGACATCACCCGCTCTACGAGGCCGAGGCCATCATCGCCGGAAGTGTCGGGGAGGGGTTCCATCGGCGCATGGCCGCCCGCGGCATCGCCGCGGTGGCCACTGCCGAGACCGACCCGGCCGAAGCGGCGCGGGCCTATGTGGAAGGCCGGCTCGCCCCCGCGCCGCCGCACGATCACGACCACGCCGACGGCTGAACGGGCCCGGCAACCGGCGCGCCCCGCGTCACCCCACGAGACGGTCCTCGGGCGACGCGCGGTGCCGGAATATCGGCGTGACCTGCGGGTCGGAGTGGTCCGGGGGCGACGGGACATGGCCGACATTGGGCGTCGCCCAGTCCATCGCCTCCTGCAATTCGTCGATCTCGGCGCTGTGGAACATCCGGCCGGCAGCCAGCAGATCGAAGGGGGAGCCGAAATACATGAGTCATGGCCTTCCATGTGGAGGGAAACGGTGCGACGGAACAGTGCCGGTGGGGGGCGGCACCGTTCCGTCGGCTTTCACGCCGTCGTACGCTGCGCCCGCGCAATGGTGCGAAGCGCCCCGTCATAGTCCGACAGCGTGTCCTTGAGCCGCAGACGTTCGCGCTTGAGCGCGGTCAGCCGGGCAAGGTCGGGCAGGGGGCGGCGATACTCGGCGCGCACCTCCTCGTCCAGCGCGCGGTGTCGGGCGCGCAAGGTCTCGATCCGTGCGCCGAGGCCGTCTCCGGCGATCTGTCTGGGCATGTCCAAGCCTCCTATCCATCCGTGGCGGTTGAGAAATCAGTCGTGCGGCGTGGCGCCGGCATAGGCCGGCAGTCCATTGTAGCGTTCGATCGTCTCGACATTGGGCCAGCGCAGGCTGCCGTCGATACGGTGGAGCAGGCGCGGTATCTCGCGCGCGATCTCCGCCTCGTGCGGCGTGGCCAGGAACCGGCAGCGCCAATGCGGCACGCTCTCGCCGGGTGTCGCGCGCTCGGGCCACATGGATCTCGCCCACATGCCCGGCCGCCGGGCCCCCGGTTGCGGCGGCGATCTGGGTCAGGCCGGACTGGTCGAGCATGGAACCTCCCTGCGGTGATGGCGATCCCGCCTTACCGACAATGTGGGGGTGGTCGGATGCGGATGGTATCCTATGCTCTTGTTGAGTCCGATTGGAAAAACCTATCGGAAACGCCGCGCACGGGGCCCCTGATGAGCCGGGAACCTACCTTCAAGCAGTTGCGCTATTTCGTGACCCTCGCGGAATCCGGCCATTACCGGAAGGCGGCCGAACGGCTGGGCATCACGCAACCTTCGCTCAGCCTGCAGATCGCCAACCTCGAGGAGGTCCTCGGCCTGGTGCTGGTCGAGCGCGGGCGCGCGGGCGCCGTGCTGACGCCCGCCGGGCGCGAGGTGCTGGCCCGCGCGGCGCGCATCATCGGCGATGTGGGCACGCTCGGCGACATGTCGGAACGGATGCGCACCGGCATGGCCGGCACGATCCGCCTGGGCGCGACGGCGACCTTCGGCCCCTACATCCTGCCCAACGTCGTCCGCCGCCTGCACGAACGCTTCCCCGAGTTGCGGCTCTACATCCACGAGGGGGCGCCCCGGCGCCTGCTCGAGGACCTGCTGGCCGGGCGCCACGACCTGATCCTGACCCAGTTGCCTTTGCAGTCCTCGGACGTCACGGTCGAGCGGCTGTTCCGCGAGCCCCTGAAACTCGCCGTCGCGCGGACCCATCCGCTCGCCCGTGCGGCGCGCGTCACGGATGCCGACCTTGCGGGCCAGACGGTGCTCTCGCTCTCCCGCGCCTTCACCCTGCACGGCCAGATCGAGGCCCTGTGCCGGGAGGTGGGCGCGAATCTGCTGCAGGATTACGAGGGCACGAGCCTGGACGCACTGCGCCAGATGGCGGCGATGGACATGGGGCTGGCCTTCCTGCCCGCGCTCTACGTCCAGTCCGAAATCACCGGTCGCGGCAACGATGTCGCGGTCCTGACCTTCCGCCGCGACCGCTTCGTGCGGTCCATCGGCCTGGCCTGGCGGGCAACGGCGGGCGACGAGGCGGGGTATCGCCGGTTCGCCGAGATCGTGCGCGAGGTGGCGGCGGGCGATTTCCGCGGGCTGGTCGTGCCCGAGGGGTAGCGGGCGCCGGGGCGTCCGCGCGGCCGCGCCGGTCGGACAGGGGGCATTGACACCTTCGCGCGCATCCGTATAAGCGGCCCATCCCGGCCCCCGCGGCCGGGTCTTTCATTGGTGTTGGTGGCCCCCGCAAGGGGATGCCTGTCGGGCCGAAAGGCCAAAGGACAACGCCCTTCATGGCCGCCCTTGGGCGGTGCCCTTTTGAAGGAGATCAGCCGTGACCAAACGCACGTCTGCCAAGTACAAGATCGACCGCCGGATGGGCGAGAACATCTGGGGCCGTCCGAAATCCCCGGTCAACCGCCGCGAATACGGCCCCGGCCAGCACGGCCAGCGCCGCAAGGGCAAGCTGTCCGACTTCGGCATCCAGCTGCGCGCCAAGCAGAAGCTCAAGGGCTATTACGGCGACCTGACCGAGAAGCAGTTCCGCCGCATCTTCGCCGAGGCCGAGCGGGTCCGCGGCGATACCGGTGAAATCCTCATCGGCCTGCTGGAGCGCCGGCTCGACGCCGTGGTCTACCGCGCCAAGTTCGTGCCCACGATCTTCGCCGCGCGGCAATTCGTGAACCACGGCCACGTGCTGGTGAACGGCAAGCGCGTGAACATCCCCTCCTACCGCGTCAAGGAAGGCGACGTGGTCGAGGTCCGCGAGAAGTCCAAGCAGATGGCCGCCGTGCTCGAGGCCGTGCAACTGGCCGAACGCGACGTGCCCGATTATCTCGAGGCCGACCATTCCAAGATGACCGCGACGTTCGTGCGCACGCCCGGCCTGTCGGACGTGCCCTACCCGGTCATGATGGAACCGAACCTCGTCATCGAATTCTACGCGCAGAACTAGGCGTCGGCGCATCCGAACGGCCATTGGCGGCCCGTCCTGGATGCAGGGCGGGCCGTTTCGCGTCTGCGGCGCCCGCGCCCCGCTCTTCGGACTGGCCTTGAAAGGACCCTTCGGCTAGGGATGCCCGCCAAGGAGAGACCCATGAACCGCATCACGCCCCAGCCCGGGATCCTGGAGATCGCCCCCTATGTGGGCGGACAGTCCCGGATCGCCGGCCGCGACGACGTGGTCAAGCTGTCGTCGAACGAAAACCCCTTCGGCCCCTCGGAGCGGGCCAAGGCCGCCTTCGCGCGCACGGCCGGATCGTTGCATCGCTACCCCTCGACCGACCATGCCGAACTGCGCGCGGCCATCGGCGAGGTGCACGGGCTGGACCCGGCCCGCGTGATCTGCGGGGTGGGCTCGGACGAGATCATCACCTTCCTCTGCCAGGCCTATGCCGGCCCCGGCAGCGAGGTGATCTATACCGCGCACGGCTTCTCTATGTACCGCATCTCGGCGCTCGCGGCCGGCGCCACGCCCGTCGAGGTGCCCGAGCGGGACCGTACCGTCGATGTCGACGCGATCCTCGCCGCCTGCACCGAGGCGACGCGGCTGGTGTTCATCGCGAACCCGGCGAATCCCACCGGCACGATGATTCCGGCGGAAGACACCGCGCGGCTCGCCGACGGCGTGCCCGACGGCGCGCTGGTGGTCCTCGACGGCGCCTATGCGGAATTCGTCGACGGCTTCGATGGCGGCAAGGCGCTGGTCGAGGCGCGCGAGAACGTCGTGATGACCCGCACGTTTTCCAAGATCCACGGGCTCGGCGGCCTGCGCATCGGCTGGGGCTACGGGCCGGACGAGGTGATCGCGGTGCTGAACCGCGTGCGCGGGCCGTTCAACCTGTCGACCACGCAGCTCGACACCGCCGAGGCGGCGCTGCGCGACACCGACTACACCGACCGCTGCCGGGCCGAGAACGCGCGGCTGCGCGCCTGGATGGTCGAGGCGCTGAACGGGATCGGTGTCCCGACCGACGCGAGCTTCGCCAATTTCGTGCTGCCGCGCTTCGCCGACCCGGACGAGGCCGCCGCCTGCGACGCGTTCCTGAAATCGCAGGGGCTCATCGTGCGGCAGGTGGCCGGCTACCAGCTGCCGAACTGCCTGCGCATCACCGTGGGAGACGAGCCCGCCTGCCGCCGGGTGGTCCATGCCATCGCGCAATTCGTGGAGCGTGCGCGATGAGCCCGCTTTACGATCGCGTCGCGCTGATCGGGCTGGGGCTCATCGCGGGGTCGATGGCGCTGGCGATGCGCCGCGCGGGGCTGGCGGGCGAGGTCGTGGGCACCGCGCGCTCGGCCGAGACCCGCGCCACCGCCGCCGAGATCGGGCTGGTCGACCGGGTGGTGGACACCGCCGCCGAGGCCGTCGAGGGCGCCGATCTCGTGGTTCTGGCCGTGCCGGTCGGTGCGATGGCGGCGCTTGCCGAAGAGATCGCGCCGCATCTGAAACCCGGCGCGACCGTGACCGATGTCGGCTCGGTCAAGCGGGCGGTGATCGATACGGTCGCGCCGCATATCCCCGAGGGCGTGCATTTCATCCCCGGCCACCCGCTCGCGGGCACCGAGCATTCGGGGCCGCGCTCGGGCTTTGCCGAACTCTTCGACAACCGCTGGTGCCTGCTGGTGCCCGTCAACGGAAGCGACCGGAACGCGGTCGCCCGCCTGCGGGCGCTCTGGGAGGGGATCGGCGCCCATGTCGACGAGATGGACCCCGACCACCACGACCTCGTCCTGGCCGTGACCAGCCATGCGCCGCACCTCATCGCCTACACGATGGTCGGCGTCGCCGACGACCTGCGGCGCGTCACCGACAGCGAGGTCATCAAGTATTCGGCCGCCGGCTTCCGCGACTTCACCCGGATCGCCGCCTCGGACCCGACCATGTGGCGCGACGTGTTCCTGACCAACAAGGACGCGACCTTGGAAATTCTCGGCCGGTTCACCGAGGAGCTCTTCGCGCTGCAACGCGCGATCCGCACAGGTGACGGCGAGCAACTTTTCGAGTATTTCACGAGGACAAGGGCGATCCGGCGCGGCATCATCGAGGCCGGGCAGGACACCGACGCCCCGGATTTCGGCCGGACGAAGGTGCATTCATGACGCGTCTCTTGCCAATTCTGCTGAGTTTCTCGCTGCTTGCGGGGTCCGCTGCGGCGGCCGCCACCGAAGCCTCCCCGCGCCCCGAACCGCGCCCCGCGCAGGCCAAAGGTCTGTCGCACGCCGTGCTGCCGGCGCTGGGCCGTTCGCTCCGGCCGGTGCCGCGGCCCGCGCTTCCCACGCTCGTCGCGGCGACATCGGCGGGAATCCGCACACAACCGTCTGCGGTCCTGACCCGCAAGCGCGGCGCGATCTGCGGCGATCCGGCCATCCGGGGCGAGGTGCTGGCACCGATCGCGGGCCGCATACGGGGCTGCGGCGTCGAACGACCCGTGCGCGTGACGGCGGTGGATGGCGTGCCGCTGACCCGGCCCGCGACGGTGGACTGCACCACGGCCCGCGCGCTGCGCGCCTGGGTGGCGAGCGGCGTGAAGCCGGTGGTCGGGCGGACGGGCGGCGGCGTCGCTTCGATCAAGGTGGTCGCCGACTACGCCTGCCGCACGCGCAACAACCAGCCCGGCGCGAAGCTCTCCGAACACGGGCGCGGGCGGGCTGTCGATGTCGCCGCGATCAACCTGCGGAACGGGGCGTCGATCAGCGTGCTCAACGGTTGGCGCGACCCGAAACAGGGGCGGCTGTTGCGGGCCATGCACAAGGCGGCCTGCGGGCCGTTCGGAACGGTGCTCGGGCCGGACTCGGACCGCTTCCACCAGAACCATTTCCACCTCGACACGGCGCGTTACCGCAGCGGGGCCTACTGCCGCTAGGGGCGGGGCCGAACGGCGCCCCCGAGGCGCCAGCCGCGTGGACCGCGCCTAGCGGATCGTGAAATCCGGGGCGGGGCCGAGCGGCACCGGGCCCAGCCAGGTCTGCCCGGCGGCGAAGCGCAAGGCCACGTCCAGCGTTTCGGGCCGCCCCGAAAGCCCCGCGAGAAGCCCCAACCCCTGCTCGACGCGGTCGGCCAGCCCCTCGGGCAGCCGCCCCGAGGCGCGCGCGATCTCCACCATCTCGCGCCAGTTCGTCGCCCGCACCGTCAGCGTCCCCGCCGGCCGGCCGTCCGCGTTCACGTCCAGCTCGCCCGCCGCCTCAAGCGCCAGATCGCCCCAGCGCGCGTCGAGCTTGCCGATATCGACCGCGGTGATCTGCGGCCGGCGATCCTCGATCGCGGTGCGATCCCACGGCGCGTCGAAGGCCAGCACCGCGTCGACGCGCATGTGCTGGAAGACCTCGGGAAGCAGGCCCGCCCGGTCCAGCAGCGCGACGAGGGGGGCGGGCGGGCGCATCTCCTCGGCGTTGAAGTCCACCGCGTAGGTCGCGGGCCGCCCCTCCACAGCCTGCACCGCCAGGTCGGCCCGGGCGAGCGCGGCGTTCCAGTCCGCCGTCGAGGCGAGCGACACCCGCTCCAGCGTGAAGGCGCCCTCGGCCAGTTCCAGCGCCACGCCGGGCCGGAAGCCCAGCCGCCCCTCCATCCGGCCCGCGCCCAGCGCGATCTTCTGGTCGGGCGTCGCGATCTGCTGGGAGGCGGGCCAGATCGCCGTGACCCGCTGCGGCCGGTGGCTTTCGGCCTCGATGCGGAACGTGGGTGCTGTCCAGGCAAGGCCGGTGTCCGGGTCGGCGAGCATCAGTCCGCTCAGCGCCGTGTCGAAGCGCAGCGGATAGCCCGTGACCTCGATGGTGGCGTAGTCGGCCGCCCAGCCCTCGGCGCGCCGGGTTTCGATCCATCCGGCCAGCCCGCGTTCCAGGCCACGCGCGGCAAGCGCCCAGTAGGCTGTCCACAGCACCGCCGCCGCGATCGCCAAGGTCAACAGAAGCCGCATCTGGCCCCCTTTCGCCTGTCCCCCGAATGAGGTTTACAGGGGTCGGGAGACAAGGACCAGCAGGATGCGCGACGCACTTTGGGTCTTCGGCTACGGCTCGCTTTTGTGGAATCCGGGATTTCCGGTCGCCGAGCGGCGGCTGGCGCGGCTCGACGGCTGGCACCGCAGCTTCTGCATGCGCTCGATCCACCACCGCGGCACCGAGACCGAGCCGGGTCTCGTGCTCGCGCTCGACGCGGCGGCGGGGGCGGCCTGCCATGGCGTGGTGCTGCGTGCCGAACCCGGCAGCGAGGCGGCGACGCTGGCCTATCTGCGCGAGCGCGAGCTGATCTCGTCGGCCTATTTCGAGACGGAGCTCGACGTGGTCTTCGAGGACGCAAGCGACGGGCTGACCTCTCTGGCCTATGTGATCGATCCCGACCACGTGCAGTATTGCGGCGGCCTGCCGCTGGAGGATCAGGCGCAGATCATCGCGCGGGCGGCCGGCGGCATGGGGCCGAACGACGAATATCTTTTCAATACCGTCGAGCACCTCATCGAGCTGGGGATCGAGGACCCGGACCTGTCGTGGCTGGCGGCGCGGGTCCGGACGCTGAAAGGGCAATGATTGTTGTTCGACCGGGGATGATCCCCTAGAGTTTGGGGCGAACACAACGGGTAGGCCCACCCATGGACATGACCGACCGCGAGGCCGAGCCGCAGTTTTCCCGACCGCTGCGCCAGATCCTGCTGATGCTCACCTCGATCGTGCTGTTCTCGACCGGGGCGTATCTGGCCTATCCGCAGGTCGCGCCGGTCTTCCTCGCCAACCCCTATCTCAACGGCGCGATCTTCCTCGTCTTCGTGATCGGCGTGCTGGCCTGCTTCCTTCAGGTCGTCCAGCTGATCGCCTCGGTGCGCTGGATCGAGGATTTCGCCGCCGGCACGCCGGGGCACGAGGTCACCCGCGCGCCGCGGCTCCTTGCGCCGCTCGCCGCGCTCATGCGCAAGCGGCGCGGGCGGCGGATGCAGATCGGCGCGGCCTCGGCGCGCTCGATCCTCGAGTCCGTCGCGACCCGCATCGAGGAGGCGCGCGACATCACGCGCTACATCGTCAACCTGCTGATCTTCCTCGGCCTTCTGGGCACTTTCTACGGGCTTGCCACGGTCGTGCCTGCGGTGGTCGAAACGATCCAGTCGCTCGCGCCGCAACAAGGCGAAAGCGGGGTCGAGGTGTTCGGCCGGCTGATGACCGGGCTCGAGGCGCAGCTTGGCGGCATGGGCACCGCCTTCGCCTCGTCGCTCCTGGGGCTTGCGGGCTCGCTGGTGGTGGGACTCCTGGAGCTTTTCGCGGGGCACGGCCAGAACCGCTTTTACCGCGAGCTCGAGGAATGGCTGTCCTCGATCACCCGGCTCGGCTTCACCTCCGGCGACGGCGAGTCCGAGGCGGGGGTCGAGACGGGGCTGCTGGCGGCCACGCTCGACCAGTTGGCCGAGCAGATGGAGGGGCTGCACGCGCTGTTTTCCCGTGCCGACGATGGACGGCAGGCGCTGGAGGGGCGGGTCGGCGATCTGGCCAACGCGGTCGAGACGCTGGGCCGCGCGCTCGAGGGCCAGCTCGGCCAGAGCGAGGCCGTGACCGCCGCGCTGAACCGGGTCGCGGAGGGCCAGGAACGCGCGGCGGCGGCCATCGAGTCGCGGATGGGCGAGGAGGGCGCGATGGCCGATGCCGAGGCGCGCATGCGGCTGCGCTCGATCGACGTGCAGTTGCTGCGCATCCTCGAGGAAATCTCCGCCGGACGGCAGGAAACCGTGACCGACCTGCGTGGCGATCTCGCGGCGCTGGGCCGGGCGCTGTCGAAGCTGTCGCCCGAGGGCGAGCGGTGGAGTTGACGCGGTGGCCCTGACGCGGCGCAGCGGGCAACGGTTCCAGGCGTCGATCTGGCCGGGTTTCGTCGACGCGATGACGGCGCTCTTGCTGGTGCTGATGTTCGTCCTGTCGATCTTCATGATCGTGCAGGAGATGCTGCGCGAGACGATCACCGGGCAGGAAAGCGAACTCTCGCAACTGAACGCCGAAGTCACGGCGCTGGCCGATGCGCTGGGCATGGAACGGCGGCGGACGGCGGACCTGGAGGCGGAGGTGGGCGAACTCGGCTCGGCGCTCGGCGCGGCCCGCGCCGAGGCCGAGGAACGCGCCGCGCTGATCGAGTCGCTTCGCGGCCGTGTCGCGGCGCAGGAGGCCGATCTCGAGTCTGCGCGCGCCTCGATCACGGAGTTCGAGGTGCGGGTGGCCGAGTTGGTGGCGCAGCGCGACACCGCGCGCGACCGGGGTGCGACGCTCGCCGAGGAGGTCGCGGCCCTGGAGGCGCGGCGCACCGAACTGGCGGCGGAACGCGACCGGCTCTCGCAGGCGTTGGCAGCGACACGGTCGGAGGTGGACGCCCAGGCCGAGGCCGCGCGGCTGGCGGCGGCCCGGCGCGAGGCGCTGGAGGCGCTGATCGCCGAGTTGCGCGCGGAGGCCGCCGAAAGCGACGAGGCGCGCGCCGCGCTGGCGGGCAAGGTCACGGCGCTGGAAGAGGCCCTGTCCGAGGAAGAGGCCGCGCGCCTGGCCGAGGCGGCCGCAGCCCAGGCCCTCCGGGAGCGGCTGGCCGGCGCGGATGACGAATTGACGGCGATGACGCTCGCGCTGGAGGACGAACGGCGCCGGGCGGAAGAGACGCTGACCCTGCTGGCCGCGGCGGATCGCGCGCGCGACGAGGCGCAGGCCGAACGGCAGGCCGCCGAGGCCGCGGCGGAAGCGGCCCGCGCGGCCGAGGCCGAGGCCGAGGCGCTGGCGGTACGGCGGTTGAGCGAGGCCGAGCGCCGCTCCGCGCTGCTGGACCAGGCCAACCGCCTGCTTGCCGAGGAGGAGGCCGCCTCCGCCGAGAGCCAGCGCCGTGTCGCCCTGCTGAACCGGCAGGTCGCCGCGCTGCGCCGTGACCTGGGCAGCCTTCAGGCGCTTCTGGACGACGCCGAGGAGCGCGAGGCCGCGGCCCAGGTGCAGATCGACTCGCTTGGTACACGGCTCAACGCCGCGCTGGCCCGGGCGGCGGCCGAGGAACGCCGGCGCGCCGAGCTGGAGGAGGCCGAGCGCCGGCGGCTGGAGGAAGAGGCGCGCCGGCTCGAAGAGGAGAAGAAGAACCTCGAGAACTATCGCTCGGAATTCTTCGGCCAGTTGCGGCGCCTGCTGGCGGGGCGCGAGGGCGTGCGGATCGTGGGCGATCGTTTCGTCTTCTCCTCCGAGGTGCTGTTCCGCCCCGCCGAGGCGACGCTGTCGCCCGACGGGCGCGCCCAGATCGCCAATGTCGTCGCGATCCTGCGCGACGTGGCGGACCAGATTCCAAGGGACATCGACTGGATCCTGCGCGTCGACGGCCATACCGACGATGTGCCGCTGGCCGAGGGGGCGGAATTCGCCGACAACTGGGAACTCAGCCAGGCCCGCGCGCTGTCGGTCGTGCGCTACATGGTCGACGACCTGGGCTTTCCGCCCGGACGCCTCGCGGCGGCGGGGTTCGGCGAGTTCCAGCCCGTGGCAGAGGGCGACAGCGCCGAGGCGCGCGCGCAGAACCGCCGGATCGAACTCAAGCTGACGGAGCGCTAGAACGCGCCGCCCGGGCGCGGATAGGGGGGCGGATCCTGCCAGAGCGTGCGCCCGCGCGGCGCGTCGCAGATGACGGGATCGTCCGGGGCGAAGGGGTCCACGGCGCGGCCGCGGTGGCGCAGCTCGAAGCCCAGCATGGGACGCGCCGCCGCGCCGCTGGTGCCGACGCGCCCCAGCCGCGTGCCCCGCGCGACGCGCCGGCCCACAGGCACCGCGACGCTGCCGGGGGCGAGGTGGCAGTAGCGCGTCTGCCAGCCGGCGCCGTGGTCGAGGATCACGCCGTTTCCGCAATCTCCGGGGCGCGCGGGGGCCGCGTTCGGGCCGTCCGGCCGCCCGTCGCGTGTCGCGATGACGCTGCCGGGGGCGGGGGCGAGGATTGCCGTGCCGGGCGGGGCCGCGAACTCCGTCCGCACGAGACCGTCGCGGCTGAGGGGGCCGCAGGTGTAGTCGGCCGCCCCGGGGCCGGGATCGCGGTCGACATGGGCGGCGAGGTTGCAGTCATAGCCGGGCCAGCAGTCGATCGGCAGCGCCAAAAGAATGTCCCCCGCGGCTGGCGGAGCCGCGAGGGACAGAGCGAGCGCCTGGAGGGCGCGGAAGATCACTCGGCGGTGAGCAGCGGCGGCTTCTTCGAGTCGAGCCGGCGCTTCTCGGGCTCGTCGACCTGCAGGTCGATCTCGCCATCCTTGATGCCGACCTTCACGACACCGCCCTTGGCGAGCTTGCCGAACAGCAACTCCTCGGCCAGCGGCTTCTTGATCGTCTCCTGGATCACGCGGCCCAGCGGGCGCGCGCCCATCTTGTCGTCGTAGCCCTTCTCGGCCAGCCATTCCGCCGCCGGCTTGGTGAGCTCGATGGTGACGTTGCGGTCCAGAAGCTGCGCCTCGAGTTGCAGGACGAACTTCTCGACGACCTGCAGGATGACGGATTTCGGCAGCGGCTGGAAGCTGATGACCGCGTCCAGACGGTTGCGGAACTCGGGTGTGAAGGTCCGCTCGATGGCGGCGGTATCCTCGCCCTCGCGCCGGTCGCGGCCGAAGCCGATGGCGGCCTTGGCCTGTTCGGTGGCGCCGGCGTTCGAGGTCATGATCAGCACCACGTTGCGGAAATCCACCTGCCGACCGTTGTGGTCGGTCAGCTTGCCGTGATCCATCACCTGCAGCAGGATGTTGAACACGTCCGGGTGCGCCTTCTCGATTTCGTCGAGCAGCAGCACGCAATGCGGGTTCTGGTCGACCCCGTCGGTCAGGAGGCCCCCCTGGTCGAAGCCGACATAGCCCGGGGGCGCGCCGATCAGGCGCGAGACCGCGTGCTTCTCCATGTATTCCGACATGTCGAAGCGCAGCAGTTCGACGCCCAGCGTGCTGGCCAGCTGCTTGGCGACCTCGGTCTTGCCGACGCCCGTGGGACCGGCGAACAGGTAGTTGCCGATGGGCTTCTCGGGTTCGCGCAGGCCCGCGCGGGCCAGCTTGATCGAGGCCGAGAGCGCCTCGATGGCCTTGTCCTGGCCGAAGACCACGCGCTTGAGCGTGCCTTCCAGGTCCTTGAGTACCTTGGCGTCGTCCTTGCTGACGTTCTTCGGAGGGATCCGGGCGATCTTGGCGACGACCGCCTCGATCTCCTTGGTGCCGATGGTCTTGCGCCGCTTGGATTCCGCGACCAGGTGCTGCGCCGCGCCGGCCTCGTCGATCACGTCGATGGCCTTGTCGGGCAGCTTGCGGTCGTGGATGTAACGCGCGGACAGTTCCACCGCCGTCTTGATCGCGTCCGAGGTATACTTGATCTCGTGATGCTGCTCGAAATAGGGCTTGAGACCCTTGAGGATCTTCACAGCATCATCGACCGAGGGCTCGGTCACGTCGATCTTCTGGAACCGGCGGCTGAGCGCGCGGTCCTTCTCGAAATGCTGGCGGAACTCCTTGTAGGTGGTGGAGCCCATGCAGCGCAGCTTGCCGCCCTGCAGCGCGGGTTTCAGCAGGTTGGAGGCGTCCATCGCGCCGCCCGACGTGGCGCCCGCGCCGATCACCGTGTGGATCTCGTCGATGAAGAGGATCGCGTCGGGGTGCTCTTCCAGTTCCGAGACGACAGCCTTCAGCCGCTCCTCGAAATCGCCGCGATAGCGCGTCCCGGCCAGCAGCGCGCCCATGTCGAGCGCGAAGATGGTCGCGTTCGACAGCACCTCGGGGGTTTCGCCCGAGACGATCTTGCGCGCGAGACCCTCTGCGATGGCGGTCTTGCCCACGCCCGGGTCGCCGACCAGCAGCGGGTTGTTCTTGCGGCGGCGGCACAGCACCTGGATGCAGCGCTCCACCTCGTGCTCGCGGCCGATCAGCGGGTCGACGTCGCCCTTGCGCGACTTGGCGTTGAGGTCGACGCAGTACTTGGCCAGCGCGGATTCCCGCGCCTCGCCCGACTCGCCTTGGCCCGGGGATTGCGCCTCCTCCTCGAACTCGCTGGCGCCGGTGATCGGGCGATGCTCCCCGAAGGAGGGGTCCTTGGCGACGCCATGGGCGATGAAGTTCACCGCGTCGTAGCGCGTCATGTCCTGTTCCTGCAGGAAATAGGCCGCGTTCGATTCCCGTTCGGCGAAGATCGCGACCAGCACGTTGGCCCCCGTCACCTCGGTCCGGCCCGAGGACTGCACGTGGATCGCGGCGCGCTGGATCACGCGCTGGAACGCGGCGGTCGGCACCGCCTCGGAGCCCTCGATGTCGGTCACCAGGGTCGACAACTCGTCCTCGATGAATTCCGACAGGGTCTTGCGAAGCTCCTCGAGGTCGACCGAGCAGGCCTGCATCACCTTGGCCGCGTCGGGCTCGTCGATCAGGGCCAGCAACAGATGTTCAAGCGTGGCAAGCTCGTGCCGTCGGGCGTTGGCCAGCGCGAGCGCGGCGTGGATGGCTTGCTCGAGTGTGTTCGAAAACGAAGGCACGAGACGTGCTCCTTTCTTCCTGTGGCCGACGGGGCTTCGCCCTGTCCTGACCGTGGCCTCTCGGGATTAAGTTTTGGTGTTTGTGACGACGCTTCAAGTTTTTTCTGTTCAAATCTTGGCCGCCGTCACGCAAACGCCCTGTTTTTCGGCGCTCGCCCTTCGCTCAGAAGCGGTCCTTCCGCGCCCGGATCTCGGCGAAGACCTCCGCGTCGGACGCATCGGCGAGGCCGACGGCCGCCTTGACCTCGGGCCGGTCCGCGCGCAGGAACGGATTCGTCTCTATCTCCTCGGACAGCCGCGCCGGCACGGTGGGCGTGCCCTCGGCGCGCAGCCGCCCGATCTCCTCGGCGCGGGCGTTCAGTGCGGGGTTGTCCGGCTCGACGGTCAGGGCGAATTCGGCGTTCTTCGCGGTGTATTCGTGGCCCGAATAGACCAGCGTGTCGGCGGGCAGGGCCGCGAGCCTGGACAGGCTTTGCCACATCATCTCCGGCGTGCCCTCGAACACCCGCCCGCAGCCCAGCGCCATCAGGCTGTCGGCGGTGAACACCGCGCCGGTGCCAGGAAAGTGATAGGCGATGTGCCCGACCGTGTGGCCCGAGACGTCGAGCACGCGGCCCGTCTCGCCGCCCACCGCCACGCTGTCGCCCTCGGCGACCGCCAGGTCCAGCGGGGGCAGGCGGTGGGCATCGGCCGCCGCCCCCACGACGCGGGCGCCGTGCGCGTCGCGCAGCGCCTCGACGCCGCCGATATGGTCATGATGGTGATGGGTGATCAGGATGTCGGTCAGCCGCCAGCCGCGCGCGGCCAGCGCGGCCTCGACCGGCTCCGCCTCGGGCGCATCAACCACCGCCGTCGCGCCGCTGTCCGCGTCATGCAGAAGGTAGGCGTAATTGTCGCTGAGGCACGGCACGGTGACGATCTCGAGGGGCATGGCAATCTCGCTCCGCATGGCTATCTTTATCCCCGACACCCTGGCCCGGAGGCAGCGCCCGACGCAATGCACCTCGACGTCCTGGACCTGAGGAACTTCTACTACCGCACCAATCTGGGGCGCGTCGCGCAGCGGGCAATCCGTGACCAGGTGCTGGACCTCTGGCCCGAGGCGCGCGGGCAGAACGTGGTGGGCTTCGGCTTCGCGGTGCCGCTCTTGCGGCCGTTCCTGGCCGACTCGCGCCGGGTGATCGCGCTGATGCCGGGCCAGCAGGGGGTGATGCCCTGGCCGGCCGGCGAGCCCAACATCTCGGTGCTGTCGGAGGAAACCGCCTGGCCGCTGCCCGACGGCTTCGTCGACAAGCTGGTTCTGCTCCACGGGCTGGAGACCAGCGAGAACCCGGCCGCCGTGCTGGAAGAGGCGTCGCGCGTCCTCGGCCCCGGCGGACGGGCGCTGTTCATCGTGCCGAACCGCTCCGGGCTCTGGGCGCGCCGCGACGGCACGCCGTTCGGCTTTGGCCGGCCCTATTCCAACGGCCAGCTCGAAGCGCAGCTGCGCCGCCATGCCTTCGAGCCGCAGACCCACCGCGCCGCCTTGTTTTCCCCGCCCACGGCGCGGCGATTCTGGCTCAAGACCGCGCCGATGTGGGAAAATGCGGGGCGTCGCATCTCTGCCTATTACGCGGGCGGCGTGCTGATGGTGGAGGCAACCAAGCGGGTCTACCGCCCGACGGGCTTGTCCGTGCGGGACGAGCTTCCGCGCCCGTTGCGGGTGCTCGAAGGGTTGCCGCGGCCCGGCGCCGAACCCGCCTGAGCCCAGCGATCAAGGGCTTTCGCCGCCCTGCGGCATGTTGCTCCCGGTGCGGCGCCGCGCCCCGATTTCGCTTGCCAATCCCCGCCCCCGGCGCGACCGTCGCACCCGGGCAAGATATGCCCGTCTAGGCGGTTGCGAGGGGCCCCGTGCTCTGCTACACCCACGCCGATTTCGGAGCGTGCCCGTCCGGGTGCGCCGCTTGATCTGCCCCGACCCGTTACCGCGGCGTGCCCGGGGCCACAGACATCGGAAGGGTTGACGTGTCCGAACCAGCCTCGATTTCGTCCGGCATCGCCGCGCGATACGCCACCGCTCTGTTCGAGATCGCCAAGGAAGCCAACGCCCTCGCGGCCCTGGAGGCCGATATCGACATGGTCGAGGCCGCGCTGGCCGAAAGTGCGGATTTCCGCGACCTGATCTCCTCGCCCGTCTATTCACGCGAGGCGCAGTCCGCCGCCGTCGCGGCGCTTGCGCCGAAGATGGGGCTGGGCGAGATGACGGCGAACACGATGCGGCTGATGGCCTCCAAGCGCCGCCTGTTCGCGCTGCCGCAACTGGTCGTGCAGCTGCGCGACCTGATCGCCCGCGAGAAGGGCGAGGTCAGCGCCGAGGTGGTCTCCGCCAAGCCGCTTTCCGACGCGCAGAAGGCCCGGCTCGCCGAGGCGCTCAAGGCCAATGCCGGCAAGGACGTCAAGATCAATGTCTCCGTCGATGAAGGTCTCATCGGCGGGCTCGTCGTCAAACTGGGCTCGAAGATGATCGACACCTCGGTCCGCACGCGGCTCAATGCACTCCAGAACACCATGAAAGAGGTCGGATAAATGGGTATCCAAGCAGCTGAGATCTCTGCGATCCTCAAGGAGCAGATCAAGAACTTCGGCCAGGAGGCCGAAGTCGCAGAGGTAGGCCGCGTGCTGTCGGTCGGCGACGGCATTGCCCGTGTTCACGGTCTCGACAACTGCCAGGCCGGCGAGATGGTGGAATTCCCCGGCGGTATCCGCGGCATGGCGCTCAACCTTGAGGCCGACAATGTCGGTATCGTGATCTTCGGCTCGGACCGGGACATCAAGGAAGGCGACACCGTCAAGCGCACCAACTCGATCGTGGACGTGCCTGTGGGCGACGCGCTGCTGGGCCGCGTGGTCGATGCGCTGGGCAACCCGATCGACAACAAGGGTCCGATCGAGGCCGCCGAGCGGCGCGTGGCCGACGTCAAGGCGCCGGGCATCATCCCGCGTAAATCGGTGCACGAGCCGATGGCCACCGGCCTGAAATCGGTCGACGCGATGATCCCGATCGGCCGCGGCCAGCGGGAGCTCATCATCGGCGACCGCCAGACCGGCAAGACCGCGGTGGCGCTCGACACGATCCTGAACCAGAAGGTCTATAACGAGGCCGCGGGCGACGACGAGGGCAAGAAGCTCTACTGCGTCTATGTCGCCGTCGGCCAGAAGCGGTCCACCGTCGCCCAGCTGGTCAAGAAGCTGGAAGAGACCGGCGCGATGGCCTACTCGATCGTCGTCGCCGCGACCGCGTCGGACCCCGCGCCGATGCAGTATCTCGCCCCCTACGCCGCGACCGCGATGGGCGAGTATTTCCGCGACAACGGCCGCCACGCGCTGATGGTCTACGACGACCTCTCGAAACAGGCCGTCTCCTACCGCCAGATGTCGCTGCTGCTGCGCCGTCCGCCGGGGCGCGAGGCCTACCCGGGCGACGTGTTCTACCTGCACTCCCGCCTGCTGGAACGCTCGGCCAAGATGAACGAGGATTTCGGCGCCGGCTCCCTGACCGCCCTGCCGATCATCGAGACCCAGGCCGGCGACGTCTCGGCCTTCATCCCGACCAACGTGATCTCGATCACCGACGGCCAGATCTTCCTCGAAACCGACCTGTTCTACCAGGGCATCCGCCCCGCGGTGAACACCGGCCTGTCGGTCTCGCGCGTGGGCTCGTCGGCCCAGACCGACGCGATGAAGTCGGTCGCCGGCAAGATCAAGCTGGAGCTTGCGCAGTACCGCGAGATGGCGGCCTTCGCGCAGTTCGGCTCTGACCTCGACGCCTCGACCCAGCGCCTGCTGAACCGCGGCGCGCGCCTGACCGAGCTGATGAAACAGCCGCAGTATTCGCCGCTGACCAATGCGGAAATCGTCTGCGTGATCTTCGCCGGCACCAACGGCTATCTCGACAAGATCGACGCCAAGGACGTGACCCGCTACGAGGCCGACCTGCTGAACTACCTGCGCAACAAGCACCAGGACCTGCTCGACGACATCACCAACAACGACCGCAAGGTGAAGGGCGAGTTGCAGGAGAAGATCACGGCCGTCCTCGACGAATTCGCCAAGACCTTCGCGTGAGCGGGGCGGGATAGATGCCGAGCCTCAAGGACCTCAAGAACCGGATCGACAGCGTCAAGTCGACGCGAAAGATCACGAAGGCCATGCAGATGGTCGCGGCGGCCAAGCTCCGCCGCGCCCAGGAGGCCGCCGAAAACGCGCGCCCCTATGCCGCGCAGATGCGCAAGGTGATGAACGGGCTGGCCGCCTCGGCCACCGGCGCCGCCAACGCGCCCAGGCTGCTGGTCGGCACCGGCCGCGAGGACGTGCATCTTCTCGTGGTCATGACCGCCGAGCGCGGTCTGTGCGGCGGGTTCAACGCGTCGATCGCGAAACTCGCCCGGGCGCGGGCGAACCAGCTGATCGGTGCCGGCAAGACGGTCAAGATCCTGACCGTGGGCCGCAAGGGTCGCGAACAGCTCAAGCGCGATTTCGGCGACATGTTCGTCGGCCATGTCGACCTCAGCGAGGTCAAGCGCATCGGCTATGCGAACGCGCGCGAGATCGCGCAGGACGTCATCGGCCGCTTCGACGCCGGCGAGTTCGACGTCGCGACGATCTTCTTCAACACGTTCAAGTCGGTGATCAGCCAGGAACCGACCGAGCAGCAGATCATCCCCGCGGTGTTCGACGAGCCCGAGGAGAGCGCGACCGTCTACACCTACGAGCCGACCGAGGGCGAGATCATGGCCGAGTTGCTGCCGCGCAACGTCGCCACGCAGATCTTTGCCGCGCTGCTGGAAAACGGCGCCTCGGAACAGGGCGCGCGGATGTCCGCCATGGACAACGCCACGCGCAATGCCGGCGACATGATCGACAAGCTGAACCTCGAGTACAACCGCTCGCGTCAGGCCGCGATCACCAAGGAACTGATCGAAATCATTTCGGGCGCCGAGGCGCTCTAGAGGAACCGGAGAAACCAGATGGCACAAGCTGTAGGCAAAGTGACCCAGGTGATCGGCGCCGTCGTCGACGTGCAGTTCGAGGATCACCTGCCCGAAATCCTGAACGCGCTCGAAACCGACAACAACGGCAAGCGGCTGGTGCTCGAGGTCGCCCAGCACCTCGGCGAAAGCACGGTGCGCGCGATCGCGATGGACGCGACCGAGGGGCTGGTGCGCGGCCAGAAGGTCACCGATACCGGCGGCCCGATCTCGGTGCCGGTGGGCGATGCGACCCTCGGCCGGATCCTGAACGTGATCGGCGACCCGATCGACGAGAAGGGTCCGATCGAGGCGAACGAGACCCGCGCGATCCACCAGCCTGCGCCCGATTTTTCGGACCAGGCGACGTCGTCCGAAATCCTCGTCACCGGCATCAAGGTCATCGACCTGCTGGCCCCCTATGCCAAGGGCGGCAAGGTGGGCCTCTTCGGCGGGGCCGGCGTTGGCAAGACGGTTCTGATCCAGGAGCTGATCAACAACATCGCCAAGGTGCACTCGGGGCTGTCCGTGTTCGCCGGTGTGGGCGAGCGCACCCGCGAGGGCAACGACCTCTATCACGAGATGATCGAGTCGGGCGTTCTGACACCCGACAACCTGACCGACTCGAAGATCGCTCTGGTCTACGGCCAGATGAACGAACCGCCGGGCGCCCGGGCCCGTATCGCTCTGACCGGCCTGACCCTGGCCGAGCAGTTCCGCGATGCCACCGGCGCCGACGTTCTGTTCTTCGTCGACAACATCTTCCGCTTCACTCAGGCGGGCTCGGAGATGTCGGCCCTTCTTGGCCGGATCCCCTCGGCGGTGGGCTATCAGCCGACGCTGGCGACCGACATGGGCGCGATGCAGGAACGCATCACGTCGACCAAGAACGGTTCGATCACCTCGATCCAGGCCGTGTACGTGCCCGCGGACGACCTGACCGACCCGGCGCCCGCCACGACCTTTGCCCACCTTGATGCCACCACGGTTCTCAACCGTGCGATCTCGGAACTCGGCATCTACCCGGCCGTGGACCCGCTCGACTCGACCTCGCGCCTGATGGATCCGCTGATCATCGGCGAAGAACACTATCAGGTGGCGCGCGACGTGCAGGGGATCCTGCAACGCTACAAGTCGCTGCAGGACATCATCGCGATCCTCGGCATGGACGAACTGTCGGAAGAGGACAAGCTGACCGTGGCCCGCGCCCGGAAGATCCAGCGCTTCCTCTCGCAGCCCTTCGACGTGGCCAAGGTGTTCACCGGCTCGGACGGCGTGCAGGTGCCGCTCGAAAAGACCATCGCGTCCTTCAAGGCCGTGGTCGCCGGCGAATACGACCACCTGCCCGAGGCCGCCTTCTACATGGTCGGCGATATCGACGAGGCGGTGGCCAAGGCCGAGAAGATGGCGGCCGAAGCGGCCTGATAAGGCGAAAGGCGCCGGACGGCTTCGCCCGGCGCCCGTTTCCAAGGAGGCAACATGGCCGACACGATGCAATTCGATCTCGTCGCGCCCGAGCGGCGCGTGGCCTCGGAACAGGCGACGCAGGTTGTCGTTCCGGGGTTCGAGGGCGACCTGACCGCGATGCCGCAGCACGTTCCGATGATCACCACGCTGCGGCCCGGTATCCTCGAGGTGTTCACCGACAAGGGCAGCCGGAAATTCGCCGTCACCGGCGGCTTCGCCGAGATCGCCGCCGACAGTGCCACCGTGCTGGCGGAGCGGTCGCTCCCGGTCGAGGACGTCACCAAGGAGATGCTGGACGAGTGGGTGGCAGAGGCCCGCGCCGCCCACGAAGAGGCCCATCCCGACGTGGTCGACGCGTCGGCCAAGATGCTGGCCGACATGGTGGCGATGGGCACCCATATGGGGTTCGAGCCGTCCACCTGAGCCGGACCCGCGACAACCGGTTGCGAAGGCCCCGTTTCGGCGGGGCCTTTTTCTTGGGCCGGCGTCGGGAAGACTGCGCCGGGGGCGCGGCTGGGGGCCGTCAGGCCCCGTTCGGCGCGTAGAGCCCTTCGTAGATCGGCGCCAGCGTCTCGTGCTCGAAGAGCGACGAGACCGAGGTGCCCTGCCAGATGTTCATGATCGCCTGGGCAAACAGCGGGGCGGTCGGCACGATGCGGATGTTGGGGCAGGCCGCGACCGGCTCGGTTGGCTGGATCGAATCCGTCACGACAACCGATTTGAGCCGCGACCCGGAGATGCGTTCAACCGCGGGGTCCGAGAACACGCCGTGGCTGATATAGGCATGGACTTCCGCCGCGCCCGCCTCGATCAGCTTGTCGGCGGCCTTGCAGAGCGTGCCGGCGGTGTCGCAAAGGTCGTCGACGATGAAGCAGATCTGGCCCTCGACCTCGCCGATCACCGTCATCTCAGCCACCTCGCCGGGCCGCGACCGGCGCTTGTCGACGATGGCGAGCCCCGCCCCGATCCGCTGCGCGAGTTCGCGGGCGCGGGCCACCCCGCCCACGTCGGGCGAAACCACGGTGATCTGGTCGCCGAGGCCGTTGAACTTGTGCGCGATGTCGAGCGCGAAGATCGGCGAGGCGTAAAGGTTGTCCACGGGGATGTCGAAGAAGCCCTGGATCTGGGCGGCGTGCAGGTCCATCGTCAGCACCCGTTCGATCCCGGCTTCGGTCAGCAGGTTCGCGACCAGTTTCGCGCTGATCGGCGTGCGCGCCTTGGTGCGGCGGTCCTGCCTGGCATAGCCGAAATAGGGGATCACGGCGGTGATCCGCGCCGCCGAGGACCGGCGCAGCGCGTCGGCCATGATCATCAGTTCCATCAGGTTGTCGTTCGCCGGGTTCGAGGTCGGCTGGATGATGAACATGTCCTCGCCGCGCACGTTCTCGTACACCTCGACGAAGATTTCCGCGTCGTTGAACCGCTCGACCCGCGCGTCGACGAGGCTGACATTCACCCCCCGGTGCATCGACATCCGCCGCGCGATGGCGGAGGCCAGCGGGCGGTTGGCATTGCCCGCAATCAGTTTCGGTTCGTGAATGTTGTGCATCGGCAGGGTCCCCGGGGCGTCGGATTCGTAACGGTCGCGTGACGTTGACAGCGCTTATCACCCGGTTACGGTCTTGAAAACCTAGTGCGTGGACGAGGCGGCAGCATGGCCCATATCGACTATTTCTTCACCGTGATCTCGCCCTTCTCCTACCTCGCGGGCCCTCGTCTGGAAGAGATCGCCGCCCGGCACGGGGCAACCGTCACCTACAAGCCCGTCGATCTCGTGGCGCTTTTCGCGCGCACCGGGGGCGTGCCGCCCGCCGAGCGGCCCGAGGGCCGGCAGGCCTACCGGCTGCAGGAGATTCGCAGGCAGGCGGCGAAGCGGGGCCTGCCCGTCACGCTCAGGCCCGCGCATTTCCCGACCAACGCGGCCCCGGCGGCCTACGCGATCATCGCGGCGCAGTCGGCGGGCGGCGGCGATCTGGGCGGGCTCGTCCACGGGCTGATGCGGGCGTGCTGGGCCGAGGAGAAAGACGTGGCCGGGGACGCGGTGATCCGCGACTGCCTGTCGGCCGCCGGGTTCGACCCCGCGCTGGCCGACAAGGGGTTGCTCGCGGGGGCCGAGGCCTATGCCGCCAACCTCGAAGAGGCGGCCGCCCGCGGCGTCTTCGGCGCGCCGTTCTACATCACCGACGGGGACGAACGGTTCTGGGGGCAGGACCGGCTGGAGGATCTCAACCTGCACCTGGCGGGCAAGCTCTGAGCCGCCCCCGCGGCCTCCGGGCAGGGGCCACGGGGCCGGGCCGGACTAGCCGTTGCCGTTCGGAACATGCACCGGATCGGGCTCTTCGCCGCCGTCGACAAGCGCCAGGAACGCGTCGATCTCCTCGTCGGTGGTGCACCACGAACAGACCAGCCGCGCCGAAAGCGGCACGTCGCCGGGCCCGTCGAGCGTTTGGTCCATCGGCCAGAGATAGTATTGCGCGCCGTCCTTCTGCGCCCGCCGATGTCCCTCGCGCGGCCAGGCGGCGAAGACGGAATTGGCCTCGGTCGGATGCAGAAGCGTGGCCCCGGGCAGCGCGGCCAGCCCGTCCGACAGCCGCGTCGCCGCCTCGTTGGCGCGGCCCGCGAGCTTCAGCCACAGGTCGTCCTTCATGTAGGCCGCCATCTGCGCCGAGAGATAGCGGTGTTTCGAGAACAGGTGCCCGCCGCGCTTGCGCCGCAGCTCGAACTCCCAGGCGCGGGTGGGGTCGAACAGCACCACCGCCTCCACCCCCATCAGCCCGTTCTTGGTGCCGCCGAAGGTCAGGACGTCGACGCCCGCCTTCCAGGTCATCTCGGCCGGTGTGCAGCCGGCGCGCACGACCGCGTTGCCGAACCGTGCGCCGTCCATGTGTACCGGCAGGCCGGCGGCGCGCGCCACGCCGCAGATCGCGGCGACCTCGTCGGGCGTGTAGACCGCGCCCGCCTCGGTCGCGTTGGTGATCGAGACCGCGCCGCGCTGCACGTTATGCACCCCCGCTCGCGCGGTGAACCCGATGGCGCGTTCCAGCGCGTCCGGGGCGATCTTGGCGTCGGCGCCCTCCAGCAGCGTCAGCTTGGCGCCGCCGGTGTAGAATTCCGGCGCGCCGCATTCGTCCTCTTCGACATGGGCGTTGCGGTGGCAGAAGACCGTCGCCCAGGGCGGGCAGAGACAGGCCAGCGCCAGCGCGTTCGCCGCGGTGCCCGTGGCCACGAGGTAAACCGCCGCCTCGGGCGCCTCGAAGGCGTCGCGGACCCTGTCCTGCACTTCCGCGGTCACGTGATCGGCGCCATAGGGCATGGCGTGGCCGTGATTGGCCTCGATCAGCGCCTCCAGCACCTGGGGCGGCACGGGCGAGCTGTTGTCGGAGGCGAAATGCATGGGCTCAAGGCTCCTCTTCGATCACGTGGTCTTCCCACTCCTCGACCGGAATATCGAACTCCGGCACTGTCCATCCCCTTACCGATACGCCCGCCCGGTGCACGGTTTCCGGATCGTCCGAGATCAGCGGGTGCCAGTCGAAAAGCGGCTTGCCCTCCCACAGCAGCCGATAGGCGCAGGTCGCCGGCATCCAGTAGGCGATCTCGGCGATGTTCGAGGGCTTCAGCACGACGCATTCCGGCACGATGGATTTGCGCACGTCGTAATGCGCGCAGCGGCAGGTCTCGTCGTCCAAGAGCCGGCAGGCGACGCGGGTGAAGACGACTTCGCCGGTATCGGCGTCCTCCAGCTTGTTCAGGCAGCACTTGCCGCAGCCGTCGCAGAGCGCCTCCCATTCCCGCGCGGTCATCTTCTTCAGCGGCACCCGTTCCCAGAAACGGGGGCGCAGGCCGGTGCGGTCGATGGGGTCGGTCATCGCGGTCACGGCCGCCAGGGGATGGGCGGTTCCTGGGCCAGGATTTCGCGGGCGCGCGCGCAGTCGCGGTCCATCTGGTCCACCAGCGCGTTGAGGCTGTCGAAGCGCAGCTCGTCGCGCAGGAACTCGACCAGCGCCACCGACAGGTGCGTGCCGTAAAGATCGCCCTCGAAGTCGAAGAGATAGGTTTCGCAATTGGGGACGTTCTCGCCGAACATCGGCCGCACGCCGATCGAGGCGGCCGCGTCATAGCTTCCCGCATGCGGGCCGGACAGCACGTCCACCTTGACCGCGTAGACCCCGAAGCGCGGCCGGTGCAGCCCGTGGGTCGACATGTTCGCCGTCGGATAGCCCAGCGCCCGCCCGCGCGCGTCGCCATGCAGCACTTCGCCCTCGATCCGGTGCCAGTGCCCCAGCATGCGCGCCGCGTCGCCCGGCCGGCCGTCGGTCAGCGCCCCGCGGATCGCCGTCGACGACACCTCGACCCCGTCATTCGCCAAGAGGTCGACCGATGTCACCCGAAAGCCCAGGTCGTCGCCGAACCGCTTGAGGTCGGCCACGTTGCCCGTGCGCCCCTTGCCGAAGCAGAAGTCGCGCCCGACCATCACATGGCTCAGGCCCAGCCCCTCGTGCAGCACCTCGCGGGCGAAGGCTTCGGGCGTGAGCCCCGCGAGCTTGGCGTCGAAGGGCAGCACGTAGAGGTGGTCGATCCCGAGCTTGGCCAGCCGGTTCGCGCGCGCCTCGGCGTTCATCAGCCGGAACGGCGCGGCGTCGGGGGTAAAGTATTCGCGCGGGTGCGGCTCGAAGGTCAGCACGCCCAGCGGCACGCCATGACGTTCGGCCTCGGCGCGCGCCGCCTCGATGACCGCGCGGTGGCCCAGGTGCACCCCGTCGAAATTGCCGATCGCGGCCACCGCCGCGCGTTCGCCATGGGGGGCGCCGGCCCATGTGGTGAAGGTCTGCATCGGCCCCCGATTGCACCGGGGGCAGCGCGGCGTCAATCGAATTTCTTGGTCGGCGCCAGAACCGTGGCCTCGCCCTTGAGCACCGGCTTGCCGTCGACAAGGCAGCGGGTGTCCAGCGTGACCCGGCGCTTTCCGTAGTCGATGGCCACCACCTCGACCTCGGCCACCACCACGTCGCCGGGGCGCACGGGGGCGAGGAATTTCAGGCTCTGGCCCATGTAGATCGTGCCGTGGCCGGGCAACTGCTCGCCGATCACCGCCGAGATCAGCCCCGCGGTCAGCATCCCGTGCGCAATGCGGCCCTCGAAGATGGTCTCCATCGCGTAGTCTTCGTCCAGATGCACCGGGTTCCGGTCGGTCGACACCTCGGCGAAAAGCTCGATATCCCGGTCGGTGACCTCTTTCCTGAGATGGCGGATCATGCCGATCTCGAGGTCCTCGATGCAAATCGTTCCGCGTGGCATGTTGTCCAGCATTTGCCGGTCTCCCGGTATCCGATGTTGCGGCGCAGCATAGCGAAGCGCCCGGAAGCGTGCAACGACGAAGAGTAATATATCGTTACAGCAGCGCCGACTGTCGCAACTTTGTTTCGCCGCATGGGGGCGGCCCTGCTACGGTCGCCCCGTGCGATCCCTTGCTGCCCCGGTCCTTCTGGCCGCCGCCCGCCCGGCGTTCAGCGCAGAAAGCCCATCGCGTAGGTCGGGCTGGCCATCTCGCGCGACAGGTAGGCCGACAGCGCGGCGGGGTTCGGGTCGCGGGTCGTGCGGGTTTCGGCCGCCGCGAGCCCGCCGGTGACGAACAGCGAATCGAGGTCCTCGCCAAGCGCGCCGCGGATATCGGTTGCGATCCCGTCGCCGATGCAGAGAATCGCGTGCTCGGGGACGTCGGCGACCTCGGCCAGGCGCTGCCGGGCGAGGTCGTAGATCGCGGGCTGGGGTTTGCCGAAATACAGGCTCTCGCCGCCCATCTCCTCGTAAAGCCGCGCCACC
This sequence comes from Rhodovulum sp. ES.010, assembly GCF_900142935.1. NCBI lineage: Bacteria > Pseudomonadati > Pseudomonadota > Alphaproteobacteria > Rhodobacterales > Paracoccaceae > Rhodovulum > Rhodovulum sp. ES.010. The sequence continues at coordinate 2,278,534 of NZ_FSRS01000001.1, read as the reverse complement.
GCGCCGGCGCAGTATTCGCGCACCTCGCCCCGGTCCACCACGAGGTCGGGATTCGCGCAGAGAAGCTTCAGCCCCTTCTGCTTGGCGAACAGCAATTGCGGGCGCAGCTCGGCCGGGTCGGCATGGGTGTCGAACGGGCCGGTGCAGACGATTCCCTCGGCCTCGTCGAGCGACACGCGCTCGACCGCCACCGGGTCCTCGATGATATGCAGCGGCTCGAAGAACGTGAGGTCGGCTTCCGTTCCCATGTACCAGACCTTGCGCCCGACCGCGCCGCGCAACATCGCCGCCCGCGCCGCGTCGCCCGAGGTGGCGATGCTGTCCCAGCAATCGCGCGGCACCTCCAGCCGGGCGAGTTGCGCCTCGACGTCCTCGCGCGGCCGCGGCGCGTTGGTCAGCAGCACCACCGCGCCCCCGCCGGCCTTGTAGCGCTGCAGCGCGGAGACCGCCGCGGGGAACGCTTCGCGCCCGTTATGCAGGCACCCCCAGAGGTCGACGAAAAGCGCATCGTAGCGGCCCGACACCTCGTCGAGGCGGTCGATGATCCGGGTCATGGGCGGTCCTCGAAAAGCGGGCGCCCGGCGGGGCGCCCGGGATGGGTCAGACTTGCAGGTTCGGCAGGATCTGCTTTTTCCGGCTGACGATGCCGGGCAGCACCACGGTGTCGCCCGCGACCTTGGCCGCAAAGCTCTTCTCGGCCAGGCTCTTCACCAGGTCGTTCGGCACCAGCAGCGTGGCCTCCTCGCGCAGGATGTCCACGACGAACAGCAGCACCTGGTCGACGCCGTCCTCGGCCGCGACCGCCTTCATGCTCTCCATCAGGCTCGCCTTGCGCTCCAGCACCGTGGCGGGCGAGGTCGTTTCCAGAACGGAAACCCGGAATTTCTTGCCGCCGACCTCGTATTCCTTGGAGTCCATGCGCAGCAGTTCGGCATCGGAAAACGCCGACACGTCCGACTTGGCCGCGAACATCTCGGCCGCGTAGTCCGAGATCGACACGTCCAGGTCGGCCGCCAGCGTCTCGGCCAGCGCCTTGTCGGTATCGGTCGTGGTGGGCGAGCGGAATTCCAGCGTGTCGCTGAGGATGCAGGACAGCATCGCGCCCTTGATCTTCTCGGGCATCTTGGCGGCATCCGCGCCCATCAGGTCGTGCATGATCGTGGCGGTGCAGGCGACGGGGCGGACGGTGATGTCGATGGGCTGGCGCGTCTTGAGCCCGCCGACCAGCATGTGATGGTCGATCAGCGCCCGCACGTTGGCCTCGTTGATCTTCGCGGGCAGCTCGGCCGGGTTGTTGGTGTCGACGACGATCACGTCCTCGCCCGGCGCCACGTCCGCGATGATCTCCGGCTGGTCGAAGCCCCAGCGCTCCAGCACGAATTTCGCTTCGGTGTTGGGCTCGCCCAGCAGCTTGGCTTCGGCCGTCTCGCCCTTGATCTCGGTGAGATACCACGCCCAGATCAGCGGCGCGCCGGTGGAATCGGTGTCGGGGGCCTTGTGGCCGAAAATCTTGATTGTCATGGGAATGCGTCCGGTTCGTAGGGTCAGGATCCGGCGCCCTTATAGAGGGGGTGCGGGGCCTTGTCACCCGGGCGTCCGGGGTTTTCTGCGCTGCGGCATGGGCCGGTGTCCCGGCGCTCCGGCCGGCCCCCGCGCGGCCCGCTCTCGGGCGCGCTTTTTTTCGTGAGCGGGGCGCTTGACAGGGCAACGGCTGCCGCCTATCTCGGCGTCGTTAGCACTCATGGAGTGCGAGTGACAACCGTTCACATCTGAACCAAGGAGCGTTCGAAGATGGCATTCAAACCTCTCCACGACCGGGTCCTGGTCCGCCGGGTCGAAAGCGACGAGACCACCAAGGGCGGCCTGATCATCCCCGACAGCGCCAAGGAAAAACCGGCCGAAGGCGAAGTCATCGCCTGTGGCGAAGGCGCCCGCAAGGATTCGGGCGAACTGATCTCGATGGCGGTCAAGGAAGGCGACCGCGTGCTCTTCGGCAAGTGGTCGGGCACCGAGGTGACCCTCGACGGCGAAGAGCTGCTGATCATGAAGGAAAGCGACATCCTCGGCGTGATCGCCTGAGCCGTCGCCCCAAAGTAACAACCGAATTCCAGGAGCAAGCGAAATGGCTGCCAAGGACGTCAAGTTCGATACCGAAGCCCGCAACCGCATGCTGAAAGGCGTGAACACGCTGGCCGACGCGGTGAAGGTGACCCTCGGCCCCAAGGGCCGCAACGTGGTGCTGGAGAAATCCTTCGGTGCGCCGCGCATCACCAAGGACGGCGTGACCGTCGCCAAGGAGATCGAGCTCGAGGACAAGTTCGAGAACATGGGCGCGCAGATGGTCAAGGAAGTTGCCTCGCGCACCAATGACGAGGCCGGCGACGGCACCACCACCGCCACCGTGCTGGCCCAGGCCATCGTCAAGGAAGGCACCAAGGCCGTGGCCGCGGGCATGAACCCGATGGACCTCAAGCGCGGCATCGACCTGGCCACCGCCAAGGTCGTCGAGGCGATCAAGGCCGCCGCCCGCCCCGTCGAGAACTCCGACGAGGTCGCCCAGGTCGGCACCATCTCCGCCAACGGCGAGGCCGAGATCGGCCGCCAGATCGCCGACGCGATGCAGAAGGTCGGCAATGACGGCGTCATCACCGTCGAAGAGAACAAGGGCCTCGAGACCGAAACCGAAGTCGTCGAAGGCATGCAGTTCGATCGCGGCTACCTGTCGCCCTACTTCGTGACCAACCCCGACAAGATGATCGCGGATCTGGAAGACTGCATGATCCTGCTGCACGAGAAGAAGCTCTCGTCGCTGCAGCCGATGGTGCCCCTGCTCGAGCAGGTGATCCAGTCGCAGAAGCCGCTGCTGATCATCGCCGAGGATGTCGAAGGCGAAGCGCTGGCGACCCTCGTGGTCAACAAGCTGCGCGGCGGCCTCAAGATCGCGGCCGTCAAGGCGCCGGGCTTCGGCGACCGCCGCAAGGCCATGCTGCAGGACATCGCGATCCTGACCGGCGGCCAGGTGATCTCGGAAGATCTCGGCATGAAGCTCGAGAACGTCACCATGGACATGCTCGGCTCGGCCAAGAAGGTGTCGATCACCAAGGACGAGACCACCATCGTCGACGGCAATGGCGAGAAGTCCGAGATCGAGGCCCGCGTCGGCCAGATCCGTCAGCAGATCGAGGAGACCACTTCGGACTACGATCGCGAGAAGCTGCAGGAGCGGGTTGCCAAGCTGGCCGGTGGCGTTGCCGTCATCCGCGTCGGCGGCATGACCGAGGTCGAGGTGAAAGAGCGCAAGGACCGCGTCGATGACGCGCTTAACGCCACCCGCGCCGCGGTGCAGGAAGGCGTGATCGTGGGCGGCGGCGTCGCGCTCGTCCAGGGTGCCAAGGCGCTCGACGGCCTGACCGGCGCCAACGCCGACCAGGAAGCCGGCATCGCCATCGTGCGCCGCGCGCTCGAGGCGCCGCTGCGCCAGATCGCCGAGAACGCCGGCGTGGACGGCGCCGTGGTCGCGGGCAAGATCCGCGAGAGCGACGACCTGCATTTCGGCTTCAACGCCCAGACCGAAGAGTATGGCGACATGTTCTCCTTCGGCGTGATCGACCCGGCCAAGGTGACCCGCACCGCGCTGGAAGACGCGGCCTCGGTCGCCGGCCTGCTGATCACCACCGAGGCGATGGTGGCCGACAAGCCCGAGAAGAAGGACGCGGCCGGTGCCGGCGGCGGCATGCCCGACATGGGCGGCATGGGCGGCATGATGTAAGCCGATCCTTCGGAACCTATCGGAAGGGGCCGCGTCCGCGCGGCCCCTTTTTTATTCGGCCTGCGAAACGGGCATGCGTGACGCCCGGGCGGGCAGGGCGGGGCGCCCCGGGCCCGCACCTGCGAAAGCCTCTGTTTCACGGATGCGTTTCCCGCCCTACACTGAGGGGAACGGAGGAACGCGCCATGGGGTCACGTCGGGAAATCCGATTCCTGCTGAACGGGGACGAGGTCCGGCTGACGGAGGTCGGCGCCGAGGACATGGCGCTCGATTTCCTCCGCCTCGCCCGCCGCCTGACCGGCACCAAGGAGGGCTGCGCCGAGGGCGATTGCGGCGCCTGCACGGTTCTGGTGGGTCGGCTGGCCGAGGGCGATCTGGTCTACGAGCCCGTCAATGCCTGCATCCGCCCGCTGGCCACGCTCGACGGCTGTGCCGTGGTGACCGTCGAGCATCTGGCCGGGGCGGGCGGCGGGCTGCACCCGGTCCAGCAGGCGATGGTCGCCCATCACGGCAGCCAGTGCGGCTTCTGCACGCCGGGCATCGTCATGGCGCTGGCCGCGCTGCGGCTCTCGACGCCTGCGCCCACCGACGCCCAGATCGTCACCGCGCTGCAGGGCAATCTCTGCCGCTGCACCGGCTACGCCCCTATCCTGCGCGCCGCCCGCGCGATGGCCGGCTTCGGCGACCCCGCCGCCGACCCTCTGGAGACCGGCCGCGCCGATACCCGCGCCCGCCTCGCCGCGCTCGCCGACGGGGCGCGCGCCGAGGTCGCGCGCGCGGGCAGCCGGGCGATCCTGCCCGCCGATGTCGACGATCTCGCCGCCCTGCTGGACCAGCACCCCGAGGCCACCATCGTCGCGGGCGCCACGGATGTCGGGCTCTGGGTCACCAAGGCGCTGCGGCCGATCTCGCCCGCGATCTTCATCGGCCATCTGGCCGAGCTGCGCCGGATCGAGACGGAGGGCAGCGCGCTGCGGATCGGCGCCGCGGCGAGCTATGCCGAGACCCAAGGCGCGCTTGCGGCCGCCTTTCCGCACCTTTCCGCCTATTGGGACCGGATCGGCGGTCCGCAGGTCCGCGCGGCGGGCACTTTGGGGGGCAACATCGCCAACGGCTCGCCCATCGGCGACACGCCGCCCGCGCTGATCGCGCTCGGCGCCGAGGTGACGCTGCGCCGGGGCGCGGCGCACCGGACCCGGCCGCTGGAAGACTTCTTCCTCGATTACGGCACGCAGGACCGCGCCCCGGGCGAGTTCGTCGAGAGCCTCCGCGTGCCGCTCGCCGACCCCGCCACCCGCCACGCCGCCTACAAGATCTCCAAGCGCCGCGACGAGGACATTTCCGCACTCGCCGCCGGCTTCGCCGTCACCGTCGAGGACGGCACGATCACCGATGCCCGCCTCGCCTTCGGCGGTATGGCGGGCATCCCGAAACGCGCGGCCCATGCCGAGGCGGCGCTGGTCGGCCGGCCCTGGGCCGAGGCCACGCTGCTGGCCGCCGCCGCGGAGCTTCCCCGTGACTTCACGCCCCTCACCGACTGGCGCGCCTCGGCCGACTACCGGATGCGCGTGGCCCGAAACCTGTTCCGCCGGTTCTGGCTCGACCACGCGCCCGGGCCCAGAGAACCGCGGCTGGAAATGGCATGAGGGGGCGGCGATGAAGAAAGACGTCGAGATCCGTGGCGCGGTCCACCGGGGCCTGGCCCACGACTCCGCCGAAAAGCATGTCACCGGCCGGGCCGAGTATACCGACGACATCCCCGAACCCGCCGGCACCCTCCATGCCTGTCTCGGCCTCTCCACCGTGGCGCGCGGGCGCCTGAAAGGGCTCGACCTCGCCCGGGTGCGCACCGCACCCGGCGTCGTCGGTGTGCTGACGGCCGCCGACATTCCGGGCCTCAACGACATCAGCCCCACCGGCCGCCGCGACGAACCCGTCTTCCCCGAGAAAGAGGTGGCCTTCCACGGCCAGCCGCTCTTCGCCGTGATCGCCGAAACCCGCGACGCCGCCCGCCGCGCCGCCCTTCTGGCCGAGGCGGAAATCGACCCGCTGCCCGCCGCGATCAGCATCGAACAGGCGCTGGAAGCGGACTACCCGGACGTCACCCCGCCCCTGACCCTCGAACGCGGCGCGGTGGCCCCGGCGCTCGCCGCCGCGCCCCGCCGCCTTGCCGGACGGATGACGGTGGGCGGGCAGGACCACATGTATCTGGAAGGCCAGATCGCCTTCGCGCATCCGGGCGAGGATGACGAGGTGGTGGTCCATGCCTCCACCCAGCACCCGACCGAGGTGCAGCAGATGGTGGCCCAGGTGCTGGGCGTGCCGGCGAACGCGGTGGTGGTGAATGTCCGCCGGATGGGCGGCGGCTTCGGCGGCAAGGAAACCCAGATGAACATCTTCTGCGTGGTCGCGGCACTCGCTGCGAAGCGCTGGAACCGCCCGGTCAAGATCCGCCCCGACCGCGACCAGGACATGATCGCCACCGGCAAGCGCCACGATGTCCTGATCGACTACGAGGTCGGTTTCGACGAGGCCGGGATCATCCACGCCGTCGACGCCACGGTGGCCGCCCGCTGCGGCTTCTCCGCCGACCTCTCGGGCCCGGTGACGGACCGCGCACTGTTCCACGCCGATAACGGCTATTTCTACCCCGCGGTGCGGCTCCGCTCGCGCCCGGTGAAGACCGACACCGTCTCCAACACCGCCTTCCGCGGCTTCGGCGGTCCGCAGGGCATGATGGCCGCCGAGCGCATCGTCGAGGAGATCGCCTACGCTCTGGGCCGCGATCCCCTCGACGTCAGGAAAGCCAATTTCTACCGCGCGGGCCGCGACCTCACGCCCTATCACCAGCGGGTCGAGGACAACATCCTGCCGCGCCTGGTCGACGAGCTGGAGGCGAGCGCCGACTACGCCGCCCGCCGCGCCGCGATCCTGAGGCACAACGCGCGCGGCACGGTGATCGCCAGGGGCATCGCGCTCACCCCGGTCAAGTTCGGCATTTCCTTCACCGCGACCCATTACAACCAGGCCGGCGCGCTGATCCATGTCTACAAGGACGGCTCGATCCACCTGAACCACGGCGGCACCGAGATGGGGCAGGGGCTCAACACCAAGGTCGCGCAGGTGGTGGCCGACGCCTTCCAGGTGGATATCGACCGCATCCGCATCACCAAGACCACCACCGAGAAGGTGCCGAACACCTCCGCCACCGCGGCCTCCTCGGGGTCGGATCTCAACGGCATGGCCGCGCTGGATGCCGCGGAGCAGATCAAGGCCCGCCTCGCGGCCTTCGCCGCCGAAACCCGCGGCGTCGCGCCGGGCGAGGTGCGCTTCGCCCCGGGCGAGCTGCGCATCGGGGCCGAGGCCGTGCCCTTCGACCGCATCGTGCACGAGGCCTATATGGCGCGCGTCCACCTGTCCGCGGCGGGGTTCTACCGCACGCCCGACATCCACTGGGACCGCGAGGCGGGGCAGGGGCGGCCGTTCTACTACTTCGCTTACGGCGCGGCCTGTTCCGAGGTCTCGGTCGACACGCTGACCGGCGAGACAAGCGTGACCCGGGTCGACATCCTGCACGACGCGGGCCGGTCGCTGAACCCCGCCATCGATCTCGGCCAGGTCGAGGGCGGGTTCGTCCAGGGGATGGGCTGGCTGACCACCGAGGAGCTCTGGTGGGACGCGCACGGCGCGCTTCGCACCCACGCGCCGTCCACCTACAAGATCCCGCTCGCCTCGGATGTGCCGCCGATCTTCAACGTGACGCTGGCCGACTGGTCGGAAAACCGCGAGATGACGATCAAGCGGTCCAAGGCGGTGGGCGAGCCGCCCTTCATGCTGGCGATGTCGGTCTTCGAGGCGATTTCCATGGCCGTGGCCTCCGTCGCCGATTACCGCGAATGCCCGCGTCTCGACGCACCCGCCACGCCGGAACGCGTGCTGATGGCCGTCGAGCGGCTGCGCGGGGCCGGGCCATGACGAACCCCGCGCTTCAGGCCTTCCTCGCCGCCCATCCCGACGCCGTGCTGGTGCGGCTGCAGGCGGCGCAGGGCTCGGTGCCGCGCGAGGCCGGGGCCTGGATGCTGGTCGCCGCCGACACCGGTTTCGGCACCATCGGCGGCGGGCGCCTGGAGCATGCGGCGATGGCGGCGGCGCGCGAGATGCTGGGGACAGGCGCCGCCGAGCGCCGGCTCGACGTGGCGCTCGGCCCGGAAAGCGGCCAGTGCTGCGGGGGGCGGGCGACGGTTGCCCTCCGCCGCCTGGACCCGGCGCGCGCGGCGGACCTCCTGCGCAGGGCGGACCCCGACCGCCCCGAAATCCATATCCTCGGCGCGGGCCATGTCGGCCGCGCGCTCGCCACCGCGCTCGCGCCGCTGCCGGTCCGGACCATCCTGGTCGACAGCCGCGCGGACCAGCTCGACCTCGCGCCCGACACGGCCGAACGCCGCCTGACCCCGCTCCCCGAGGCCGAGATCCGCGCGGCCCGCCCCGGCAGCGCCTTCGCCGTGATGACCCATGACCACGGGCTCGACTTCACGCTGACCGCCGAGGCGCTCTCGCGCGGCGATGCCGCCTATGTCGGGATGATCGGCTCGGCCACCAAGCGCGCGCGGCTTTTGCGCCATCTCGCCGCGCAGGCGCCCGGCGCGGACGCCTCTGCCCTGACCTGCCCGATCGGGGCGGCGGGCGCGGGCGACAAGCGGCCCGCGGTGATCGCGGCCTTTACCGCGGCCGAGATCATGGCGGCGCTGAACGGGGCAGAGCGCGCCACGGCCGGGGCCGCGCTGGCCGGCACGGGGTAAGCTCAGGCGGCCGGCGCCGCCTCGGCCGCCAGCGCCGCATCGCGCACCGTCTCGCCCGCCTCGCGGACCGCCTCGGCCACCTGCATCAGCTGCCCGGCGAGCGGGCTCGACCTGCGCCAGATCATCCCCACCGTGCGCGCGGGCTCGGGGGCCGCGAAGCGTGCGACCGACACCGGGGCCGAGCGCGTCTCGACCGGCACCGCCATCTCGGGGATTAGCGTCACCCCGAGCCCCGCGCCCACCATCTGCACCAGCGTCGCCAGCGCGCTGCCCTCCAGCCCCTCCTGCGGCCGCCCGGCGCCGATATTGCAGAAGGACAGCGCCTGGTCGCGGAAGCAGTGGCCTTCCTCCAGCAGCAGCAGGCGCATGCCCCTGAGCGCCTCGGGCGCGGGCACCGGCGCATCGGCCTCCCCCGCCGGGCGGACCAGCAGCATCCGCTCGGTGAACAGCGCGACCTCGGCGAAGGCGGGCTCGGACACCGGCAGCGCGACCAGCGCGGTGTCGATCCGGCCCTCGTCCAGCTCCTGCACCAGCCGGGGCGTCAGGGTCTCGCGCACATGCACGTCCAGCCGGGGATGGCGCCGCGTCAGCGCACCCAGCAGACTCGGTAAAAGATAGGGCGCGATGGTGGGAATCACCCCGATCCGCAAGGGCCCGGCCAGGTCCTCGCGCGCCGCGCGCGCCAGGTCGCCCAGATCGTCCACCGCGCGCAGGATCTCGCGGGCGCGCAGCGCGAACTCCTCGCCGAAGCGCGTCAGCCGCACCGCGCGCGGGCCCCGTTCGAAGAGCCCCGTGCCCAGCGACGCCTCCAGGTCTTTGATCTGCACCGACAATGCCGGCTGCGAGATTGCGCAGGCCTCGGCGGCACGCCCGAAATGGCCATGCCGCGCCAGCGCCTCGAAATAGCGGAGCTGCTTCAGGGTGAGGTTTCTCATAAGCGCAGGCTATCGCAGCAATGAAAAAATGCAACTTTTCCAAATGCGGAGACCTTGCTAGAACGATTCTAGGAGGATATGCGGACAGCAGCGGTTCCCGGGCCAAGGATGCCCGGGCCCCAGGGCGCCAGCGGCGCCGCGGTCCGCATGGCCGCCCACAGTCGAACACGCAAGAAAGCGGAGAGAGCAATGGACGGAGAAGATATCGGCCTGAAAGGCAAGTGCCCGGTCATGCATGGCGGGCTGACCTCGCTGGGCACCTCGAACCTGGGGTGGTGGCCGAACGCGCTGAACCTCGACATCCTGCACCAGCACGACACCAAGACCGACCCGATGGGCCGGGGTTTCGACTACCGCAAGGAACTTGAAAAGCTCGACGTCGACGCGCTCAAATCCGATCTCCGCGCGCTGCTGACCGACAGCCAGGACTGGTGGCCGGCCGACTGGGGCCATTACGGCGGTCTGATGATCCGCATGGCCTGGCACGCGGCGGGGTCCTACCGGCTCGCCGACGGCCGCGGCGGCGGCGGCACCGGCAACCAGCGTTTCGCGCCGCTGAACTCCTGGCCCGACAATGTCAGCCTCGACAAGGCGCGCCGGCTGCTGTGGCCGATCAAGAAGAAATACGGCAACGCCGTCAGTTGGGCCGACCTCATCATCCTCGCCGGCAACGTCGCCTACGAGGACATGGGGCTCAAGACCTTCGGCTTCGCCTTCGGGCGCGAGGATATCTGGCACCCCGAGAAGGACACCTACTGGGGCGCCGAGAAGGAATGGCTCGCCCCGTCGGACGAGCGTTACGACAGCGTGGAGAACCCCGCGACCATGGAAAACCCGCTGGCCGCGGTGCAGATGGGCCTGATCTACGTGAACCCCGAAGGCGTGAACGGCCAGCCCGACCCGCTCAAGACCGCCGAGCAGGTGCGCGAGACCTTCAAGCGCATGGCGATGAACGACGAGGAGACCGCGGCGCTGACCGCGGGCGGCCACACCGTCGGCAAGTGCCACGGCAACGGCGATGCGGCGGCGCTGGGCCCCGAGCCGGAAGCCGCCGGCCCCGAATCCCAGGGCTTCGGCTGGGCGAACGCGGCGATGGGCGGCAAGGCGGCGAACGCCGTGACCTCGGGCATCGAGGGCGCCTGGACGACCAACCCGACGACGTTCGACCAGGGCTATTTCGAGATGCTGCTGGACCACGAGTGGGAGCTGAAGAAAAGCCCCGCCGGCGCCTGGCAGTGGGAACCGGTCGAGATCGCCGAGGAGGACAAGCCGGTCGATGCCTCCGACCCGTCCAAGCGGCACAACCCGATCATGACCGACGCCGACATGGCGATGAAGATGGACCCGACCTACCGGTCCTACATGGAGAAGTTCCGCGCCGACCCGGCCTATTTCCAGGACACCTTCGCGCGCGCCTGGTTCAAGCTGACCCATCGCGACATGGGCCCCAAGGTGCGCTATGTCGGCCCCGAGGTGCCGCAAGAGGACCTGATCTGGCAGGACCCGATCCCGGCCGGCCCCACCGGCTATGACGTGGACGCGCTCAAGGCGAAGATCGCCGACAGCGGGCTTTCCGTCCCCGAGATGGTCGCCACCGCCTGGGACAGCGCGCGCACCTATCGCGGCTCCGACATGCGGGGCGGGGCCAACGGCGCGCGCATCCGGCTCGCCCCCCAGAAGGACTGGGACGGCAACGAGCCCGAGCGCCTGCAAAAAGTCCTCTCGGTGCTGGAACCGATCGCGGCCCAAGCGGGCGCAAGCCTCGCCGACGCGATCGTGCTCGCGGGCAATGTCGGGATTGAGCAGGCGGCCAGGGCCGCGGGCTTCGACGTCACGGTGCCCTTCGCGCCGGGACGGGGCGACGCCAGTGACGAGATGACCGACGCCGAATCCTTCGAGGTGCTGGAACCGGTGGCCGACGGCTACCGCAACTGGCTCAAGAAGGATTACGTGGTCAGCCCCGAGGAACTGATGCTGGACCGGACCCAGCTCCTGGGCCTCACGGCGCCGGAAATGACCGCGCTGGTCGGCGGCATGCGGGTGCTCGGCACCAATCACGGCGGCACGAAGCACGGCGTCTTCACCGACCGCGAAGGGGCGCTCACCAACGACTTCTTCGTGAACCTCACCGACATGGGGAACGAGTGGAAGCCGGCGGAAGGCAATGTCTACGAAATCCGCGACCGCAAGTCCGGCGACGTGAAATGGACGGCGACGCGGGTGGACCTGGTCTTCGGGTCCAACTCGATCCTGCGCGCCTATGCCGAGGTCTATGCCCAGGACGACAGCGAGGCGAAATTCGTCGACGACTTCGTCGCGGCCTGGACCAAGGTGATGAACGCCGACCGGTTCGACATCGCCTGAGCCGCGTGACGTGACAGTGGCGGCGGCGCGGGGCTCTCGCGCCGCCGCTTGCCGTTCCGGGCCTCAGTAGCTTTGCGCCCGGCGGATCCGGTGCATCTCGTCGCTGCGCGCCAGCGCCTGGCCCAGCGTGCGGATGCCGGCGCCGTCCAGCACCCCCAGCATGTGGCGGAACACCTCGGCCGTGGCCAGCGCGTCGCCCAGCGCGGTATGCCGGTGCTCGGGCGGCAGAACCACCCCGAACCGCCCGACGAGCGCGTCCAGCGTGTGGTCGTTCGCATTGGGAAACAGCGCCGCCGACAGCAGCACGGTGCACAGCGTCGGCTGGTCGAAGCTCAGTCCCAGCCGCGCCTCCTTGCGCTTGAGAAACGCCATGTCGAAGGCCGCGTTATGCGCGACCAGCACCGAGTCCTCGGAAAACGCGTGGAACCGGCGCCCGGCCTCGGCGATATCGGGCGCGCCCTGCACGCGGGCGGCGTCGATCCCGTGCACCGCGGTCGAGGCGGCGGGGATCGGCCGCCCGGGGTCCACCAGCGTCTCGAACACCTCGCCGCGCAGGATGCGGCCATTGACGATGCGCACGCCCGCGATCTGCACGATCTCGTCGCCCGCGGCGGGCGCCAGGCCGGTGGTCTCGGTGTCGAACACCACGAAGCGCAGGTCGCAAAGCGGCCGGTCCACCAGCTCGTCCGACACCGACGGCGGCAGGGTGAAATCGTAGAATTCCGGGCGCGGATCGGACGGCGTCAGCTGCGGCTTGTCCGCGGCCTTCAGCGGCAGCACCAGCCGGTGCCCGTGCCCGCAGGGTTCGGCCCACATCTCGGTCGCGTGGCCTTCCAGCGCATCGCGGCCGATATACTGCCCGTAGCCGTCCGACAGCGGCGCCGAGAGCCAGCGGTCGAGGTCGCCGTCGGGAAGCGCGTCGCCCTCCCAGCGCAGGCTGAGGCAGACCTCGTCCTCGCACCGTTCGGCGCTGAGCTCGAGCGCCCGGCGGCTGCCGGAGGACTGCAACCCTTCGAGGACGCGCGCCAGCAGCTCGCTCACCGCGAAGCCGTCGCAGCGCAGGAACTGCCGCGCGCCCGCGATGCGCAAGGCGCCCTGCAGGCGGGCCTGCAGCGCGTCGAAGATGTCGTCCGAGGCGACCGCCGGCATCGGCCAGTGCCGCGCCGTCGCCGCGCCATGGCGTTCGGCCACCTCGTGCAGCCGCACCGCCAGCGCGCCCTGTTCGCGGCGCAACTGCCGGAAGAAGGTCGTGCGCGCGTCGGCCGCCATGTCCGGGTCGGACTCGATCGCGTCGATCAGCGCGCCGATGGCCGCCGTGGGCCGGCGCACGTTTTCCAGCAGCGTGTTGAACAGGTGGTCGCGCTCGGCATGGGCGTCGAGATCCTCGGTCGCGTCGTGGAAGATGAGAACATAGCCGACGCGCGCGCCGTCGACCGCGATTGGGCTGACGCGCGCCATCAGGAACCGCTCGCCGCAGGCGGTGGCGGCGAGGAAGCGTTCGGCCTCCACCTCGCCGCGCGCGGCGCGCGCGCCCAGCCGGTCCAACGCATGGGTCAACGGCTCGGGCCTGAGAAACGCGGTCAGCGACCGGTCGAGCCCCAGATCGCCCAGAAGCCCCTGCGCCGCCCGGTTATACAGCATGATCCGGTGGTCCGGGGTGGCCACCACCACCCCCTCGGCGAGATCGCGCAACAGCGCCTCGAACATCGCCTTCTCGCGGTTCAGGCTCGCGGTCTTCTCGGCCACCGCGCGCTCCTGCGCGTCGCGGGTCTCGGCGAGCGCATCGTGGATCGCGTTCGCCGCGGGCGCCAGGGCGCCCAGATATTTCGCCTCGCTTTCGTCGATATCGGCGTCGATATCGGCCCGCGCCCGCGTGGTCAGTTCGTCGGCCAGCGCCAGGATCGGGCGGGCCACGTTCTCGTCGAACATCAGCGCCACCCACGCGGCCAGCCCGGCCAGGCCGAGCCCCGCCACGAGGCCCGCGATCACATAGCCCTCCACCGGCCCGCCGGCGCGTGCGTGTCCGAGCCAGAGGCCCAGGATCAAGGCGGCGAGCCCGCCGGCGGCAAGCGCGGCGAAGAACAGCGCGAACCGGGTTCTCAGCCCGAATCGTTCATGCATCCACCCTCTCCTCCCAACAACGCGCGGATCTGGGCCGTCAGATCCGCGGTCGCGAAGGGCTTGGTCAGGAACGCATCCGCCCCGAGTGCCAGCCCCTTGCGCCGCTCGACCTCTCCACCGCGCGCCGTCATCATCAGGACCTTAACATCTTTCAGGTCCTCGTCGCGCCGGATCGACTGGCAGATCTCGTAGCCAGAGCGGTGCGGCAGCATCACGTCCAGCACCACCAGATCCGGCGGCGCCTCCTCCAGCGCCTTCATCGCGGCCTCGCCATCGGCGACGCGCCGCGTGTCATAGCCCTCGCGCGCGATGAGGTATTCCAGCGCGATGGCGATCCCGTCCTCGTCCTCGGCCAGCAGAACGCTCTTCCGCGCCATGCGCCTTTCTCCTCAGCTTGCGCCGCACACGGCGCGGATCAGCGGGTCGTCCGGCCCCAGCGGCCGCCAGTCCGCCTGCGCGGGGGCGGCCAGCGCGGCGTCGGTCACGTCGGCGCGCGCCGCGGCGTCGCAATCGACCAGCACCGGAATCGACCGGGTCGGCTGCCAGCGCGCAAAGGCGTAAAGCGTCACCAGCCGCACGCCCGGCGCGTCCTCCCGCGTCGCCGCGCCCGCGACATCGGCGGCCATCAGCCGCGTCACCTGCGGCGCGAGATAGGTCCAGGGCTTCCACGGCCTGCGTTCGGCGACGCGGTCCACCTCGACCACCCCCTCGGGCAGGCCCGCCACCGTGCGGCTCGCCCAGCTGTATTCCGACCAGACCGCGTAGCCGATCATCGCCGCCCCCGCCGCGACCGGCACCAGCCAGCGGGGCAGGCGCCGCCCCGTCGCGCGGTTCAGCACCAGCACGATCCCGGCGGCCGCGAAGGCGGCGACGAAGCTTGCGATGAGTTCGAGGAACATCCGCCGCTACCCCAGAGAGCCGCGGCCCTGGCCGACCGCCGATTGCATCGTCTTGATGACCATGAAGGCGTCGCGCAAGTGGTTGCGTTCCAGTTCCGACAACTGCCCCGGCGCCATGAAGTTGTCGGGCGCCCGGCCCGCGCCGATCTGCTCGGCCTGGTGGCGCAGCCGCGTCTCGGCGATCAGGTCGTAGGCGTCGATCAGGTCATGCGCGCCCGATTGCGAGATCACGCCCGCCTCGCGCGCCACCTCCAGCCGCTCGCGCGTGTTCACCGCCTCCAGCGCGCCCTTCAGCGCGTAGGCCCGGCCGAGATCCACCACCGGCACCACGCCCGACAGCTTGAGGTCCAGCGTGTCCTTGTGCTCGCCCGACCGGATCAGGGCGAAGCCGCGGAACAGGCCGAGCGGCGGCGTGTGCTTCAGCGAGTTCGACACCATGTGCGCCACGAAGATCGAGTTCTTGCGCGCCATCGCCAGCGTCTCGGCCTGCAAGTCGGCGAACAGCTCGGGCGTGCCCCCGATGGGCCGCAGGTCGAACATCACCGAGGCCAGCATCTGCGCCTCGGTGTCGGGCTGGGCGATCCAGCCCGCGAAATACTCGCGCCAGACCCGGCGCGGCTGACGCCAGCGCGGGTTGGTGGCCATCATGTCGCCGGGGCAATAGACGAAGCCGCAGGTGTTCAGCCCGTCCGAGACGAAGCGGGCCAGGTCGGCGAAATAGGCGTCGTGCTCGGGCCGGGCGGCATCGTCCAGGATCAGGCAGTTGTCCTGGTCGCTGACGCCGGTCTGCTCGCGCCGGCCCTGGCTGCCGCAGGCGAGCCACAGGTAGGGCACCGGCGGCGGGCCCAGCTTCTCCTCGGCCAGGGCCAGCAGGCGCCGGGTGACCGCGTCGGTGATGTCGGTGATCCGCCGCGAGATCGCGTGCGGCCCCACGCCCGACCGGACAAGCTGCGCCAGGAGCCCCGGCACCTCGGCCACCACCCCCGCCATCTCCTCGGCAGAGCGCGCATCGACGATCTCGACGATCATGTGGCTGGCGGTCGCGGCCTGCTGGCGGAACAGGTCGGTGCGCCCGATCAACCCCACGATGCGGCCGGCCTCGGCCACCGGCAGGTGGCTGATATTGTGGTCGGCCAGCATCATCAGCGCGTCGAGCCCCAGCGCCTCGGGCGCGATGGTGATCAGGTCCGCGGTCATCACCCGGGCGACCGGGGTCGTGCCGTCCAGCCCCTCGGCCAGCACCTTGTTGGTCAGGTCGCGCACGGTGACGATGCCTGCCGGTGCCGCGCCCTCCATCACGATCGCCGAGGAAATGCCGTTCTCACGCATGATCCGCGCGGCCTCGGTCACGGTCGCGCCGACCGGGCAGGTGACCGGCGTGGCGGTCATCAGGTCGGCCACCTTCAGCGCGGTCAGGCCCGCCGCCTCGTCGCCAGTGTCGGCGACCCGGCCGGGCACCGCCCGGCGGAACCAGTCGGCAAAGGCCGGCACGTCGTCCATCAGGTCGTGGAACTCGGCCTTGGGCACCAGCAGCGCCGTGACCGCGCTGCGCGCCCGCGCGGTCAGCGTCGCGCGCCCGAACCGCAGCAGCCCGCGTTCGCCGACCACGTCGCCGGGGCCGCGATGCGCGATCACGTCCGAACCCGCGCTCTCGATATCGACCTCGCCCGCGACGATCACGTAAAGCCCGTCGAGCTTCTCGCCCTCGCGGCAGATCGTCTGCCCGACCCCGGTCTCGAGCCGCCGCACACGGCCCGTCAGCCCGTCCCGCGCGTCCTCGGGCAGCAAGTCGAAGGGCGGAATCGCGGTCAGCTCTGCGAGGAGATCGGCCTCGGCGTCGGACATGCGCGCCTCCTGCGCGGATTGCCGGTCATGAAACAACCTAAAAGGAGGAGGACCCGCCGGGAAATTCCGGTCGGGGCAGAGGGGGCGGCGGCCCGCCCCCTCCGGTGTTGCGTCAGTGGTCGGCCGCGGCCGCGGCGGCGCCGCGCGGGACGCGCACGCTTTCGACCAGGTCCTTGATCTCTTCCGGCGTCTCCTTCGTCATGCTCGCCACGACATAGGCGGTGGCGAAGTTGATCGCCGCACCGACCGCGCCGAACGAGGTCGACTTGATCGTGAACAGCAGCGGATCGCTGTCGTCGAAGCTGTTGGTGCCGGGGATGAAGAACCAGCCCTTGTGCAGGAAGATGTAGACCAGCGTGGTGATCAGGCCCGCCAGCATCCCCGCGACCGCGCCCACGTTGTTGATGCGCGTCGAGAAGATGCCCATCATCAGCGCCGGGAAGATCGAGGCCGCGGCCAACCCGAAGGCCAGTGCCACGGTCTGCGCGGCGAAGCCCGGCGGGTTGAGCCCCAGATAGGTCGCCACCACGATCGCCGCCGCCATCGCCAGCCGCGCCGACAACAATTCGCCGCGTTCCGAGATGTTGGGGTTGAGCGCCCCCTTGATCAGGTCGTGGCTCACCGCCGAGGAGATCGCGAGCAAGAGCCCCGCCGCCGTCGACAGCGCCGCCGCGAGGCCGCCGGCCGCGATCAGGCCGATCACCCAGGCGGGCAGGTTGGCGATCTCGGGGTTGGCGAGCACCAGGATGTCGCGGTTGAAGTTGGTCAGCTCGTTGCCTTGCCAGCCTTCGGCCTCCGCACGCTCCTGCATCTCGGGGCTCGCGTCGTTGTAGTACTGGATCAGCCCGTCGCCGTTCTTGTCTTCCCAGCCCAGAAGGCCGGTGACGCGCCAGGTTTCCATCCAGTCATAGGCCGGGTCGCTCTGGATCGTCTCGGTCGAGACGGCCTGCCCGTCGGTGCCGTTGGGCCACATCAGTTCGGTGATGTTCAGCCGCGCCATCGCGCCCACGGCCGGGGCCGTCAGGTAGAGAAGCGCGATGAAGACCAGCGTCCAGCCCGCCGACCAGCGCGCATCGGCCACCCGCGGCACGGTGAAGAACCGCATGATGACGTGCGGCAGACCCGCGGTGCCGATCATCAGCGACAGGGTGAACAGCACCATGTTGAACGTGTCGCCGTGGTGCATCGTGTATTCGCGGAAGCCCAGGTCCGTCACGATCTGGTCGAGCTTCTGCAACAGCGGCTCGCCCGACGCCTGGTGCTCGCCGAAGAGGCCGAGCGCCGGGATCGGGTTGCCGGTCAGCTGCAGCGAGATGAAGATCGCCGGGATCGTGTAGGCCAGGATCAGCACCACATATTGCGCGACCTGGGTGTAGGTGACGCCCTTCATGCCGCCGAACACCGCGTAGGCGAAGACGACCGCCGCCCCGATCAAGAGGCCGGTGGTGTTGTCCACCTCGAGGAAGCGGCCGAAGGCCACGCCCACGCCGGTCATCTGGCCGATCACGTAGGTGATCGAGGCGACGATCAGGCAGACCACCGCCACCATGCGCGCGGTCTGGCTGTAGAACCGGTCGCCGATGAACTCCGACACGGTGAACTTGCCGAACTTCCGCAGGTAGGGCGCCAGCAGCAGCGCCAGCAGCACGTAGCCGCCGGTCCAGCCCATCAGGAAGGTCGAGTTGTCATAACCGACAAAGGCGATGAGGCCCGCCATCGAGATGAAGGAGGCCGCCGACATCCAGTCGGCCGCGGTGGCCATGCCGTTGGTCACGGGGTGGACGCCGCGGCCCGCGGCGTAGAACTCGGAGGTGGACCCGGCGCGGGCCCAGATCGCGATACCGATATAGAGCGCGAACGAGGCGCCCACGAAGATCAGGTTGATGACGAATTGGCTCATGGTCTCACTCCTCGTCCACGCCGAACTTGCGATCCAGCCGGTTCATGCGCCACGCGTAGAAGAAGATCAGGCACAGGAAGACCAGGATCGAGCCTTGCTGGGCGAACCAGAAGCCCAGATCGGTGCCGCCGACGCTGATGCCGGACAGCAGCGGGCGCAGGATGATCCCGAAGCCGAACGAGACTGTGGCCCATATGACGAGGCTTATGACGATGAGGCGAAGGTTGGCCTTCCAGTAGGCCATTGCGGCGTCCTTGTCGGACATGGAGCAGTTCCTCCCGTTGCGGGTTGAAGGGCCGGGCGCGCCTCCCGCGCGCCCGGTGTCTTGCGCGGGGCTCAGCCCCGGTTCATCCTGTTTTCGATGAGGTCGTCGACCACCGAGGGGTCGGCGAGGGTGGAGGTGTCGCCTAAGGTGCCGTAGTCGTTCTCGGCGATCTTGCGCAGGATGCGGCGCATGATCTTGCCCGAGCGGGTCTTGGGCAGGCCCGGCGCCCACTGGATCAGGTCGGGCTTGGCGATCGGGCCGATCTCGGTGCGGACCCACTTCTCCAGTTCCTTCTTCAGCGCGTCGGTGGGGTCGACCTCGTTCATCAGCGTGACATAGGCGTAGATGCCCTGGCCCTTGATCTCGTGCGGGTAGCCGACGACCGCCGCCTCGGCCACCGCGGCATGGGCCACCAGCGCGGATTCGACCTCCGCGGTGCCCATCCGGTGGCCGCTCACGTTGATCACGTCGTCGACGCGCCCCGTCACCCAGTAATACCCGTCGGCATCGCGCCGGCAGCCGTCGCCGGAGAAGTAGTAGCCCTTGTAATGGCTGAAATAGGTGTCCTGGAAGCGCTCGTGATCGCCCCAGACCGTGCGCATCTGGCCGGGCCACGAATCCTTCAGGCAGAGCACGCCCTCGGCCACGGTGTCTTCGATCTCCTTGCCGGATTCGGGCTCCAGCACCACCGGCTGCACCCCGAAGAACGGCCGCGTGGCCGAGCCGGGCTTGGTCGGCGTGGCGCCGGGCAGGGGCGTCAGCAGGTGGCCGCCGGTCTCGGTCTGCCACCAGGTGTCGACGATCGGGCAGCGCCCCTGGCCGACATGGGTGTTGTACCACTCCCAGGCCTCGGGGTTGATCGGCTCGCCGACCGTGCCCAGCACCTTCAGCGACGACAGGTCGTATGTCTCGACCCACTCGGTGCCCTGGCCCATCAGCGCCCGGATCACCGTGGGCGCGGTGTAGAACTGGTTGACCTTCAGGTCCTGGCAGATCCGCCAGAAGCGGCCCGCGTCGGGGTAGGTGGGCACGCCCTCGAACATCACGGTGGTGGCCCCGTTCGCCAGCGGCCCGTAGACGATGTAGCTGTGCCCGGTGACCCAGCCCACATCGGCGGTGCACCAGAACACGTCGCCCTCGTGATAGTCGAAGACGTATTCATGGGTCATCGCGGCATAGACGAGATAGCCGCCCGAGCTGTGCACCACGCCCTTGGGCTTGCCGGTCGATCCGCTCGTGTAGAGGATGAACAGCGGATGCTCGGCGCCCAGTTCGCGGGCCGGGCAGTCGGGCGAGGCATGGTCCATCAGCGCCAGCACGTCGACGTCGCGCCCGTCGATCCAGGTGGTCTGGTCGCCGGTATGCTTGACCACCATGCAGCGCACCTTGTCCGAACAGTGCAGAAGGGCCGCGTCGGTATTGGCCTTGAGGTTGGTCTTGCGCCCGCCCCTGGGCGCGGTGTCGGCGGTGATGACGACCTTGGCGCCGCAATCGTTGATCCGGTTGGCCAGCCCGTCCGAGGAGAACCCCGCGAAGACGATGGAATGGATCGCGCCGATCCGCGCGCAGGCCAGCATCGCGTAGGCGGCCTCGGGGATCATCGGCAGGTACAGCACCACCCGGTCGCCGCGCATCACGCCCTGGCTGAGCAGGACGTTGGCCATCCGGTTCACCTTCTCGTGCAGCTCCCGGTAGGTGATGTGCAGGGTTTCCGCGTCGGGCTCGTCCGGCACCCAGATGATCGCGTCCTGGTCGCCGCGGGTCTTGAGGTGGCGGTCGATGCAGTTGGCGGCGACGTTCAGCGTGCCGTCGCGGAACCAGTGGATCTCGACCTCGCCCATCCTGAAGTTGGTGTTCTTGACCTCGGTATAGGGCTTGATCCAGTCCAGCCGACGCCCGTGCTCCCCCCAGAACGCCTCCGGATCCGCGACCGACGCGCGATACATCTCCTCATACCGCGACGCGTCGATATGGGCGCCGGATACGAACTCCGCGCTGGGGGGGTGCATCACATCGGCGGCGTCATCGCTCGTCGTCACGGTCATTCGGCTGTCTCCTTGTGCGTCTTGGGAAGGCCGCAAGGCGGCGCTGCCATTAACGGTTCCGGGTTTTTACTAGAAACTGTAAAAAATCAACGCGTCAATCGCGACGAACGGTCAATATTGTGAATGTTCTGACCGGGATTCGGGCCGGTTCTGTAAATTCGTTTACAAAAGGCGGGGCGGCCCCACGGCCCGTCACGACCGGTTCTCGGGGCCGCCCTCGGCGAAGACATCGGCGGGCGAGTCGGGGGCGGCATGGCTGCGCGGGCTCGCCTCGTGCAGCGGCGCCTCCGCGAAGGCGGTTTCCAGATCGGCATTGAGCTGCCGGCTCATCGCCACGTAATCGGCGTTCTCCTCGATCGGCACGCCGGGCTTCCAGACCTTCGCAAGGTCGCGCAGCGCGGCGCGCTCGAACTCGTAGAAGGTCGTGACCGCGTTCTCGGCCTCCACCGTGGTCAGCCCGGTCTTTTCCAGCGCGTAGCGCCCGGCGTTCAGCGCGCTGTCGAAGAGTTCGCGCACGGTCTCGTCGGCGCCGGCGCGGTAGAGCTCGAAGGCATGGACCCGGTCGCGGGCGCGGGCGATGATGTGCAGGTCGGGGCGGATGCGGCGGGCATAGCTGACAAGCTGTTCGGTGGCCGCCGGGTCGCCGAGGCAGACCACCAGCACCTCGGCGGTCTCGATCCCGGCCGAGGCCAGCAGTTCGGGGCGCGTGAGGTCGCCGTAATAGGCCTTGAAGCCGAGCCGGCGCAGCCGCTGCACCGCCTTCAGGTCGTGGTCGATGACGGTGGTGCGGTGCCCGGTCATCGTCAGCAGCCGGTTCACCGTCTGGCCGAAGCGGCCCATGCCCGCCACGATCACCGGGTGCTTTTCCTCGATATGGTCGTGGTCCGGGCGCTCGCCGCCCGCGCCCCCGCTCTGCCAGCGGACCATCAGCTCGTGCAGGATGAACAGCGCCGGCGTGATCAGCATCGACAGCGCGATCACCAGGGTCGACATGTTCGCCACCGCCGCGGGCAGGATGTTCTGCGAGGCGGCGAAGGCCGACAGCACGAAGCCGAACTCGCCGGCCTGGGCCAGGCCCAGCGTGAACAGCCAGCGGTTGTCGCGGTCGAGCCGGAAGGCCACCGCCAGCCCGTAGAGGACGGCGACCTTGATCATCACCAGGCCCACCACGTAGACCGGCACCAGCACCGGCGCCTCGCGGACGATCGAGAAATCCATCCCGGCGCCGACGGTGATGAAGAACAGTCCCAGAAGCAGCCCCTTGAACGGCTGGATCGAGCTTTCCAGCTCGTGCCGGAACTCGCTGTTGGCCAGCACCACGCCCGCGAGGAACGTGCCGAGCGCGGGCGAGAGCCCGACCATCAGCATCAGCGAGGCGATGCCCGCCACGATCACCAGCGCCATCGCGGTGTTCAACTCGCGCAGCCGCGCCGACTGCACGTAGCGGAAGAGCGGCCGCACCAGGTAATGCCCGGCGAAGATCGTGCCCAGCACCGCGCCCAGCGTGACCAGCGTCACCCCCCAGGCGGGTAGCCCCGCGATCAGGCTGACCGTGCCGTGGCCGCCATGCGCCTCCTCTCCCGCGCCATGGGCCCCGGCCACCGCGAGGAACGGCATCAACGCCAGCATCGGGATCACCGCGATGTCCTGCATCAGGAGCACCGAGAAGGTGCTGCGCCCGCCGGGCGTGTTCATCAGCTTCTTCTCGGACAGGGTCTGCAGCACGATGGCCGTCGACGACAGCGAGAAGATCATCCCCATCGCCAGCGCCGCCTGCCAGGTCTGGCCGAAGACCAGCGCCGCGGCGGTGACCAGCGCCAGCGTGATGGTGATCTGCAGGCCGCCCAGCCCGATCAGCTTGTCGCGCATCGACCAGAGCACCCGCGGTTCCAGCTCCAGCCCGATCAGGAACAGCATCATCACCACGCCGAACTCGGCGACGTGGCGCAGGTTGTCCATCTCGGCGCCGACCAGCCCCAGCACCGGCCCGATGGCGATGCCGATCAGCAGGTAGCCCAGCACCGAGCCGAGCCCCAGCCGCGTCGCGATGGGCACCGCCAGCACGATCGCGCCCAGGTAGAGCGTCGCTTGAAAGAGGAGGCTTTCCATTCTCTGACCTGCCGGTTCGGGAAACACGGGACCAAGGGGCGCCCGGCGTTCCGGCCCCGGCGCGTCGCGTGCAGGGCAGCCGGCGAGTCGACCCCCGCGCGAGCCTAATCATAGACGCACGCGCGGCAAGGCCAAAGGGGGCGTGGGCGTCGCCCGCCGCGCTAGTCCTTGTCCGCCTCGGGCGCGGTGGGCGGCTCGTCGTAGAGCGACCATCCGAAATCGCGGTCCGTCGGCGGCAGGTCCTCGGCGCGGCAATGCGCCTGCATGAAGGTCTTGGCGATGAAGTTCGCGGTGATCGGCGCGGTCAGGAACAGGAACACGGTGATCAGGAACTCGTGGAACGAGAAGCTCTGATCCACCACCGAGAAGTAGAGCATCGAGGCGATCAGCACGCCGCCCACGCCCAGCGTCGTGGCCTTGGTGGGGCCGTGCAGCCGTTGCATCGTGTCGCGCAGCTTGATCAGCCCGAACGAGCCGACGAAGCCGAACACCCCGCTGACGACCAGGAAGAACGCGATCAGGAATTCGACGAGCATGCTCATGGGGCCGGCCTCACTCGATGATGTCGCCGCGCAGGACGAAGCGGCAATAGGCCACCGTCGAGACGAAGCCGACCATCGCCACCAGCATCGACGCCTCGTAGTAGACCGCCGTGCCCTGCCAGATCCCGTAGAGGATCAGAATCGCGATCAGGTTGATGACCATGGTGTCCAGCGCGAGGATGCGGTCGGCGATGTCGGGGCCCCGGGTGATCCGCCACAGATTGGCCAGAAGCCCCAGCCCGTAGCAGCCGAAGGCGAAGATCAGCGCCGCCTCGATCATTCGAAAATCTCCTTCAGTCGCGTCTCGTAGCGCGCCTTGATCGTGTCGCGCACCTCGTCGGGGTCGTCGGCGTGCAGGCAATGCACCAGGATCGCGCCGCCATCGGCCGACAGCATCGTCGAGACCGTGCCCGGCGTCATCGTGATGGTCCCCGCCAGCACCGAGATCGCCTCCGCCGAGGTCAGGTCCAGCGGCACGGGGATCCAGCGCGAGCGGATGTCGGCATTGCGCTTGAACACGATGATCCGCGCCACCTCGATATTGGCCACGACGATGTCCCACAGCACGACCAGCGCGTATTCCGCGATCTTCAGCGGCCGGCGCAGCCGCGGGCGGTTGGGCCAGTAGGCGGCCGTGACCAGCGGCACCACGGTGCCCAGCACCGCGCCCAGGACCAGGTTGCCCGGCGTCACCTTGTTGGCGAGGCCCAGCCAGACCAGCGTCAGCGTGACGCTCAGGATCGGGTGCGGAAAGACGCGTTGCAGCATGGATCAGCCCTCCCCGTCCCGGCCCAGCACGGCCTCGACATAACCGGCGGGGTCGAAGAGCTGGGCCGAGCTGCGCTCCAGGTAGTCGGTGACCGGCCCGGCGAAGACCGCCAGCGCGACCAGCGCGGCGAGCGCCGCCATGGTGGGCGCCACCGCCAGCGCGCCGGCCGGGTGCATTTCGGGGCGGGCGTCTTCTGGCGCGTCGCCCCCGGCGGGCACATGGGCGGCCACCGCGGTCGATTTCCAGAACAGCACGCTGCCCGCCCGCGCGAGCCCCACGATGATCAGCAGCGAGCCGCCGAGGATCGTGACCCAGCCCAGCGTCATCAGCCCCGGCGCGCGCAGCGCGTCGAGCAGCATCAGCTTGCCCAGGAACCCGCTGAGCGGCGGCATCCCCGCCATCGCCAGCGCGCCCCCGAAGAACAGCGCGGCGAACAGCCCGTTCTGCACCGTGGCCGGCGCCGCGGACAGCCGGTCGCCCTCGGGCCTGCGGGCCAGCACCAGGTCGGCCAGCAGGAACAGCGCCGCCGCGGCGAAGGTCGAGTGCAGCAGGTAGTAGAGCGCCGCGGTCATCGCCCAGGGCGTGAAGGCCGCCACGCCCAGCATCAGCGTGCCCATCGAGGCCACCACCGAGAAGGCGAGCATCGGCATCAGCCGCCGCGCGCCCAGCACGCCCACCGCGCCGAGCGCCAGGGTGACGGCGGCGGCGGGGTAGAGCCAGTCCCCCGGCAGTCCGGCCGTCGCCGCGACGTCGGGGCCGAAGACCACCGTGTGCACCCGCACGATCGAATAGGCGCCGACCTTGGTCATGATCGCGAACAGCGCCGCGACCGGGGCGGGCGCGTTGGCATAGGTCGCCGGCAGCCAGAACTGGATCGGGAACAGCGCCGCCTTGATTGCGAAGACGATCATGAACAGCATCGCCGCCACGCGCACCAGCGCCGCGTCCTCCAGCGGCATCTCGCGCACCTTCACCGCCAGGTCGGCGATGTTGAGCGTGCCGGTCGTGGCGTAGATCGTGCCCAGCGCGAACAGGAACAGCGTGGAGCCGGCGAGGTTCATCACCACGTATTGCAGCCCCGCCTGCAGCCGCACCTTGCCGCCGCCATGGATCATCAGCCCGTAGGACGCGATCAGCAGCACCTCGAAGAACACGAACAGGTTGAACGCGTCGCCGGTCAGGAAGGCGCCGCAGATGCCCATGATCTGGAACTGGAACAGCGCGTGGAAATGCCGCCCGCGCGCGTCCCAGCCGGTCGCGGTCGCATGGGTCAGCACGATCAGCGCCAGCACCGAGGTCAGAAGCACCAGCATCGCCGAGAGCCGGTCGAGCACCAGAACGATGCCGAAGGGCGCGGGCCAGTCGCCCAGCGCGTAGGAGAATGTCTCGCCGCCGGCGGCGGCCACCGTCAGGCCCACCGAGATCGCGACGAGCGCCACGGTACCGGCAAAGGAGGCGGCGCGCGCCAGCACCATGTCGTGGCGCATCACGAAGGCGATCAGCGGGGCCAGCAGGGCGGGTAGGATGACCGGCGCGATGATCCAGTGGCTCATGCCGCGCCGTCCTTCCTGCCGGGTTCGTTGTCCTCGGGATCGGTCAGGTCGATCCGGTCATGGTCGGCCTCCAGATAGGCGCCGAGCGCGATCATCACCAGCACCGCCGTCATCCCGAACGAGATCACGATGGCGGTCAGCACCAGCGCCTGGGGCAGCGGGTCGGTATAGGTCGCCTCGCCGTATTTCTGCAGGACGGGCGGCGCGTTGATCGCCAGCCGCCCGGTCGAGAACAGGAAGATGTTGACCGCGTAGGACAGCATCGCCAGGCCCAGGATCACCGGGAAGGTGCGCAGCCGCAGCACCAGGTAGACCCCGCCCGCGGTCAGCACGCCCACCGAACTCGCCACCACGAATTCCATATCAGATGTCTCCGTTCCGCATCGCCTCGACGCGCTGCGAGGGGTCGTAATCCATCGGCTCGACATTCACCGTCTCGCCCGCGTAGCGCGCGATCCGCGACAGGCTGTAAAGCGCCAGCATCACCGCGCCCAGCACCGTCAGGAACACGCCGAGGTCGAACAGGAAGGCCGAGCCGATGCCGAATTCCTCGATCAGAGGCAGATCGACATAGCCATAGGCGCTGGTCAGGAACGGCTTGCCCGCCAGCCAGGCCCCCGCGCCGGTCAGCCCCGCGACCGCGACGCCCCAGCCGATCATCGCGTGGAACTCGATCCGCTGGCGCGCCTGCGCCCAGGCGAAGCCCGAGGCCATGTACTGCATCAGAAGCGCGATCGAGATCACCAGCCCCGCGATGAAGCCGCCGCCCGGCTGGTTGTGCCCGCGCAGGAAGATGTAGACGCCGACGACCACCGCGATGGGCATCATCGCCCGCGTCGCCACCACCATCATCAGCGGGTGCCGGTCGCGCGAGCGGTCCTGCGAATAGTCGGTATTGCGCAGCCGCCGCGCCGCCGGGCCGTTCAGGAGCCCCTCCATCAGCGCGAAGATGGTCAGCCCCGCGATCCCCAGCACGATGATCTCGCCATAGGTGTCGTAGCCGCGGAAATCGACGAGGATCACGTTGACCACGTTGGTGCCGCCGCCGCCGGTATAGGAATTGGCGAGGTGGAAGTCCGAGATCGTCGAGAAGTCATGCCGCAGGAACGCCATGGCCAGCGCGGTGACGGCGACGCCCGCCACCGCCGCGATCACCCCGTCGCGCACCCGCAGCGCCAGCGGGCTTTCCTTCGGCGTGTGCTTGGGCATGAAATGCAGCGCCAGAAGCAGCAGCATGATCGTCACGGTTTCCACCGAGATCTGCGTCAGCGCGAGGTCCGGCGCCGAGAGGTAGACGAAGCCCACCGAGATCATCAGCCCGATCACCCCGATCAGCACCAGCGACTGGAACCGGCGCCGGTGCATGGTCACGACCAGAAGCGTCGCCGCGACCAGCAGCAGCCAGCCGATCGCCGCCACCGGCGGAATCGGCAGCATCGGCCGCGTGGGCGGGCCGAGGCCGCCGCCGGTCCAGGCGGCATAGCCCAGCGCCAGCGTCGCGGCGATGAAGATCGCCAGGTAGCGGCTGATCGCGCCGTTGTGCAGCCCGTCGGTGAACCGCTGCGACAGCCCCGCCACCCCGCCGACCAGCGCATCGAAGATCGCCTTGGCCTCGGGGCGCGGCGCGGCCCGCCAGAGCCGGTCCAGCGGCCGGTGCAGCGCGAGGATCACCAGGCCGCCCGCCACTGCGATGATCGACATGATCAGCGCCGCGTTCACCCCGTGCCAGATCTTCAGCGAGTAATAGGGCAGTTCGCCGCCCCCGATGACCGCGCCGCCCGCCACCGCCACCAGCGGGCCCACGATGACCGCCGGCAGCACGCCGATCAGCACCACGAACACCGCGAGGAACGCGGGCGCCGCCCACATGCCGAAAGGCGGGTCGTGCGGTTTCGACGGGTAATCGTCACGCACCGGCCCCAGGAACACATGCGCGATGAAGCGGAACGAATAGGCCACCGACAACAGCGCGCCCAGCGTCGCCGCCACCGGCACCGCCCATGCGCTGCCGGCCCAGACGGTGTCCGAGGCCGCGTCCAGCATCATTTCCTTGGACAGGAACCCGTTGAACAGCGGAATCCCCGCCATCGACAGCGCCGTGACCATGCCGATCGCCGCCGTGATCGGCATCAGCTTCGCAAGCCCGCCCAGCCGCTTGATGTCGCGGGTATGTGCCTCGTGATCGACGATGCCCGCCGACATGAACAGCGCCGCCTTGAAGGTCAGGTGGTTGATGACGTGGAACACCGCGACGATGGCCGCGAATTTCGTCCCGAACCCCAGCAGCATCGTCAACAGGCCCAGGTGGCTGACCGTCGAGAACGCCAGAAGCGCCTTCAGATCGTCCTTGAAGATCGCGATCAGCGCGCCCAGCACCATGGTGATCAACCCGGTGGTCGCCACGATGTAGAACCACGCGTCGGTGCCGGCCAGCACCGGCCACATCCGCGCCAGCAGGAACACGCCCGCCTTCACCATGGTCGCCGAGTGCAGGTAGGCCGAGACCGGCGTGGGCGCGGCCATCGCGTGCGGCAGCCAGAAATGGAACGGGAACTGCGCCGATTTGGTGAACGCCCCGATCAGGATCAGGATCAGCGCCGGCAGGTACATGTCCGAGGC